>JAFUUZ010000030.1 GCA_017471285.1 Paludibacteraceae bacterium | reverse complement strand
TATCAATTATCAATTAAATTTCTTCCTCCCCGTCCCGTAACGCTTCCCGAACGCTTTTCTGTTCGCTGACTCAGCAGGCGTCGCCTTATGCCCCGATCGGTCTGGCTTGGCTTGTACTATATACCGGACCTTCCCGTTCTTACCCCGGTAACGCCGGATGTAGTACTTGTCCGTCTTGCATACGCTGCCCCGCAGGAACTCTATCCCTGCTTCAAAATCCACTTTCCCCATTTTTTATCTCCTTTCATTATGTTTCTTTTTCCTTTATTTGTTCTGTTCGGTGGCATTTTTGCCGCCGTTTTCTTTCTTCGTCCATTACCAGATACTATCCGGCTTATACGTCGCAAAGCACCGCCGAATTAGCATCGGGTTGCCAACGCGACCATCTCGCAATCATCTCGCGACCATCACGCGACCACCCTAGGACGACCTCGGCCCCACGCCGGTACCACATCGGATGTAGATCACTTTGTTGCCGGTAGGATTAGCCATCTTCCATCCGTCCCGGGGTTCTGTTGTGCCGTAGCGTTTGTAGTAGGCGGCGTAGGAGAGCGTCTTTGGGCTGACAGCCTGCGCGTTCTCCCGGATGGCGCGTAAGGGATCGTAATGCACAAATTTCTTCTGCGCTAACTTGATGCGGATCGCATCGTAGATCTGCTGTTGCAGTCCGGGCGGATAAGTCGCCCATAGCGCGGCACATTCCTGCTCGCGTTTGTTGCTGGATCCGTGCTCCCGGAGCAACAGCCATAGTTCGTTAAATGTTTCCATACATGTTAAATTGTTAAACTGTTAAATTGTTAAATCCGGTGTTACACAGGGTGGTACATCTATTACGTAACACCTTTATGTAACACCTTATGTATTTTTATTTTCTTTTGCTTCTTTTCTTTTATCGGCTTTCTTTTTCATGGATTGCCGCTTGTTTATTAATCGGTGTCTCTTTTAGGGCTCCCGCAGATTTTAATCTGTGGGAAGAGGAGGAAGCGCAACCATTATACAAGTTACGCAGTAACGCAGTCATGGATTGCCGCTTCCGACGACAAAGGTACTGCTTTGCGGCGAATAGGCAGTGTTCAATTTGAACAGTTTTTATTGGCATTAGCAATAATCCTGCGAACCTCCATAGCAGAGAGGTAAAAATAGTATCCTACGATCTCATAGGCTTCCATGCATGGCACGTTTTGATTGATACAAAGTTCCTGAAACATTGCTTTGATGTCTTTGTTCCGTCTGTTTCTGCGCTCTTGCGTACTTTCATAATAATCGTTGATGTTCATGATTCTGTTGTTTTTGTTTGTTCCGGCAATATCGCCGTGACGCAAAAATACAGAAAAATCATTCAATCTCTTGCATATATGAGAAAAAAGCAGTACCTTTGCAGGAAATTTAAAATATCATAAAATATAGTAGAGTTTTGATGTTGTTTTATTATAAGATAGATTACGCATATGTCTAAGAGTACGATAGCAAATAAACTGCCACGCAGAGCAGAGCAGAACCTGCATATAGTAGGCGAACAGATTCGTCTGGCGCGGTTGCGCAGAGATTTGAGTATAGCGCAGATAGCCGAACGGGCGAGTTGCAGCGAATTGACGGTGATGCGCGTGGAGAGAGGAACTCCAACGGTAGCTATCGGTATCTACCTGCGCATCTTGTTTGCGCTGGGATTGGATGAGAGTATTCTATTTCTTGCCAAAGACGACGAGATGGGGCGTACGCTGCAGGATCTGGATCTGAAACACCGCCAAAGAGCATCTAAGAAATGAAATACATTCAAATAGATATGGACTCTAAGGTTCTCCATCCGGCAACGTCAGTGGGAACGCTCGGGTATGATATGATACGCGGGAATGCAGCATATCAATGGGAATACAATGTGCAATGGCTCCACGATAACCGAAATATTCAATTAAGCGGAGATTTGCAGAATGCAGCGGGTCCGCAGTATGGATCGGGGCGTTTGTTTGGTTTTCTACAGGATGCGATGCCGGATGGATGGGGCAGGAGACTGATAGACAAGCGCGAGCGCCTGCTGGCGGAGCGCGAGGGACGCCCCGTGCGGCATCTGACGGACATCGATTATCTGACGCAGATAGACGACACAACACGTATGGGAGCTTTGCTTCTGCGCGAGGGAGAGCAATTATTAGGAACGCAGTTTGCCGATACGCCGGTGCCTCCTTTGGCTTTTCTGCGTGAGTTCGTAAACATGGCGCAGATGTATGAGCGGCAGGATGAACAAGGAATCGCAATAAATGAAGAATGGTTGCTGAATTTATATAGGCAGGGCTCTTCTTTGGGCGGAGCGCGACCCAAAGCGAATGTAAGAGATACGGATGGTTCATTATGGATAGCTAAGATACCTTCTGTTAATGACGATTATGATGTGGCGTTATGGGAATTCTGGACGCATCAAATGGCGCGTAGAGCGGGCATCGAAGTGCCTGAGATGCGGTTATTGACACTGCCGGGGCAGAAGTACCACACCCTGTTATCCAGGCGTTTCGATAGAGATGGTGAGCAGCGCATTCATTTCGCGTCTGCGATGACGCTTTGCGGATTGCAAGACGGGGCGGATGCTGCAACCGGGAATGGTTATTTGGATATAGTGGATGTGATTGTCGGGAATGCCGGCTTTGTGGATCCCCGGGGAGCGCTGGAGCAGTTATATAGACGTGTGGCTTTCTCCATATGTATTCATAACCATGATGACCATTTCCGTAATCACGGCTTTTTGCTAACGGAAAGAGGGTGGGTATGGTCTCCTGCCTACGATCTTAATCCGTCCGATTTTAACACGCAAAGTCTGCTTGTATCACGCGATAGTAACGATTCTTCATTAGAGGTGTTATCATCTGCGGCATCCGATTATTTATTGAGCGATGACCAGGCAAGGCGGATTATTGATGAGGTGCGCGGAGCAATGACCCATGCCCGCCAAGTCGCCGGTCAATGCGGCATCTCTAATCAGGAAATGACACGTTTCCTGATTCCCTAATCCCTAACTCGAAAATCGCAACAAAATGCGATTTTTCTTGCCTATATGAGAAAAAAGCAGTACCTTTGTGGCGGAAATAAAAGATATTTATATCAATACCGATTTTACTGAATACAGATCGCTAAATATGAAACGGAAGTTTTTTGCTGTTGTGTTTCTGCTTTTCTCCGTGGCGTTCGGGTGGGGAACAGCCTGCGCCGCAGAAGCAGATCCAACCGTAGCCGAACGCAATGCCGCGCAGGGGTTCAATGACACGATCGACCGCCTCGCGCCGGATTTTGTGACGGTCGGTCTGGTGGTCTGCGACCCCGACGAAACGCTCTACTCTACGCTCGGCCACGCGGCGCTGCATCTCCAATGCCCGGCATATGATCTGGATTATATATTCACTTACGAGAGTGAGAACGTCCGCAACAAGATATGGACATTCCTGCAAGGCAATCTAAAGATGGGTATGTATGCTTATCCGGCGGATTTGTTCTTGAAAATATATGCTATCAAGGGGCGGGGAGTTCGTGAATATGCGTTGAATCTAAGCCCGGTGCAGGAACAAAAACTATGGGAGGTGATGGACCGCCGGGTAGCCCACGGAACGAACCTGCCGTATGATTATTTCCGTCGCGGATGCGCCAAGTCGATAGTCGATGTAATGCATGAGGCGATAGGGCAGGACGCTATTCACTATGCGCCATGGAGCGAAAAATATACAGAACACACACTGCGTGAGTTAGGCTGTATGTATGTGAAGGACTTCCCATGGCAGGAGTTTGTCTCCTATTTCCTTATCGGTGCGGATGCAGACAAACAATGTCCTTGTGAGAAGAAACTGATTGTGCCTGAGGACCTGGTAGAAGTGTGGCAGGAGGCGGCTTTGGATAACGGCGAGTCGGTGTTAGCGGAAGAATCCAGGGTCTTGTTAGATGCCGTGCGCGAGAATAATGCGCCATGGTGTACGCCGTTGTTAGTCAGTATCCTGTTGTTACTCCTGTCGATAGGCAGTCTGGCGGCGCTGCGGACCACCCGTCAAACCATACGCATAGCAGGAATAGCAGTAGATTGTCTGGTTCTGACTATTACCACTGCATTCGGCTTGTTGACAACGTACCTTGTCGCCTTTTCCCGTTTGCCGTGTACGGATTGGAACTGGCTGATCATCCCGTTCAATTTACTTCCGGCTCTCTGTTGGCATTGGCGTCGTTATTGGGCTATGCCGTGGGCGGTCGTATTGTTCGGCTGGTGTGCTGCTATGGCAGGAGAGATACTGTTTGGCCATGTGCTGGTTGATTGGCCGCATATCCTGTTGGCTTTGTCTTTAGGTGTGATCTTGATAAAGCAATATATATATTCATGCAAATGAGAAAAATAATAGTTGCAATAGCAGTCATCCTTTTATCGCTCGGGATGCGCGGAGAAGAGATGTCCGTAGCGGAACGTAATGCCGCGCAGGGGTTCAATGATACGATCGACCGCCTCGCGCCGGATTTCGTGACGGTGAGTCTGTGTGTGGCGGATCCGACGGATCAAAGCCAGGATTATCTGGGGATTACCGGCCATGCTTTTCTGCGTCTTCAATGTCCCACCTTCGGTTTGGATTATTGTTGCAGTTATGAGAGCGAACGTGTTAAAGGGCAAGTATGGGATTTTATTACGGGGAATCTGAGAATGGGCATGCGTGCGGTTCCTACGGACGGGTATCTGGAAGATTATCGGATATGGCAGCGCGCTGTGCATGAGTATCAACTTAATTTGCCAGCAGAGGCGGAATTGCGCCTTTGGGAACAGATGGATAATCATGTAATGCACGAGAACGAAATGCAACTGAATCTTGTGAAATACGGTTGTGCCAATACGATTTTACGATATGTAGAACGGGCATTGCGTCCGGATACAATAGCATATCATTGGCCTGATAAATATTATACGCAATCGGCATCCGAGATTGTGCAACAGCATCTATCTAATTATCCGTGGACGGCCTTGGGATTTAAGATAATTGCAAGTCGTGAATTTAGCAAATGCAGGAGACCAAAGCAAAAAGTCATTATGCCGATGGATTTATTGGAAGTGTGGTCTTTTGCGTCTCTTGATGGTCAGCCTCTGTTGGCCTATGTGGGGGATTTGGTAGAAGCCGAACCGGTTGTGGTTTCCAAGCCTTGGTTCACTCCGCAGTTATGCGGTATCTTATTGTTGGTTATCATTGCCGGAGGAATAATAGTGGTTATCATTCGCAAATCTAAAGTTATCAATCATAAATAATCAATTATCACTTGTCCGATCGGAGATTGACATATCCTCTTCTTCCCTTTTCGCAATATATCTATGATATGATGCGATGGATGCCGTTTGCCTATGGCCTTTCGCGCACTCTTTGTTGGCGTGGGGGAGCAGCAGAAAAAGATCATGTTCTGAATGCGATTAAACGCACAATAGAGAACCATCCTGTTTTTCAAACTCGATTGAATTGGAGAGGACGGCAATATAAAGGAGAGACATTAGACTCTTTACATGGTCGTTATTTTGATTTGTCTCTATATACAAAAGGTGAAGACTTGTATTTAAAGGGGAAGATTAATGTGTTGATAGCTGATGGTATGAGTATACTAATTATAGCCAATGATTTCTTGCGCGCTTATAATGGATTGGAATTGGAGGCTGATAATTATTGGGAATATGTGGAGAGATATGAACGAAGTAAATCAACTCCCCATTATTTGGAGAGTAAAGAATGGTTAGAAAAAGAGTTCGCCGATTCGTCAATCCCGGTCCGACCTACGATTGATAGGCGACATATCGCAACATTATTGCTGCCCAAAGTAGGCCTTTATGAGGACGATTACACAGACCAATGGGAGCAAATACGTCAATTATCAGAAACCAAGTTGCTTCCGATAGATGGTATCTTTTCTTTGTGTACGGCATTCGCTATCGCAGAGTATTGTGGTACGGATGAAGCTGCTCTGACCTGGGCAAATGAAGGCAGAGACCTTAAAGACGCACATATCTGCGGATGTTTGCATCGGGATATACCATTTAAGATTAGTAGAAAAATGGGAATCGAAAATCGGGAATCGGCTATCCGTGCAGCCCGTAACCAGATCCGTTCAGGCATTGCCCATAGCGACTATCCCTATACGCTGACGGCGCCGTACTCAAAGCGATGGAACTATGCCGTGAATATACTGCGAGTTCCAGATGAAGAGAGTTTAACTGAGTTAATCCAATTACCCATAGAGGTACTGTCTTCTTCTCCGCAGAAATACGCCTATGCCCTTTTGGATGTAGAGATACATGAACATATGCATAAGAAATACCTTTTATTTCGCTATTCCGCTACCCATTATAAACCCGAATCGATCAAAAGGTTTGCGTCCCTCATCCGTAAATACGTCGAATGGCTGGTAGAATGACAAATATTCAATGTAAAATATCAAATATCCAATCGCTGCTTAATTCCGATTTGGAATTACAGCATTTATTGGAGCAGTCCCTTGCCCAAGCCGCTATCGCCAATCCGCACCGGGAGACGAACCCCGTGCGGACGATAGACGAATGGTGTGCATACGTGGAGCGGTTTGCACATTGCATGCCGTGGCAGGGGATGGATATAGGCGAAGATGCTTCTTTCTTCCGCCGCATTGACCAGAACATCGGTTATTTCTATTTTCTGCTGGACCAGCCGCTGGATGCCCTCAAGGACAAAGGGTATATCTATCCGTCGCTTCAGTACGAACCGCGCATAGCTGCCTGGCTCAAGGACTACAACACGGCTTGGGGCAAATACCTCGACTCTGCCGATAGCTGGAATGACTCCTATTATAATCTCGCACGCACGGATGCGCGTTTCGAACTCGCCACCGACCGCTACGAGTCCCCCGCCAACTGGCATTCGTGGAATGATTTCTTCGCCCGCAGACTGAGTAAATCGTACCTTCCTGCCAATCGTACATCCTTCGTACATCGTACATCGTCAAATCGTACATCCCTTTCTCCTTGCGATGGCGAAATCGCTTTCGCCCCGGTGAAGACGGCTACGATAGCCAACTGGCTGGACCTACTGGGCGCCAGCCCGTATCGGGAGTGTTTTGCCGGAGGTGAGACCACCCATATCGTTCTTGATGTATTCGATTACCACCGTTTCCATGCGCCCTGTGACGGAATGGTCCTGGAATGTAAGACCATACCCGGCATCCATGCCGGCGGAGGTGTGATTATTTGGGATGAGGCACAGGGTAGGTATCGCTATGACCAACTCGGCGTCACGGATTTCCAGATGCTGGAGACCCGTGGGGTCTTAGTTATGGGAACCCCCGATTGGGGCAAAATTGCTCTCGTCGCCGTCGGCGTCCAGCAAGTCTCCTCCGTCCAATGGACATTTATAAATCACCATACGGCGCAAGCAGATTGGAAGAAATCACCAATTACCAATTACCAATTAACTCAAGGTACTGAGTTGGGTCTCTTTAAATTTGGCGGCAGCGACATCGTCCTTTTCTTCGAGCCCGGCAGAGCCCCGCATATCACCCCACGAACCGTCAAAGTCGATGATCCCCTGAACACTGATAACTGACAACTGATTACTGAAAAAAATCGCAGCAAAATGCGATTTTTT
>JAFUUZ010000062.1 GCA_017471285.1 Paludibacteraceae bacterium | reverse complement strand
TATGCCACGGGAGTCCGAATTACTATTACGGGTATGCATATCAAACGCTTATTTCTCTGTTCTGGCGGTACTCGGTAGGAGTGATGCCGTATTGCTGGCGGAAGAGACGGAGAAAGTTATTCGGCGTGAGACCAACTGCCGCCGCGATGTCCTTGATGGGCTTGTCCGGCTCGTTTTGCAACAGCGTACAAGCCCGCTCCAGACGGATATTATTGAGCCACTGCGGGAATGAAAGTCCATCGGTATTGGCGGACAGGAGGTCGTTCAGCTCATGTCGCGAGATATTCATGTGTGCAGCGAAGGTCTCACGGTTCATCTGCTGGTCTGCATACAGTCGTTCAGAGAACGTCTTTTCCAAGATCTGCTGGTAGAGTTCTTTGGTGTCCTTGTTCTCCGCGGACGCAAGTGCTTTTCGTTTGCGTGCGTTCAGTTCGTTGATCATCTTGACCAGCGCGTAGTTTTTCTCTTTTATACGTCGTTTGGTGATGATGGCATAGGCTGCAAGGATAGTGATGACAATCGTGATGAAGATAACCCACAGTAATATCCTGATGATCCGGTGTGTGCGTGCGTGTTCCCGCTCGCGCGCCGTCTTTTCTTTTTGGAGGTCATGGAGCACCATCTGTTCGGCTATCTGCTGCTGCATCTGTTGATCAGCCAAATCGTGTTGGAGGAAAAAAGCGCGGGTGCAGTAGCCCAAGGCCTCCTTGTACCGTCCTTGCTCGCGCGCTGCCTGCGTGCGGTAACGCAGGAAACGGATGAACTCGTAATTGAGCGTGTCGGTCAGTTGCATCGCGTCCGCCTTGACAAACACACGCTCCGCCTCATGCCACTCATGCAAAGCAATGTACATTGGCAGGATGGTAAAATCAAATCCGCTGCTCTGTGCCCAGACCGTTTGTTTCGCCCGAGCCAGACAATGGTGCGCTTCCGTTGGATTTTGCAACCCGCCGTATGCCAGCGCCATATGCGTGTATATCTGACCGCGGCTATAATCCACAAACTCAGCGGTATTGAAATTCTCCGGCAGGTCGGTACATTGCTTCGGGTGCGCTTCGAAACGTGCCAGCTCTGCTTCCGCCTCATTTGCCAGCGTAAGAACCTCACCGTAACGGCTAGTGTCATAGAGGATCTTCATCAGCGATTTAACGACCGAGATATATGTCATTTCACCGCCGAAGGTGTGAAGCGCCAACACTTGTTTGCGGGTATCTTCCAGACGGACGATAGCGCTGTCTATATCTCCTTTATGCGCCATGGAGAGGGTGACATAACTCGCCATTCGGGCGGCATCGTCCTCGAAACCTAATTGGATAGCCAGTTCATATGCCTTGGTGGCGTATTGCAAGACATTCACATCATTGCCCTCCGCGTGTGCCATAATGGCCAGCAGCATATAGACCTGCTCATGCAGCAGGTCCTCGTTCTCCACGTCATCCCGCATCAGCAGTTGGTGGCAGGCGGTCTTCGCCTTCATGGGGTCGTGCTGACCTCCGTAATAGACTACTGCGCGCAGATAGTCGGCTTTGTCGGGGTCTATGTTCCCCGCGATAACCGCTGAATCAATGATCGTGAGGGCGCGTTCCGGCTCCTGCATATACACGCTCATTGCAGCGGACTCGGTGTACTGCTCTAATGTCTTGGAACTCTCTTGGAGATTGTTTTTGCAGGAGATTATACACGTCGCTGCAAGGATCATAATTAACAATTCTTTTCTCATTGTTTTTAGCCATGCTACTTCCTAATATCGCACAAATGGTGTGTAAAGGTACGAATTTTTCTTCAAACAAGCAAAAAAACGACCCGCTGATTTGGGATGAGCCCAAATGGACGAGTGCAAGAGGGCAATATACACCATCTGACAGACAGTGCAACCGCTAACGCGATGATATGAAACTAAGCACCACGCAGAGAGTCATTGTTCAACCAAAGCACAGTTCGTATTTGAAGCAAAGACACTGATTACGTATAGCAAGGGTATAGCAAGGATATAGCAAGGGTATACGATTAGCACGAGGTTGGCCGGCTTTGGTTACACCCGCATTTAGCGTGTGTCGGGCAGACCTTCGGCGTTTGAGTCCTTGTGCAAAACATGACACAAAGACGAAGGGCGACACATAAGATAATATGCCCTTTTAGGCGGAGGCCGCTTCTCCCGTTTATCGGGAGAACGCTCCGGGAGAGAGGACAGCGCTGCGCGCCAAGTGGGCTCTGCCTACACCGCAAGCCCAAACACAAAACAACCCGCATACCATGCGGGACAATTGATGAAAGAAGGGAAACGCGCTGACGGAGGCAGCACACACAGGACACAGCTACATCCGACCGATAGTAATTATTAAAAGCGAAGCGCTTCTCTTTCCCCCTTTAATTTTGCGGAGAGAAACGGAGCAAGAAAAAAAGCAGCGTGCAACGATGCAAAATTGGAGACATTTGGAGGGAGATGAAGCGTCAGTAAAAAGATACCTTATGACGGATGCAGACAAAGAAAGAAGCCCCAAGGATGAATCCAAGAGGCTTCTGAAAGTGGCGGCTACCTGTTTGTTCTATGCTTGCGCTAAATCCTCAGACTGGGGAGTCTTCGGGCGCTTCGCTCGGAGTGCCATCCGAGGCACTCCTTCACCGGCACAACGCGGCAGTACTCATCGGTACCCTCGGTACGCACGGAGTTGTGGAGAGGTACAGACAATTTAAAAGCCCCCGGTATCTTGCGATATCGAGGGCTTAAAATTGGCGGCTACCTACTCTCACACAACGCAGT
>JAFUUZ010000061.1 GCA_017471285.1 Paludibacteraceae bacterium | reverse complement strand
CAACCTCTTCTCCACCTTTTCCGATGATATAACCGGGGCGAGCGGTGCAGATAGTAACAGTCACAAGTTTCAGAGTTCTTTCGATAACGATACGGGAAATACTAGCCTCTGCGAGACGTGCGTTGAGGTACTCGCGAATTTTGCTATCCTCCAGCAGCGTATCTCCGTAATTCTTGCCTCCAAACCAGTTGGAGTCCCAACCGCGGACAATGCCCAGACGGTTTGCTATAGGATTAATTTTCTGTCCCATAATAAATTACTTTTCAGCGTTAGTATTTTTAGTATCTACAAATATCGTAACGTGGTTTGAACGTTTGCGGATACGATAAGCACGACCCTGAGGAGCGGGAAGCATACGCTTGATCGACATACCGCCGTCAACCATGATTTGCGTTACGTAGAGAGTTTCGTCCTCTGCTTTCTTACCGGTTTTTACTTCCCAGTTAGCGATAGCAGATTTCAGGAGTTTCTCGAGTGCACGGCTTGCCTCACGTGTGGAGAAATGCAGCGCACCGAGTGCACGGTTCACTTCCATGCCGCGTACCATGTCTGCAACGAGACGCATCTTACGCGGGCTGGTAGGAATATTATTGGCTTTGGCGAAGTACTGCTCTTTACGAGCGGCCTTCATTGCCTCTGCGCTATTATGTTTTCTTGCACCCATTTTAATCTGGAATTTTAAATGTTAATTGATTTCAATGGATTACTTCTTGTTATTGCCCGAGTGACCGCGGAAGGTACGTGTAGGAGCGAACTCACCGAGTTTGTGTCCAACCATGTTCTCCGTGATATACACAGGAATAAACTTGTTTCCATTGTGAACTGCAATTGTGTGACCTACAAAGTCAGGGGAGATCATTGATGCGCGGCTCCAGGTCTTGATAACTTCTTTTTTACCAGCCTCATTCATAGCCAACACCTTGTCTTCCAACTTAACGTTGATAAACGGTCCTTTTTTCAATGAACGACTCATAATGTTACTTTGACTTTAATAGGTTATTTTTTACGTCTTTCTATAATGTATTGGTTGCTTTGGTTCTTCGGGTGACGAGTCTTGTATCCCTTAGCGAGCAGACCCTTACGGCTACGTGGATGACCACCGGACTGACGTCCTTCACCACCACCCATTGGGTGATCTACAGGGTTCATTACTACGCCACGGTTACGCGGACGGCGACCGAGCCAGCGGCTACGACCTGCTTTACCCGATTTCTCCAGTGCGTGGTCGGAGTTTCCTACTACACCCACAGTAGCCTTGCAAGCTGCGAGCACTTTGCGGAGCTCACCAGAAGGCAGTTTGATGATAGCATACTTATCCTCACGGCTCGACAACTGAGCGAAAGTACCGGCGGAACGTACCATGCAGGCACCTTGTCCCGGACGAAGCTCGATGTTGTGAATCAGCGTTCCCAGAGGAATTACCGACATCGGCAGTGCATTTCCAACTTCAGGAGCAGCGTTCTCTCCCGACATTACAGTTTGACCTACTTGCAGTCCATTCGGTGCAAGGATATAGCGCTTTTCTCCGTCAGCATAGAACAGGAGAGCGATGCGAGCCGAGCGGTTCGGATCGTACTCGATAGTCTTAACTACTGCGGGAACACCATCTTTGTTGCGCTTGAAGTCAATTACACGATACTTCTGTTTGTGACCACCACCGATGTAGCGCATCGTCATTTTACCGACGTTGTTGCGTCCACCGGTTTTGGTTTTACCAAACACAAGCGATTTCTCAGGAGCGCTCGCGGTAATTGTATCTAACGCACCTATAACTTTGTGTCTTTGCCCCGGTGTT
>JAFUUZ010000029.1 GCA_017471285.1 Paludibacteraceae bacterium | reverse complement strand
TGCCACACCGACATCGAATCGCTGTATGCCTGCCAAGTCTGCGCGATTGTGGTCAGGTTGCCATCCTTCGGGAAGAACATATTCACCATGCTATTGAACCCATTTTCTTCGTACAACGGCAGACGGGTGATATAGGCATCGTCATAGTCGCCTGTGAACATGACCTCGTCTGTCCACTTGGAAGCCGCCTGCTCGGGGTGTTTGGCACGCCAACGGTTTAGCGCCTCGTTGCAGGCATCATGCAGCTGTTTCCAACGCCAGGGATGCACATAACCTACCACATCGCAACGGAAACCGTCGATACCAAATTCCTCTACCCACGCTGCGATAAACCGTATCACATAATCGTCCGGCGCAAGCGTGGTGTCCTTGCGCAAAGCTTTCATCGCCGGCCAGGTCCAAGCATCATTGTCATTGCCTTCGCGTGCCCATTTACGATGCAGGAAAGTTGGAAGTTTGACCGGTTCTGTCTTTTCGGTCAAGTAGTCCGGTAAGCCGTAGAGCGTCATCTGATACGGGTCATCCGTCTCCGCCGGTCGGCGCAACCATTCGGTAGTGTACCAATCGGGCTGATCGTACATGGTTGTCAACCACGCATCATAGTTGATATCACGACGATGCTCTACCGCAGCGGCTTCCGAAGAAACACTCGGCACGGTAGCAAAACCCTGCTGGACGGCATCTAAGTATGTCGGATAACCGATATCGTTGATGTTGGCTCCTTCCATCACACGGATACCTTGTGCATGCAGTTCGTCTATCAGCGCGCGATACTCCGCAATCGTACCGTAATTCTTATCCATCTCCGTATAGTCCAGCGGATAGTAACCATGGTAACCATAGTGTGGGAAGTCATTGACGACCCAACCGCTACCGGGAACCCAACCATGCACTTGCTCGTACGGATCGGTCAACCAAACGACATCCACGCCCAAGTCGGTAAAATATCCCTCTTTGGCTTTTTGCAAGAGTCCTGCGTAATCGCCGCCATGAAAGGTAGAAGCATTCATGCGCTCACTACCATAGTCGGTGCAGCGACCATACTGTTGGTCATTGGTGCTATCGCCGTTGCAAAAGCGGTCTACCAGCACAAAATAGACGGTAGCTTTGTTCCAAGCAAAACCATCTGCTTTTTTCGTCTGTCTGCACGCTGCAAACATTGTCGCAGCGATTGCAAGGATGATTAGTTTTCTCATTATTTCTTCTTATTCTTTATACTTTCAGCAACAGTTTTAACCAATAAGGACACATAGTCTCTGTCATCCACGTCGGAAATGACATAGTGCGGTTTGGCTCCATCGTAAGGAGGTTGCATCCGTTGATCACATTCGTGCAAGAGCGGTTGCAGTTGTGGCAGCGGTTTGAGATATAGGTAGTCATCGCAAATCAATCCGATCACTTTGCCGTTGTAATAGAGACAGTAGTCGCCGAACATTTTCTTCGCCGACACCTCACACGCCCGCGAAGCCTGCTCTACGATATATTGTACCAAATCAGGGTTGGACATAATTAGTTTGCTTTCTCTTGGGTTTCCACACTATTACGTTCATATTGACGATTGACGAAAATGAGCAACATCGGCACTTGCGTCCAAGTACTTTCTCCAGAAGCGACATCGACGCTATAGGTAAATATCAACTTTTGGCCGTCATCCGTCAGGCTCTTTGCATGTAGGGAAAGACAATAATCTCTATATACGTCTATACACATATATTTCTAAAATTTCACTATTGTTCCTATCGGAGCATCCAATAGGCTGATATTATGCTTGGTTGCAATGTCGTGTGCCGCGCTATCCGGTTCGAACCAAGGATGGACGGAAAGAGCGAACTTGTCATGGTGAACGGTGAAGACCTGCTTGGCTTGGAGATCCAAGATGACTTTTTCGAGGTCTTGCGGCGTCGTGTGGATATATTTCCAATTAGCGTTGTACTGACCATTTTCCAAGAGAGCAAGGTCAACCGAGCCAAACCGCTCGTGTATCTGAGCAAAACGCTTGTCATATCCTCCGTCGCCGCCGATATAGACCATACGTCCACCGGCTTCGACCATAAACGATGCCCATAGTGTCTGATTGCGCTTGCCTAACAATCGGTTGCTAAAATGGCGACTTGGTAAGCAGGTAATACCATCTATCGCCTCGTACCAATCCATCTCCGTAATTATCTCATCCGTATAACCCCAATACCGCAGGTAATCGGCGATGCCGAGCGGACAGATGACCTGTTTCACGCGGTCGCGGATGTCACGCAGGGTCGCGTACTCCATGTGATCCCAATGTTCGTGCGTGATAATGAGCACATCAATGTCCGGCAGGTCTTCCGGTCGGTAGATGTCCGTGCCCGCAAATGGTTTCATCATCAGCGTTGCAGGCCATTCGGGTTTCAGTACAGGGTCCACCAGATACCGCTTTCCGTCCAGACAGAATAAGTACGACGAGTGCCCGAACCATACCAGCCAATCGCTATCGGTCGGTAGGTTCTTGAGGTCGGTCTTAACCGCAGGTATCGGTTCGTTCGGCACACGCAGCGTGTCTTTATTCGTCAGAAAACGCCATAATGTACCCCTCGTGCTTGCGGTGTCGCCCGTGAACTGCGGCGTCGGTTCTTGGTTCTGAAACATGCCGTCTTTGTAGTTCGGCGATGCTTGTATCCGCTCCGTCGATACATGCCGCCACAGTCCGAAAGCAGGATGGGACAACACACCCAGTCCGGCTCCGACAAGCAGCAAGACAACACCGAATATGATTAGCAGGATCTTCATTCTCATCTTTGCTCTTGCTATTCAATTTTACAATAACTCCGCCAGCTGTTGAATATGCTCCATGGACGTAGCCCAACTGGTAGCAAAACGAGTGACGGCGCGTCCGTCCGAGAGCCGTTCCCATATCTCATAAAGCACTTTACCTTCCAGCCGCTTCATCTGTTCTTGCGTCAAAATAGGGAACTGCTGGTTAGTAGGCGACTGGATATAGAGCGGTATCTGTTTGTCGAGGAACAACAGCTGCAATGAAATCTCTATTATTCATAATGTCTGATTCTAGTTGTTTGCGTCGTTTGCGGTGCAAAGGTACAACAAATATTTGAAATATACAAGGATTTCTTTCTTTTTTATTCGTTTTTTATGATTCTTTTTTTGCGTACACATGGAAATAGGATTTTCTTATTGGCTTAAAATGAGGCAAATAGAAGATACTTTGCTGTTGCATGGCAGGAAAAGAGGATGTAGAAATTGGGAAATAGGTAAGGGATTTTCCCTATAAATGGAGAGAGTTATTTCCGGAATACCGGTATAGCGGTATAGCGGTATAACGACTGATTGTTAAACCAAAACTTTATTATTTATGCTTAAAAACCTTAATTCGATGGAGGAGCAGGTGGACCTCCGCATTGTGGAATATCTCGACATGCAAAATCTACCTGAAAGTATTCAAAACATGCTGAGTCTGGCGAAGACCGACCAAGAGAAGGACATGCTGCTGATGGCGACTTTGGCGGCCGCGAGCGCGTGCGTTCCTAATCTCTATTTCCGGTATGGTCCGACGGGCAAGAAGTACTATGCGAACCTGCAATGTTTCATCTTGGCGTCTCCTTCCAAAGCGACTGCAAAGGTACAACTTTTTTGCGAGATATGCAAGGGGAAAGACTATTTTCTTAAATTTGCCGGTTAAGGCTTACCCCCTGGAGAAAGAAAAAAGAAAAAGAAAAGAACCAAAAGAATAATAAAAAAGAAAGCCCGACCAGTCCACCACCGTAGGTGGTAGCTACCACCTTTAATTAAAGGTGGTGGTACTGCGCGTACGCGCGTGAGGCCGCCGCTAAAGCGGCATGGCGGTCAGTCGGACTAATTTTTTTAAGAAGATTTTTAGGATGTCCTTCGGACTTCAGCGGGTCGTTCTCGGGACATGGTCCCGTGATGGTCATGTGCTTCCTCCGTCATGGGAACGCGCTGTCCTTCGCCTTACCATCACGGGACCATCATACGAGGAAAGGCTGACCAGAAGCGGCTCACATCGCTGTGAGCCGCTGATAAAGTCAATATCCGTGTTTATGTCAAAGTTCCAGACCTTTGATCCAGTTCTCTACTTTCGCCTTGTTGGTGCGCACTTCATGACCATAGAGGCTGAAGCCTTTCTTCACATCGGCATTGGGGTATGCCTTGCGCAAGTCGCTCACGCAAGAGCCCAAGCCGCTGCCCTCATGGGTGGTAAACGGATAGATGGTCTTTCCGTTGAGGTCGTAGGTGTCGAAGAAGGTGAACATCACTTGCGGGTACGTCCCCCACCATACGGGACCACCGACGAAGATGATGTCATAGTCGGCAAAGAAATCTATGACGTTTGCAGGTTTGACGGCTTCGCCGTTTGAAGTCGTTATGAGCGGTTCGAATGCCGGACGTGCATCGGCGTACTGCTCCTCTTGCGCAAGGTCGCAGAGCGGCTTGTATGCCATACCGTCGTACTTATGGGTGACAATCTCAAACTGGTCGGCACCCGTCAGTTCACTGATGTAATCGGCAACAATCTTGGTGTTGCCCACTTTGATGTT
>JAFUUZ010000028.1 GCA_017471285.1 Paludibacteraceae bacterium | reverse complement strand
TTTATGATTTATTATTTATAATTTATAATTTATAATAGATAATAGATAATAGATAATTGATAATAATATGAAAACAACAGTTTTTCTAACCGGTGCTACGGGCACCATGGGCTATGCCGGTATGACGGAGATCCTGAAATACCCGGATCGCTATAAACTGCGGATTCTGGCTCGCCCCAGCAAGAAGAACAAAGAACTGCTGCAACCCCTCAACTCCCGGCACCCGGAGCTCAGTATTATCTGGGGAGACCTGACCAAGTACGAAGACGTGCTGAAAGGAGTCAGTGGAGCAGACATAGTGCTCCATGTAGGAGGAATGGTCTCGCCGCAGGCGGACTACCGTCCCAAGGCTACGCTGAAGACCAACATAACGGCTGCGCAGAACGTCACCAAAGCCATCTTGGCGCAACCCGACGACCAACAGCCCAAAGTGGTATATATAGGTTCGGTGGCGCAGATGGGCGACAGACGGGAACCGCTTCATTGGGGACGGGCCGGAGACCCTATATGCGTGTCGGCTTATGACCATTACGGACTGACCAAAGTGCAGGCGGAGAGAATCATTACCAACTCGGGGATCAAGAAATGGGTCTCCCTCCGCCAGTCCGGAATACTCTATCCGGCTATTCTGAAGAACTACGACCCGATCATGTTCCATGTCCCCATCCGGGGCGTCCTGGAATGGGCTACGGTGGAGGACAGCGGACGGCTTCTGGAGAGAGTCTGCCGGCCCGAAGTGCCGGAGGAGTTCTGGAAGAGATACTACAATATCGGTTCCGGAAAAGAGTACCGCCTCTCTAACTATGAGTTCGAGAACCTTCTGCTCGACTGCATAGGTTGCCCCAAGCCGGAGAAGATTTTTAACGCCAACTGGTTCACTACCCGCAATTTCCACGGTATGTGGTATATCGACGGCGACAAACTGGAGGAATACCTGCATTTCCGCGCCAACGTGCCGGTGAAGGAGTATTTCGCCCAAATGGCAAAAGCCGACTCACTGCCCGGCGGAATCAAGTTCGCCGCCAAGACACGTATAGCCAAACTCTTCCCGCATTGCGTGAAAGCCGCTATGTGGTTCATGGCTAACAGCAAGGAGCACGGCACGCAATGGTGGATCAAAGGCGCAGAGTCACAAGACGAAAGCCGAAAGTCGAAAGCCCTCCAACGTATATCCGCTTATTACGGATCGCTCGAGGCATACAAGGCTATTCCCGACTGGGCGCATTTCGACGTGAGCCACAACAGCGAGACACCTGTGCTCTTGGATCACGGCTACGACGAGTCCAAACCCATGGAGGAACTGAGTATGGACGACCTGCGCAAGGCGGCGCTTTTCCGCGGAGGCAAATGCCTCGGAACGGCAAAAGGAGACAAAGCGCCGGAGAAGAAGGAACTGAAAGGACTCGACCTATGGGACACACAGATACTATGGGAGGACGCGAACGGAAACACGTTTGAAGCTACACCGCGCCTCATCCTCCTCGGCGGACACTGGTCGCCCTACGACATGCCTCTCCCCTATGACGAGAAGACACTCTCTTCTTTCAACTTCCAACTTCCAACTACCCCTTGGCACTGGGACCGCGTAGCAAAGCAAAACCCGTTCTTCGCGCAACTGTGGTCGCCGCTGCATGAACCCGGAGAAGACAATATCTACGGACCCGAGATCTTCGACGGCTGGGAGAAATAAATGGTAAATGTGAAAAATAAGTAAATGTATTTTGACGAATTAGCACTAAGTGATGAGGTCTTGGATGCGTTGTGGGATATGCACTTCGACGAGTGTACCCCGGTGCAGGAAAAGACAATCCCGATCATCCTGGAGGGCCACGATGTGATCTCGTGCGCCCAGACAGGAACGGGCAAGACAGCGGCATACATCCTGCCGTTGCTCACTAACCTTGCCTTCGACGACCATGACCCGGACAAACTGAATGCTATTATCATGGCGCCTACACGCGAACTGGCGCAGCAGATAGACCGGCAGATGGAGGGATTCGGATTCTATGTCCCCTTCTCCTCCGTGGCTGTCTATGGCGGCAAGGACAACGGCGCATGGGGAACGCAAGTGACCGGACTGCAGAAAGGAGCGGACATCGTCATAGCTACTCCGGGACGTCTCCTCAGCCAGATGAATATTTACGACATAGACTTCTCCGGTGTCAAATATTTTATCCTGGACGAAGCCGACCGAATGCTCGATATGGGCTTCTACGACGATATCATGACAATCGTCCGCAAACTGCCGAAGGACCGCCAGACGATTCTGTTTTCCGCTACCATGCCGGACAACATCCGCCGCATGGCGAAAGCAATCATGCGTGACCCCAAAGAGGTGCAGATAGCCGTCTCACGTCCGCCCGAGACGATCCACCAGATGCATGAGTTTGTGGAGGAGAACAAAAAAGTGGAAGCTCTTCTCGCTACCTTGTCCTCGCTCCCGGAGAGGGACTTGAAGAAAGTGATTGTCTTTGCCGGCAAGAAACAGCGTGTGAAAGAGCTCACGCGCACGTTGCGTTCGTTACATATTGACGCGCGCGCAATGCATAGCGATCTGGAGCAGGCGGAGAGAGACCAGGTGATGCTGGACTTCCGGAACGGTAAGGTAGGAGTCCTGGTGGCGACCGACGTAGTCGCACGAGGTATAGACGTGACGGACGTACCGCTGGTGATCAATTATGACGTACCGCACGACCCGGAGGATTACGTTCACCGTATCGGACGTACCGCCAGAGCGGAGAACAGCGGCGAAGCCATGACGCTGGTCTCGCCGGAGGATATGGTGTATTGGAAAAGGATTGAGCGTTTCTTGAACCCCTCTACAGGTGGCGGATCCGCCACTCGTTCGGGTAAAGGTTGTTCTGGCGGCTCCCGACGTTCTTCGCGAAACCGAGGGGGACACCCTCATAGGTCAAAAGGACGAGGCCGAGGGGCACATCGGGGAGGGTCAAAGCCTCAGTCCTGAGATAAGACAGGGCTTGTTCGCGCGTCAGTGCAATATTAGGGAAGGCTTCCTTGCGGAAGTCTTTCGCCATACTTAGACTGTGCTGCGGAGCGATACTCTTGCCGCGCTCTTCGCCCAAACCGAACCCCGTGGAGATACAGGTCAGCTGCGTCGAGAGCCAGTCGATGATCTCTTTGTATTTCAAGGGATAAGCCGTGGCGAAACGGTCGGAATAGCGGATTGCCCAGTCGTCCGGGTGTTGCAGCCAACTGCGCATGACGGGCAGGTACTCCGGATGCGACATGGCGGTCTCTTTCTTGTTCGCTTTGATCTTGGCAGGACTCACAGGCTCGTCCGCATGTTTCTGCAGCGCGCATATATACAGCCCCTCGCCGCGGGTCTTATGAGGATAGAAATGGTAACCGACAGAACCCTCCGTAATACCCCACTCCTGCTCATAGTCGATAGGCAGGATGTCGGCACCCAGCGTGTCGGCGATCCATTCTACGTTCTTCTCGTTCTCTTCGGTATTGAAAGTGCAGGTGGAGTAGATCAGAATGCCTCCGGGTTTGAGCGCGTCCCAGACATCCATGAGAATGGCACGTTGCCGCTCGGCGCACTGCTTGACGGCTTTCAGACTCCATTCGTTGCGCGCCTGCTCGTCCTTGCGGAACATGCCCTCCCCGGAGCATGGAGCATCCACCAGAATACAGTCGAACAGATGCCGGCACCTGTCCCCGAACTCTTCGGCGGTGTTATGAGTGACAACCGTGTTGCCGTTGCCCCATTTCTGAATGTTCTCAGAGAGGATAAACACACGCTGACGCACTACTTCGTTGCTGATCAAGAGTCCGTCGGAACCGAGATATTCGCTGATAAGAGTGGATTTGCCACCGGGCGCAGCGCAGAGGTCGAGCACGATAGACGACGAGTCCACATACTGCTCAAGCACTTGTTGAAGGAACATCGAAGAAGCCTCCTGAACATAATAGCATCCGGCGTGGAAAAGCGGATCCAGCGTGAATTGCGGCCGCTCGGAGAGATAGTACCCGTCGAGGTGCCAGGGCACTTCGTCCGTGTCACACTCAAAAGTAAGCACGTCCAACTTGGAATTAAGCCGGATAGAAGTGACCGGCTCGCTCTCCAACGCCCGGATCAACAGCTCAGCCTCGGTGCCTAACTGCTGGTGCATGCTCTCTATGAAATCGACTGGTAACATAAATCGGCTGCAAAGGTACAACTTTTTTTGCACATATCAAAATTTTTTCGTACCTTTGCGGCCGAATTATGAATTTTTTAGATCAGTTGAATGACTCGCAACGCGAGGCAGTGACATATACCGAAGGTGCATCGCTCATCGTAGCGGGTGCCGGTTCGGGCAAGACAAGGGTGCTTACCTATCGTATTGCATACCTGCTGCAACAGGGCGTTCCCGCCGGACGCATCATGGCGTTGACCTTTACCAACAAAGCGGCGCGGGAGATGAAAGAACGTATCATGCGTCTTGTGGACGCCCGCGACGCGCGCTATCTGGCGATGGGTACCTTCCATAGTGTGTGTACGCGCCTTCTGCGCCCGTACGCGGAGCAGTTGGGTTACACACGCGATTTCTCTATCTACGACACTCCGGACATGAAATCGGTGATCAAAGGGATATGCAAGGAACGCGGACTGGATGAGAAGGTTTACAAACCCGGTGCGGTGCAAAGCCGGATCTCGATGGCGAAGAACGGAGGAATAGGTCCGAGGGAGTATGGCATGAACCAGCAACTGCTGCGGGAGGACCGGGAAGCGAGGATGTATGAGTTCGCTACGGTCTATGAACTCTATCAAATACGGTTGAAAGCAGCGAACGCTATGGATTTTGACGACCTGCTGATCAATATGCTGCGTCTGCTGGAAGTCTGTCCCGAGGCACGCGAAAAATACAGGCAGCAGTTTCAATATATCCTGGTGGATGAGTACCAGGACACCAACTACATTCAGTTCCAACTGGTGAAAAAACTGGCTGAGCCGCAGAACAATATCTGCGTTGTAGGAGACGACGCGCAAAGTATTTATTCTTTCCGAGGCGCGGACATACGGAACATCCTCAATTTCCGCCAAGTCTATCCGAATGCCCGGCTCTTTAAATTAGAGCGCAACTACCGCTCCACACAAACGATCGTTAACGCGGCCAACTCGCTGATACACAAGAATGTGCATCAGATAGAAAAGACGGTTTACTCCGAAAAAGAGGAAGGCGCCCCGCTGAACTTGCAACCATACATGGACGATAAGACAGAGGCACTCGGCGTAGCGATGAAAATTCAGCGGATGAAACATAAAGGGTATGACTCGTTCGCCGTGCTTTATCGTACGAACGCGCAGAGCCGTGTTATAGAAGGAGAGTTGCGCAAACTCAACATCCCGTACCGCATCTATGGCGGGACGTCGTTTTACCAACGCAAAGAGATCAAAGACGCATTGGGCTATCTCCGTCTGGCTGTGAACGGACGGGATAACGAAGCGCTCCTCCGTATAGTAGGTTTCCCGGGCAGAGGGATAGGGGAGACAACGATGAAAAAAGTGTCGGCGAACGCGACTGAACACCACCGTTGTTACCTGGACGTGATGCGGGACCCGGACGAGACAGGGCTGGACGTGAGCGCGGCAACGAAAAAGAAACTGCAGGCTTTCGCACTTCTGATAGACGGCTATCACGAACAAAGCGAGGCGATGGATGCTTTCCGTTTTGCAGAGATGGTAATGCGTACGTCCGGCGTTATGACAGCTCTGGCGCTCGACCGTACGGCGGAAGGAATCGACCGCGCGCAGAACGTACAGGAGTTGTTGAATGCAATTCATGAGTTTGTGGAAGGAAGGCAGAACGAAGGTATAGACTTCACTCCGGTAACGGATTTCTTGAGCGAAGTAAGTCTCCTGACAGACCAGGACGAGAATCTGACAGACACGACGGAACGCGTCACATTAATGACCGTTCATGCCGCGAAGGGGCTGGAGTTCCCTGTTGTGTTCATTGTTGGAATGGAAGAGAACCTCTTCCCCTCCCAGTTTGCCGTGAGACCGCAGGATATAGAAGAAGAACGGCGGCTGCTGTATGTGGCGATCACACGGGCGATGGAACAATGTTATGTCTCTTTCGCGCGGCAACGTTTCCGCAACGGCTCTTTCTCCTTCAATTCGCCCAGCAGGTTCTTGAATGATATAGACAAACGGTATTTTGAAATGACAAGAGCCGCGAGTGAAGGGGGAAAGGTAATGGCTCCAACCCGCCCGACTATGCCAACCAACCCGGCTAATCCGGTCATTACGACGGGGCGGACTATGCAGACCAACCCGGCAAGGCCTGTATCCGGCGCAACAAGCGAGATAGCCTCTTCTGTTTGGAAAGCCGGAGACCGGGTCGCTCACCGTGTCTTCGGAGAAGGAACAGTAACGCGCATCTACCGCGACGAGGTGACGGAGAACGACAAGATAGAAATCAATTTTGACACACAAGGTACTAAAACGCTCCTTCTAACTCATGCAAAACTGGAGCGCGCTACATAACAGTTTTTAATAAAAGATGTACTGTCATTAAGAAAATAAGTATAAATGACCATAAAATTTGCATGAATAGATAAAAAGCAGTACTTTTGTATCGTAAACGATATAAACAAGAAAGAATAGGATGAAAAATTTATTAATAATATTACTTACAGTTATGAGTATCTATGATTTTACGGTGTTGGACACCAAGAAGAATGAAGTGAAGTTGGAGGACTACAAAGGCAAAGTTCTCTTAGTTGTTAATACTGCTACAGGCTGCGGCTTTACGCCCCAGTACGAGGCACTCGAAAACCTCTATAAGAAATACAAGGACCAGGGGCTGGTAATCCTTGATTTCCCTTGCAACCAGTTCGGTCAGCAAGCTCCGGGCACGGAAGAAGAGATCGTCTCTTTCTGCCAATTGAAATACAAAGTTTCTTTCCCGCAGTTCGCGAAGATTGAGGTGAACGGCGAGAACGAGAGCCCGGTATTCACCTACCTCAAGGAGAACGGTCCGGAGGAGAAATACGAAGGTTTGAAGGCCAAAGCTACCGCTACTATGCTCAAAGGCATCAGCAAGACCTTCAAAAAAGAGAACGACATCCGCTGGAATTTCACCAAGTTCCTCGTGGACAAAGAGGGCAAGGTAGTAGGACGTTTCGCACCCACTACCAAACCCGAAGACATCGAGGCAGAAATAGTAAAACTTTTATAATTAACATATATTAACCTTATTCCCTCTCACTCGGCATAGAGGGGTCCCCGACGGGCGCTAACGTATGCGTCCGGTGGGGAGAGCGGAGGTATCGGTTGCCCGTTCATTTAGCGGAGCGGTATGAACCAATGCACACCGATTGCCGAACGCGACATGAGCAAAGAAGAAGCACTGAAGGGCCTGGCATATCTGGGCGCAGTATGGTTTGGTAACAGTAAACAGCATTTCGCTTTCTCGGCGTACGACCGTCTCAACGGCTGGAACAAACTCGCTGACAAATGGAAAGAGGAAGCAGAGGAAGAGTGGGACGAGGCAGAAGAGGTGCTCAACCGTCTGGTAGAGCTCGGCTGCAAACCGGCTGATCTCCAGGAGGCTATGAAGACCATCGAGTTCCCGTTCTATGATGATCCCAAGAAGCAGATTGAAGAGGACTACAACCCCAATGCTATCAAGGAACTCAGCGAACTGGCTGCTGCCTTCTCCGATGATTACCCCACCCAGAAACTCATCCAGAAATGGATCGACGGCGAGGTAGAGCACATGGCTTGGGAGAAGCAGTACCTCAACTACATCGACAAACTGGGTTATGAGAACTTCTTAATTGAGATGATGTAATGAAAGAGCAAGTATTAGCTGCCATGCGTGCAGCAGGCAAGCCTGTTTCGGCAGGCGAGGTAACCACCGCGCTCGGCGCAGACCGCAAGGAGGTGGACAAAGCCTTTGCCGAACTCAAGAAAGAAGGCGCCATCGTTTCGCCCGTCCGTTGCAAATGGGCTCCCGCAAACTAATTTATAGCAGAGTAGTTCTGCTAAATCCGAAGGAGGGTGTGTTTCATAAACACACTCTCTTTTTTTCGTCTTCATTCAGTTTTTTTTTGCATATATGCAATTTTTTTTGTACCTTTGCGGCGTTTTTAATGAATACCAACCAAATCATACATCAACCTATGAAATATCTTCGTAAATCCTTCTTCGTACATCGTACATCGTTCCTTCGTACATTGTACATCGTCCCTTTGTCCCTTATATTGTTGCTCTCGTGCCAAAAACAGCAGCCTGCTCCCGAGCCGGAGAAAGACAGCAGTGCGTTTGTCAATCTGACAGACATCATTCCCGATGCGATTTTGGAGATCCGTTATTACAGCACCTATAATTTTGTGGGCGAACGCATCGACGGTTACGAGCAGCCGGTGGCGCTCATGACACGCCAGGCGGCAGACTCGCTCAAAGCCGTCAGCGATGAACTGAAAGCGTACGGCTACCGCCTCAAGATTTGGGACACCTACCGCCCGCAGACCGCCGTCAACCATTTCATCCGCTGGGCGGAGAACGTACAGGACACGGCGATGAAGAAGATTTTCTACCCCATGGTGGACAAGTCGCTGCTCTTTGAGCAGGGATATATCTATGCACGCTCTTCCCATTCGCGCGGTTCGACGGTCGATCTGACGCTCATCGATGCGGCTACAGGCAAGGAGTTGGACATGGGCTCGCCCTTCGACTGGTTCGGCGAGGAGAGCCATCCGGACTACTCCTGCAAACTCTACCGCCAGTCCGAGAACCGACTTACCTTGCGCAAAGCCATGCTCCGTCACGGCTTTGAGCCGATAGACAGCGAGTGGTGGCATTTCACGCTCCGCAACGAGCCTTTCCCCGATACTTATTTTGATTTCCCTGTTAGGCAATTATAGGCAATGACCGCTCCCCGGCTACATACCGACGCGCTGCACCGGATGGCGTATGCCACGGACGCGAGTGCCTATCGCGAGATGCCTCTGGCGGTGGCGTACCCCAAGACGGAGGACGACCTGCGTGCGCTGATAGACGAAGCACGCCGGCGCAAGACGCACCTCATTCCCCGTGCCGGCGGGACGAGTATAGCCGGTCAGGTGGTAGGCAGCGGTATTGTGGTGGACGTGAGCCGGTACATGAACCGTATCCTCTCCATCGACCCCGAACGGCGCATAGCCCGTGTGCAACCCGGCGTGGTGCGTGACGAACTGAATATCGCGCTCCGTCCGTACGGGCTGTTCTTCTCGCCGGAGACTTCTACCTCCAACCGCTGCTGCATAGGGGGCATGGTGGGTAATAACTCCTGCGGCACGCACAGCCTCGTCTATGGCTCCACGCGCCACCACGTAGTGGGACTGCGGGTGATGTTAGCGGACGGAACGGTGCACGAAGTGCAATGTACGAAGGACGGATGTACGATGTACGAAGGAGCGGGGTCTTCTTTGATGGATGCCATTCTCTCCCAACTGCGCGGATGGCAGAAGGACGGACAAGTGATGCAGGCGGTACGGGAAGCCTTTCCGGACGAGTCTATCCGCCGCCGTTCGTGCGGATATGCGATAGACGAGTGTCTGGATGTTTATGGCGAGGGCAGGGACCTCAACCTGCCTGCACTCATCACGGGCTCGGAAGGCACCCTCTGTTTCGTGACGGAGATCACTCTCTCATTAGATGTCCTACCGCCGAAAGAGCAGATGGTAGTCTGCGTACACCTGAATGGGATGGACGACAGCTGGCGAACCAACCTTATTGCACTCGCCTGCCAACCTACTGCCGTGGAACTGATTGACGGCAAGATCATCGACCTCGCCCGCACGAACATAGAAGCAAGCAAGAACCTCTTTTTTGTCGATGGCACGCCGGCTGCTGTCATCGTAGCGGAGTTCAGAGCCGCGACACGTGAGGAACTGGACAAGCAGGCAGAGACGTTCATAGAAGCGATGAAGCAGTCCGGCATTTCGCACACTGTCACCACCGTCTATGGCAACGATGTGAGCCGCGTATGGGCGCTGCGAAAAGCAGGCTTGGGGGTACTGTCAGCCATGTCGGGCGACGCCAAACCCGTCGGCGTGGTAGAAGACACTGCGGTAGCGCCGGAGCGGATGGAAGCCTATATGAAAGACTTCCGGGCGATGATGGCGGAACTGGGTCTGGACTGCGTCTATTACGGACATATATCTACGGGCGAACTGCATCTGCGCCCGGTGCTGGACCTGCATAAAGAGCATGACCGCCAACTCTTCCGTCAGGTGGCGGAACGGACGGCGGCGCTGGTGAAGAAACACCATGGCTGTCTCTCCGGCGAGCATGGCGACGGACGCCTGCGGGGTGAGTTTATCCCGCTGATGTACGGCAATGAGGTCTATGAGATGATGCGCAGCCTCAAACGCACCTGGGACCCCGAAGGGCTGTTCAACATGGGTAAGATTGTGGACACCCCGCCGATGGACGAATATCTGAGGTTCGCTCCTCAAGGCACAACTGATACTTCGCAGTCAGTTCCCCCTCCCTTGAGGGGAGGGAAGGGGAGGGGTTTGCTCCCTCTGCTTGAGCAATGCAACGGGGCCGGAGACTGCCGCAAGTCGGCGGTCATAGGCGGTACGATGTGCCCGGCTTACAAAGCAACGGGCGATGAGCTGTTCTCCACCCGCGCAAGGGCAAACGTACTCCGTGAGATGATTACCAACTCTCCGGACGGCATCTATTCCGAAGAAGTAAAAACGGTGCTGGACTCCTGCCTGGCGTGCAAAGCCTGCCATAGCGAGTGCCCGAGCAACGTGGACATGACGCGTCTCAGAAGCGAGATTCTGCAAGAGCGGTACAGCCACTCGCATGTGCCTTTCCGCACATGGCTGGTAGCGCACATGGCGGACATCGAGACGCTCGGAGGACTTATCCCCGGTATCTATAATTTCTTTGCTACCAACCGTTGGACCTCGGCTGTTATCAAAAAGATAGTTGGTTTTGCTGCCGAACGGCATATACCCACGCTCAGCCGCCACTCCATGCGGTGGCTGGTGAATAAGAATTCAGCCATCAGCCATCAGCAGTCAGTTATCAAACAATCTCAAACAATTTCAAACAATCTCAAACTTTCAACTAAAACCGTCTATCTCTTCGCCGATGAGTTCACAAACCGCGCGGAAGCAGAATTAGGATTGCGTTTCGCCCAACTGCTGACACGCTTCGGCTATCATGTGATTATCCCCAAGCATGTGGAGAGCGGCAGAGCGGCAATCAGCAAGGGTTGTCTCAAACAGGCTTCTCGCTACGCCAAACGCAATGTGGAACTGCTCAAAGACCTCATCTCCGCTGACACGCCGCTGGTGGGTATCGAGCCTTCGTGCATCCTCTCTTTCCGCGACGAGTACCCGCGTCTGGTGCCCGAAAACCTGCGTGAGGATGCCAAACGACTGGGTCATAACTGCCTGCTCTACGATGAGTTTCTGATGCGCGAGGTGGAAGCCGGACGGCTGCCTAAAGAAGCTTTCGGCGAACTGCAAGGCGAACTGTGGCTGCACGGCCATTGCCACCAGAAAGCGTTGGTAGGCATCGAGAAAACCGTCTCGCTGCTGCGGCTCGTCAAAGGATTAGAGGTACATGTCATCCCTTCCGGCTGCTGCGGCATGGCGGGTTCCTTCGGCTACGAAGCGAAGCACTATGAGGACTCCATGCGCGTTGCCAATACCACGCTGGTGCCGGCTCTGAAGAAAGCCCAAGCGTCGAATCCCTCTATCTATGTTGCTGCGCCCGGCACCTCCTGCCGCACCCAGATAGCCGACACGACCGGCATACACGCCTACCATCCCATTGAGATTCTTTGGATGGCAACGGATGGAGAATACACAAGAAAAAACAACTGACACACAATACACAACAATGAAAATCTATCGACTGACACTCCTGTTTCTTGCTTTCGCCGGACTGCTCTCTGCCTGTTCCGGCGGGGGAGACTATCGGGATCCCAAATCGGAGGAGGATCTCTCCGGTCTTGTACTGGCAGCCTCCAACGGCAGTTATTATCAGCAGAAGTACGAAAAGCGCGCCGATGTGCAGCTTTTCCTCACCTCCAACGAAGCCGATGGCGTGCAGGCTGTGCGGCAAGGGCACGCCGATGTCTATGTGAGCGACGAAGTGATGCTCACAAAGGCGGACCTGAAGCGTCTGGGCATGAAGAAAGCCTTTGTCGGCGAGGAGTGTTTCGATGTGGCTTTTGCCATCCGCAAAGGCAACACCGAAATAGCCGCACGACTCAACGCTTTCCTTGCTTCGGCTCCGCTGGATGATATCATCAACTACTGGATCAACGAAGGCTCCTATGTGGAGGAACCTGCCTATACTATCCCCGACGGAGCCAAGCCTCTGCGCTGTGTCTGTGCTGTGAATATAGCCCCTATCAGTTATGTGGGCGAAGGCGGCAAGTGGCAAGGCTTGGATGCTGACATTCTCCGGCGTTTCGCGCATTCCGTCGGCAGACCCTTTGAGATGCAGTTTGTGGACATCGGCTCGGCAATCATGGCAATCAACACCGACAAGGCGGATGTGTTCTCCGGCTGTCTTTTTATCACGGAGGAACGCCAGAAAATGATGGATTTCACCAACCCGTACTATAAGTGCCACCCGGGCTATTTTATCGTGGACCACTCCCGTGACGCACGCATGGGGCTGGGAGAGCGCATACACATGAACCTCATCAAAGAGAACCGAATCAAACTCATCTGGGACGGTCTGGTGGAGACTATCAAGATTACGTTCTTCGCCATTCTTTTAGGTACTATTCTCGGCATTGGTGTCTGTGCCTGCCGCCGCAGCAAGCGCAGATGGCTGCGCGGACTGGCGGACCTATACGGCGATTTCATCAACGGTATCCCGACACTCGTCTTGCTGCTCATTCTGTTCTATGTAGTCTTCGCCAACTCCGGCATGAGTGCCTCGCTCGTTGCTATCGTGGCGTTCGCCATGTGCTTTGCGTCCTCGGCGGGAAATATCTTCGACACCTCTATCTCCGCGGTACCCAAAGGACAGACCGAAGCCGGACTGAGTCTCGGTTTCACGCCCTTCAAGACCTTCATGGGCATCGTCTTTCCGCAGGCGCTGCGCAAAGGTCTGCCGCTCTACACAGGCGAGTGTATCTCGCTGCTGAAGAACACCTCCATCGTGGGGTATATCGCTATCGCCGACCTGACGCGTGCCAGCGACCTCATCCGTTCCCGCACGTTCGATGCGCTCATCCCGCTGCTCGTCATCACGATCATCTATTTCATCCTCGCCTGGCTCATCCGCAAAACGCTGAGCCTCTGCCTCCTTCTTAAATAAATCATACATTGTACATTCGTAAATCGTAAATCCTATGATAACCATCAAGCATTTGAGCAAAACCTTCATCAATCCAGACGGCTCGTCTCTGACCGTTCTCAAGGATGTGAACTGCACTATAGAAAAAGG
>JAFUUZ010000027.1 GCA_017471285.1 Paludibacteraceae bacterium | reverse complement strand
TGTATTTTCCAGCTATCTGGTCTCGGATAATCTTGACCTTTTCCCGTACTTCAAGCTTTTGTCTTTGTCCCATAAAAATACTCCCCCTATGTTTGACAGTGATTTTATTCTTTCACTGTCTCTCATAGAGGGAGCATATCAGTTCGGGAACAGGGCTGCGTTCACACGGTCGAAATCCGTGTTACTGAGCCAACCGCCGTTGGGCGGATATAAGAACGCGCCGCGGTAATTCGATCCGCGTTTTTCGTTTGCGGCGGCAAAGAAAGCCTCGACAGTGATCTGCTTCCCCTTTGCGCCGCCGCAGTCGTAGCTCCATATCTGTTCCTCACCGTCGAAAAACAGCGCCCGGCTCGCCCACATCAGCGCGTACCAATGCGCGTTTCGTCCACTCGCGATACGTTCATTTTTGACAAGGCAGTACTCAACGGCTATGTCCGGGTATTCGCTGATGACGCCGTACGCCGGATCGTCGTGTATGACGCGCGTCGTCTCGGGGTGAAACGGTTCGCTCTTTGATTTTTCTTTTTCTTTATTCTTTTTTACAGTCTCTTTACGTTTCTTGTCAGAGCCGAGCACAATTTCCGCGTCGCTAATACTTATATCCGACATACCGGCGGCGTATTCGACCATTCTGCAAAAATCCGGCGCGTCGTATTCTCGACCCGTGATCGATCCGATGGTTTCGCCTCTGCTGAAAGCGTCTAAGACGTCGAACGGATCAAAGGCGTTGTGCACCGCCGTTTTGCAGCCGTTCTCGTCAGTGATATACAGGCACGGCTCGTAAGGATGGCAGGTCAGAGTCAATCTCTTTCCGTTTACGATCAGATACGGACAATCATTCTGCTGACCGAGCGTGTAGCGCCCGTCCCGGTAAACGACAACGGCTTTATGGATGTCCCACGGCGGGATAAAGGGCGCTTTCATTCTTTTGATCAGGTGTTCCCGATCTTTCGGCGATAATTCGCCCTGTTTTATCGCACGGTCGAGGAGATCGACGTATTCGCTCTCGTCGATCTCGTAAAATACCTGCGAGAATTTGTGCCAGTCGTGTTGGTCGTGATTCGTCCAGACCATCAGAAAAAGCTTGCCGTCGTCGGCTCTGCCGACGGCCTTTTCGACGCGATACCGAAGCTTTCCGATCTTCCACTCGCCCTCGAATTCTTCTTTATCGACCCAGAACCACGCGTGCCAGCCGTAACCGGAGTTTACTTTATACTCTTTCATTTTCCGCACCTCGCAGTATTTCATAAAGTCCGTCCTTGAAATCACGATAATACGGAGGAAATCTTTGCGATCCGGTCGCGCAGATTTCTTTTCCCCCGTTGACGGTCGCTTTGAAAATAAAATTCTTGCCGTCCTTGATTCCCTTGGGGCGTTGTCCGTGAAATCCGTCCCACGACAGCAGACGGCATTTATTCATTAATTTCAACGCACGCTTTGCGGAGCATACGGCTCGTTTTTGAAGCTGACGCACTTGATCGCCGCTGCGGTATCCGACGGCATATTGAGAGATTTCCGCTTCGTCGCCTCTATTCACAATCTCATAATCGGTCACATGGCGCATCCCGCTCGTATGAAGCGTGACAGTTTCGAAAGATTTGATCTTTACAAATAAATTGATAATGTTTCTCACTATTATTTCACCAAACCCGAATTTGTCAATGCTTGCGATGCGGGTCGTACAACGGAGGTTTCGTTCCATTCCGATAATATTCCTTCGCGTCACGGACAATCGTATGAATCAGACTTTCCCGCCCTCCGGCGCCTTGCGGCAAGGCTACATAGTAATACCATTTGCCGGGGTACTCCCAGACATCCTCGAAATACGCTTCGACGGGATATCGATCAAAGACCTTGTCCGCCCCGGGATATGTTTTTCTGACGATCTCCAAAGCCTCTTCGTGGATAATATCCCTAAACTCCCCCGCCGCTTTCAGATCCTCTTCGCCGTAATCATGCCGCGGCATTATCTTACCTCCTTAAATCCCGATTTCTTGTCGTCTATTATACCGACGAAGTATGAACATTTCTACCGATAAAAACAGCCGTGACCCCGACTTCCTCCACTTACCCCTCAAATGCCAACTTACCCCTCAAGCGGCAAAACGGCTGTAAGAAAAATTAAATTGTATCAATCTCGGTGTTTTTATATCAAGAATTTTGTCATGCTTATAATCTACATACTGCTGCCATATACGGCTCTGTCAAAAACTCTTTGATCGTTCTCAACACCGTATTGAAATCATCGGTCTTTGCATCTATTTTCCGACAGAAGGCTTTCCATTTCTTCTGCATAGCGTCATCGCTGCCAAAGTTTATAACCTGCTCGAACTGCTCTACGCTGAAATGATGTCCACGGTTTTCAAAGGTCTTTTTCAGCGCCTCCGTCAGCGTCGCTACGTCGAAGTCGAATTTGTTTGCCAAATAGTATAGATCGTAATAGTCCTTCATCCGACTCGAAAACTCCATCAGGGAAAGAATTGCGTCGAGCTTTTCGGCAACCGTCGTTTCCAGCGAATAGGTGTTGACTGTCGGGGCGACGAAATCGTCAAACTGCGTCGGTATCTTCCGCTTTTCCTGCTTCGGCACGATCACGTCACCAACGCCGAAGTCAATGCTGAAATGCGTTTTCGTATTTTTGATTCTTGCCACGAGGGAAGCTCCGATCCCGGCATATTTCTTTGCCACTGCAATTGGTACCACGTTCTTTATCTCAAAGGAAACGTAATCGTTGCCCGTGTCAGTTGCAATTATTTCTTCCAGTATCGACTTTAGCTGTTCAGGCGTGTTTGGAATCCTCCTGATAAGGAAATCGACGTCAACGGTTACACGGCTGTCAAATTCGGTGAGAGAGTAAATGAACAGCCCGCCTTTCAGCACAAAATTATCCGCATATTTGGATTTTTCCAGCCGGCGAAGAAACTCCTCCTGGCAAAAGAGCTGCAGACAGAGCTGATAGCTTCTGCCGCTTTCCGCAGCCTTATTTTTGAGCCGTGCGAGTACAGATGCGGCAATGTCAGCCATTCAGCAGTACCTCCATTATTTCGGTAACTTTTTTATACACATGCAGCTTCTTTGCGTATATTGAAAGATTCTGCAGGTTTTTGCCCGGGTCATTTGCATATGCGTTGAGCGCCTTGCTTAAAGTCTCAGTATCAAGCCTTGTGCGAAATTTGAAGCAGTCGCAGATAGTTCGCTCACGATCATAAACAGGCAGCATTACTCCGTTAAAAGTATCTTTTGTTTTCCCCAGCTCATAGATATCTTGCTGAACGTAATAAGCTTGCAAGGGAAGAATGTTATCTTCAAGCTTCGTCCGTGACATGGAGCGGGGAATTGCAATGGACCATTTGCGAGGAGCATAATCGCTATATCCGTAATGGAAAAGAGCCGACTCAACACATACGATCCCCTTTGGAAATAGCTTTGCAAGCATTTGCTCTTCCGAAGCGGTGTCATTCTCAGCAAGAGTGTAATAACCGTGACGGACACGTTCAAGAAAGCCATCGTTGCACAAAGAAACAACTTGAACTGCGGAAATGCCGGCAGCGACAAAATCGGCTGATTTGGCAATCCCGCCTTGCTGAACAATTATATTTTTTACTTGATTTTGAATATCCATAAGCATACCTGTTTTGTAAAATATCAAACACACAAGGCTCAACTATGTGTCTGATATTATTATACTCATTATCTCGGAACAGTCAATAAAAAATACACACATTATTAGATTGAGTGTAAGCAAAGTTTTAATACCCCGGTTCATATATTGCGTGAGCCATGGAGCGGCACATTACAGGTACTTTGACAAGAAAAAGGCCTACGCTCACGTCACCACCTCCGCACAAAAAGAGGCGGCGAACACGATTGGAAATATGCTGGGTGAGTAAAAAGTGTTCTCAGAATTAGTCTGCGTCATCTACCGCTGCAGTAAACGGCTCAGTCAAAAACGCTTTTATCGTACTCAGCACCGTATCAAAATCATCGGTCTTTGTGCCGATTTTCCGGCAGAAGGCTTTCCATTTCTTCTGCATAGCGTCATCGCTGCCGAAGGCCATTACCTGCTCGAACTGCTCAACGGTGAAGTGATGTCCACGGTTTTCAAAGGCCTTTTTCAGCGCCTCCGTCAGCGTTGCTCCGTCGAAGTCGAACTTGTTTGCAAGGTAATATACGTCGGTATGGTTGACGGTTACTTCGAGACTAATATGTTTTGAAACATTTTGGCAGAAGGTCATTTGTTTTCCCTCTCTGCCGTGACTCTTCCAATCCCGTCAGACAGCTACCAAGTCATTTTTGCTTCAAAACTCTCTTATGGGTGTTGCCGAGGACGTCGTCCCCTACAAAGCGGGATGCGGAAGCCGCGCACGGGTCCGCACAGACGCTTCCGTCCGGCCGAGGCTAAAAACGAAATAATATCCTTCAAAAATCAAAATCAAGAGGCAGACTTTACAAACTTTTAACAACTTTTTTGTTAAAAGTTACAAATAATCGCGCTGATATGGCGTAATATTTGACATTTCTGACAAATAGAAGTACAATTCACGTGTTAAGATCCGTAGGGTTTACGGAAGCTTAAACAATTGTATAGGAGGAAAAGAAAAATGAAAAAAGCATTGGCACTTCTTCTGGCTTTCACCATGATCTTTGCGCTCGCCGCCTGCGGACAGCAGGCTGCTCCGGCTCCGGACGCTGCGCCGGCCGCCGACGCTCCCTCCGCTACGCCCGCTGATACGCCGGCCGACAAGCCCGCCTCCAAGCCCGCCCCGGTCGAGGAGAACCTCACCGAGGTGCAGAAGATCATCAAGGAAGCCGAAGGCATGACCATGGAAGAGCTCGCCAAGAAGGCGATCGAAGAGTCCAACGGCCAGATGCTCTACGGCGTGGGTAACTCCAGCCGCGGCAAGAGCTCGCTGCCTCTGTTCATCGAGTATCTGCAGACCATCGACCCCAGCTACAAGCTCGAGTTTGACTGGCAGCAGCCGAAGAACAACAAGATCTTCGATCAGCTGACCGCCAACTCTACCAAGGCCACCGGCACCTTCGCCGTGACCCTGATCCAGGACGGCAACCAGATCGAGAGCAAGATGGTCCAGACCGGCATCCTCGACACCTTCATCCCGAAGGAGTGGGCCGAGGCCAACGGCGTTGACGCCGCCACCTATGAAGGCTATCTGCCCCTGCAGACCCTGAACAAGGTCTTCATGTTCAACTGCACCGGCAACAAGGTGTTCGACAACGTTTGGGATTACGTCGCCGAGGGCGAGCATGGCCAGTTCATGGACATCGACTCCGAGATCGTCGGCAAGAACTTCCTCTACATGCTGACCGCGCCCCAGTACGCCGGCTGGCTGAAGGAAGCCTTTGACAAGCTGCCCGCCGAGGAGCAGGCCTACTTCCAGCCCACCATCAACGAGCTCAAGGGCGACGCCGAGGACCTGGGCCTTGACGAAAACGGCGCCTACGCGCTCGCGTGGATCAAGCTGTGGGTCGGCAGCTACAACGCTGTCACCGACGACGGCCCCATCTGCAAGAACCTGACCGACAAATCCGCCACCGACCAGTTCGGTCTGCTGGTTTACTCCAAGCTCCGCTCCATCGAGGAGACCGACTCCTCTTCCGTGAACAACGTCAAGGTCGCGGCTTACGAGGACGGCTATGAGGGCATCGGCGGCTACGGCTACTGCCACTACATGTTCGTTCCCGACAACAGCCCGCTGCCCTGGACCGCCTGCGCGTTCATCAGCTACATCACCTGCACCGTCGACGGCTTCTCCGCCTGGGGCAAGGATATGGGCGGCTACTCCTCCAACCCGACCGTCGCGGCCGGCACCGAGGAGAAGTACGGCCACTCTCAGGGCGGCGTTGTGGACGGCGAACTGAAGTTCCCGAACAAGAACGACCGCGGCTATGACTGGTGGACCACCACCGGCAAGCTGGTCCTCGAGGATCCCGCCTACTGCGCTGACGCCGCGTTCACTGTCGGCAGCTGGATCGAGATGCTCGACAAGTACAGTGCCGGCTGATCCCTTATAAGCTGATTGCTGAACCTGCATAAAGCAGGCAAGCGCCTCCGGGTGCGTTCCGCACATTCGGAGGCGCTTTGTTTTACAGGAAGGAGACATCCTATGAACAGTTCCGGGACCCTTGTGGCAAGTCCGGCCACGATCACATGGAATAAGGTCAAGACCTTCTTTTCCAAGCCCTATAACGTGATCCTGCTGCTGCTCGGCATCGTGCTGACGGTCACCACCGTCGCGCCCATCGTCGCCATCGTGGAGGATACCTTCAGGATCCACGCCGGCACGATCGACGCCCATCTGACCAAGCAGACCACCGGCTGGACGGTTGTCAACTATACCGACCTCTTCACCAGCAAGCTGGCCATGGCCAACCTGTGGAAACCGCTGTGGAACACCGTGCTGCTCTCTGTGGGCACCTGCGTGGTGTCCATCCTCTACGGCGGCATCTTTGCCTTTCTCGTCACCCGCACCAACCTGGCCTGGAGAAAGTACTTAAGCTCCATCTTCATCTTCCCCTACATCATGCCGCAGTGGACGCTGGCTGTCGTGTGGCAAAACCTGTTTTACTCCACGAAAATTACCGGCACGTCCGATGGATTGTTGGCGTCGCTGTTCCATATCTATATGCCAAAGTGGTTCTGCCAGGGCCTTTTCCCCAGTCTGATGGTCCTGGGTCTGCACTATGCGCCCTTCGCCTATATCCTGATCGGCGGCATCTTCCGGAACATGGACGCGAACCTGGAAGAGGCGGCGACGATCCTCGACACGCCCAAGCACCGCATCATGTTCCGCATCACCCTGCCGATGGTCAAGCCCGCCATCCTCTCGACGATCCTGCTGGTCTTCGGCAGCGCCATGGGCTCCTACCCCGTGCCGCACTACATGCAGCTGACCACGCTTTCGACGAAGTACGTCTCGATGAACTCGAAGTACACCGGCGAGGCGAGCATCCTGGCCATCATCATGATGGTCTTCGGCATCGCGATCATGCTGCTCAACCAGCTGTCGCTGACCAGCCGCAAGAGCTACACCACGGTCACGGGCAAATCCGGCCAGATCTCCAAGATCAACCTTGGCGCGGCCAAGTATGTCCTGGCGATCATCCTGGTCATCCTGACCTTCTTCACCAGCATTTTCCCGATCATCTCCTTTGCCTTTGAGACCTTCCTGCCCAACCCGGGCGACTATTCCTTCCTCTACACCGGCAACGTCAACAATCTGACGACCAAGTGGTGGCTGACGAGCGAAAACGTCACCGAGCAGGGCATGTACGGCCAGAAGGGCATCCTCTACAACGCCGAGATATGGAAGGCCTTCGGCGGCACGCTGTGGGTCAGCGTCTGCTGCGCCCTCTTCGCCGGCACCATCGGCACCCTGGTCGGCTACGCTGTGGCCAAGCAGCGCCGCAGCAAATGGGCCAACTATGTCAACTCCGTGGCCTTCCTGCCCTATCTGATGCCGTCCATCGCCGTGGGCGCGGCGCTGTTCGTGCTCTTCTCCAGCGAGTCGGTCAGACTGTACAACACCTACACGGGTCTGATCGTCGCCGGTACGATCAAGTACATCCCCTTTGCCAGCCGCTCGTCGCTGAACTCCATGCTACAGCTTTCCGGCGAGATCGAGGAGGCGGCGATCATCCAGGACATCCCCTGGATCAAGCGCATGACCCGCATCATCATCCCGATCCAGAAATCGTCGATCATCAGCGGCTATCTGCTGCCCTTCATGACCTGTCTGCGTGAGTTGAGCCTGTTCATGCTGCTGTGCGGACAGAGCCGCATCCTCTCGACGATGCTGGACTACTTTGACGAAATGGGTCTGTACGCCTTCTCCAGCGGCATCAACCTGCTGCTGATCATCACGATCCTCGTCTTCAACACGATTGTCAACAAAGTTACGGGTGCGAGCCTCGATAAGGGAATAGGAGGATAACGAAAATGCCGGAAATCAAATTGGAGCATATCACCAAACGGTGGAAAAACTTTTACGCGGTCGATGATCTGAACCTGCTCATCGACGACAATGCCTTTGTCACGCTGCTCGGCCCCTCCGGCTGCGGCAAGACCACGACGCTGCGTATGATCGCCGGATTAGAGACGCCGACCAGCGGCCGCATCACCATCGGCGACCGCGTCGTTTACGACAGCGCGCTGGGCATCAATATCCCCGCCAATAAGCGCAAGGTGGGCTTCCTGTTCCAGAACTACGCCCTGTGGCCGAACATGACCGTGTATGAAAACATCGCTTTTGGTCTGTCCAACATCAAGGAATCCATGCCAAAGGTCAACTTCGAGGCCAAAAACAACGCCCGCCTGGCGGAGATCCTGCAGAACCCCGCTGACGTCAAGCGCGTCGTCGAAGAGTGCCGCGACAAGAAGGGCAAGCTGGACGAGAAAAAGGCCATCATCAAGCTGATCGACGAGTACACGATCTCCCAGTTCACGGCCAAAAAGCTCTTTGCCTACCACATTGAGGAGGGCAGGGACGTTTCGGCCGAGGCCGCGGCGCTGGCCAAAAAGGCGGCGGACGCCGTCGCGGCCAACGGTCTGAATGAAAACTACGAGTACGTCAAGGACGGCAAGGTCGTCGAAGAGGTGCGCAAGCTGACCAAGGAGGAGATCGACCTCTCCGTGCGCCGCGTCAGCCGCATCGTCAAGATCAGCATGTTCATGGACCGCTACCCGGCGGAGCTCTCCGGCGGTCAGCAGCAGCGCGTGGCCATCGCCCGCACTCTGGCGCCGGAGCCTTCGGTGCTCTTCATGGACGAGCCCTTGAGCAACCTGGACGCCAAGCTGCGTCTGGAGATGCGCTATGAGCTGCAGCGTCTGCACGTGGAGACCGGTTCCACCTTCGTCTACGTCACCCACGACCAGATGGAGGCCATGACCCTGGCCACCCAGATCTGCCTGATCAACAACGGCGTGCTGCAGCAGTATGATGCCCCGCTGAAGGTCTACGGCCGGCCGAACAACCTGTTCGTGGCAGACTTTGTGGGCAATCCCTCCATCAACTTCATCGAGGCCAAGGGCAGCCAGGGCGCCGACGGCGCCATCTCGCTGACCGCGCTGGGCGGCCTGCAGGCGAAGTTCCGGAGCGCCGAGCCACTGGAGCTGGGCAAATGGTTTGCTGACCGCGACGCCGCCGTCGAGGCCGACGCCGCCGCGCTGCGTGAGGCGGCCAAACAGAAGGGCTATGTGGAAAAGGGCAACAAGGACGAGACCTTCAAGTACCACATCGCCAAGGTGGACGAGGAGGACGAGGCTCTGCAGGAGGCGCCGGTGCTGACCAACGAGGACTTCGTGCTTGGCGTCCGGCCCGAGTTCATCGAGATCGCGCCGAACGGCGCCATCGAGGGCGAGATCTACGGCGCCATGCCCACCGGCATGGAATCCACGATCAAGGTGCGCGTAGGCGATTTCCTGCTGACCGGCGTGGTCTTCGGCAGCACGCTCTTCAAGATCGGCGAGAAGATCCGCTTCAACATCTCGGGCGACAAGGTCATGCTCTTCGACCGCAAGGGCGGCAAGTGCATCGCACTGGGCAGCCTGGAATTCTGAGAGGCGCCGGAGAGCGTCGTATGATTCGAAACATCGTATTTGACATGGGGCAGGTCCTGAATCGCTTTGATCCGGAGATGTTTCTGGATCGTGCCGGGATCTTCGGAGAGGACAGAGACCTGCTCAGACGGGAGGTTTTCCAGTCGCTGGAATGGTCGCGGCTCGACCGCGGCTCGCTGACGGACGACGAGGCCATCGCGTTGATGTGCGCGCGCCTGCCCCAGCGTCTCCACGCCCAGGCGGCGCAATTTGTGACCGCCTGGGATCGGCCCATCGTGCCCATGGAGGGCATGGCCGCTCTGGTGCGCGAGCTCAAGGCGAAGGGCTATGGGATATATCTCCTGTCAAACGCTTCACGCCGCCAGCACAGCTACTGGCCGCGCATTCCGGGCAGCGAATGCTTTGACGGCACGCTCATCAGCGCAGACGTGGGGCTGGTCAAGCCCCAGCCGGAGATCTACCGTCGCCTGTGCGAGACCTTTTCTCTCATCCCCGGCGAGTGCGTCTTTATCGACGACGCCACGTCGAACGCCGAGGGCGCATTCTTCAGCGGCCTGCAGGCCATCGTCTTCCACGGCGACGTGGAGGAGCTGCGGGCGAAACTGCGGGAACTGGACGTCGCGATCTGACAAAAAAGCTCTTTCGGGAGAATCCCGAAAGAGCTTTTTCATGATTCGTTTTCAGCCACCGGCCACCGACCACCGGACACTATGACAGGTTGCCCGTCGCGTACATGACGGCGGTGGTGGCGACCACCGGCGCGGTCTCACGGCGCAGGATGCGCTCGCCCATCGAGCAGATGTGCAGCCCTACGATGCGGGCCAGGTCTGCCTCGAAGGGGGCGAAGCCGCCCTCCGGCCCCGTCACCAGGGGCGACGGTTTTGGCGGCCTTGTTGGCCTCCAGCGCGGTGTCCGGCATCAGCCGGTCGAAAAAACGCCGGTCGAGATACAGGATCACGCGCTCATAGGGCTCCGACTTGCCGATGGACGATCCACTAGGGGGTGCGTGTCTTTTCTATGCCAGCTCTTGCGCTCTGTCCTTGACTTCTCTGGCACACATGGCAATGAACTCCTCCGGGGTTGGTGCAGCACCATCGATGGGCGTGTCTTTCCATCTGGCCTGGACGGCAGGATTTATGTCTCAGCTAGGAACTATTATAGCGGAGCACACTGTCATATGCTGTCGAAACCTGTCGGCAAACATAAAATAATAGCAAAAAAGACCGCAGGAAGTGAAACCTGTGGCCTTTTTTGCACTCAAGGATTATACCTTCAGCTAAGCCGATACCTGAAAGCAGACTCCCCACCGTGATTGGTGGGGAGCTGTTAAGAAATCAATTAGCCTTCAATGGCGATGTACTTCTTTTCAGGAAGCTGCGGTTTTGCTTCCTTCTTCGGAATCTGCAGCGTCAGAACACCGTGCTCCAGCTTGGCCTTGATATCCTCTTCCGTGATTTCCTCGCCGACATAGAAGCTGCGCCTCATGCTGCCGGCATAGCGCTCCTGTCGGATGAGCTTGCCGGACTTTTTGTCCTTCTCATCCTTGTCAAGGCCTTTCGCCGCCGTGATGTTCAGGTACCCGTTCTCCAGGCTGAGCTGAACTTCATCTTTGTGGAAGCCGGGCAGCTCGATATCTACTTCATAGCTGTCATCATGCTCCCGCACATCCGTCTTCATCAGGTTCTTCGCGTTGTGACCGTAAAGCGGTTTCTCCATCCGGGCGAATTCACGATCCATGTCATCGAACCAACGATCCATCAGATCCTCACCAAAAATACTAGGCATGTACAACATAAGTCAAACCTCCTTTTATTTTCGGTCCTGGATGCTGTTCAGGGCTGTTGCTGTGGTATATGCCGCAAGGGAGATGAGGAAACCCGGAACCTTAGTTCCGGATCTTTTTCCCTCTTGCGATTATGTTATACCACCTTTTTTAGCACTCGTCAAGTGGGAGTGCTAATTTTTTCTGTGAATTATTTGTTAACACCAATACAGTCCAGCGGCTGATCCATCTCCCGGAGCCGGAACATAAAACCGGCTTAATTTCCATTTCAGGGCCTCCAGAGGTCGTAATACGCTATACGCAGACTAAATTTATAGCACGAATTAGCATTATGCGCAAGGTGCAAATCCTTGGTTTATCTCTCTACGCACAATGTATCCTGACCGGCGGATAGAAGAATATGCCTATCCCTCATTATTTCTCCGGAACGTACTCAGCAACCTCATGTAATGCTGACCTTGCTGACGCCGTATTATCCATATAATAACGATACAAGCGGCTACGACCGCACCTTCTATCCGCCGGGGATGGAGGACGTACCTAAGCCATTTGCCATCGTGCGGGCAAACGAGTACATGATCCGCACAAGCGACTATCTCATTTGCTATGACCGTGGACAGATCGGCAAAACGCGGGACTATGTAGCGCTTGCAAAAAAATTGGGTAAAATTTATGTTGAAACTCTTGCACAGAAACCTTAAAAGTGTTATGATATAAAAAACTAGGCAAATGGCTTGACTTATATGACAACCGCGGCTAAGCTCATACACACATACATAATAAGTCTGCACATTTTAACTGCATAATGTAATTAACGCACTGATCCAGACGTGCAAAGGCTCGTCTGTGTCGGTGCGTTTTTAATATATTAGCTGCGAAAGCGGCGTTACAAGGAGGTACATAAATGATAAAAGCACGAAAAGTTTTGAGCCTGCTCTTAAGCCTCGCGCTGGCGCTGACGCTCATCCCCGCGCTGGGCGGGACCGCGCTGGCAGAATCGTACTATCTATGCCCCGAAGGTCACTCTGGATTAACATATAGCGAAGATGACTACATGTATTATTGTTCCGAGTGCGAAAGTTACTACTCTGATTATGAGCTTACCGAAGTCTACATCTTCAGAGTTTGCCCTTACTGCGGCAGTACGAACTTTGAAAAAATTGATTGGCAGTACATGTGCTTTAACGACGATTGCCCGGGAGATGGGGAAGGGTATACTTTTTTTTCTGAGCCTCACACTCATATCTGGGCTTATCGCGCCTACGAAACTAATCAGATCACGATTTATTGCGGTGAGGATGGCTGCCCGATAGAGGATAGACTCAGCAACACCCTGACCCTTTCAGCCCCCACCGACAGGATCTGCGACGGCAGCCCCAAGGAGGCCACTCTCTCCTCGACGAACGAGGAGCTGACCAGCAGCGTTGAAATCATCTATACGCCCGGCGGCAATAAGGCACCCTCCACAGCGGGCACCTACACCGCGTCCTGCACCATGCAAGACGTTACCGCTTACGTGACCTTCACCCTATTTGAGAGTGATCCTGCCCCCGTATCCTATATGGCATGGGACGCGGCGAGCCAGAGCCTTGCGGCAAAGACCGGCGACGACGCCTGCAAGAGCTACACCGTCGTGGGCGCCAACACCACGGTGTGGGGCGAGGCGGGTACCACGACCTGGTACGTAGTCAACCAGAACGTGACCATCAACAGCCGCATCTCGACCAGCGGCACGGTCAATCTGATTCTCTGCGACGGCTGCACCCTGAACGCCAAAAAGGGCGTCACGGTGGCAAACGGCACTACCCTCAACATCTACGAGGGCTGGACGGGAACCAGAGCCCAAGCCCCTGTCGTCGGCGCGCTGACCACCGATAATCTTTATGATGATATTCATAATAATGTAGACTATTTTTCCGCAGGCATCGGCGGATACAATGACAAGTGGCACTGCGACTGCGGTACGATCAACATCCACGGTGGCACGGTGACCGCCATCGGCGGCAATCGTGCCGCGGGTATTGGCGCCGGAGTCTACGTTGATGATGATGATACTACGGATTTCCGTAAAGGCACGGCCGGCACCATTACCATCTACGGCGGCACGGTGACTGGAAAAGGGGGAAAAACGAGCTCATCAGGCATCGTTGAAGAGCTGGGACAAGGCGCCGGCATCGGCGGCTGCGATAGAGGCGACGGCGGAACGATCACCATCTACGGCGGCAATGTAAATGGCATTGGCGGCGGCTGGGGCGGCGCCGGCATCGGCGGCGGCTATGGTGGCGGCAGCGGCACCATAGCCATCTATGGCGGCGCGGTGGAAGGCAGCTCCGGCTATAGCAATGCTCACAAGGCTGGCGGTGATGGCATTGGTAAAGGCGTCGGCGGCAGCAGCGACGGCACCCTGATCCTCGGCCCGGGCGTGAAGATGGAAACCAGCGATTATACAAACTGGACGGACGTCACCAGCACGCCTGAGGTCAGAACGCGGTTGATGAGGACGACCTTTACTCCCGTCCCCATCACTGGCCTGACGCTTTCGCCGTCCGACGAGCAGACGATCGGCGTGGGCGTTAGCGCCGCCTTCACCGCCAACGTTACGCCGGATGGCGCCACGGACAAGAAGATCAAGTGGAGCGTCAGCGGAACGAACGCGAGCGCTGTGACGCTGTACTCCGACGCGGCCTGCACCGTGGGGAATGAGATCGGCACAGATGCTGTCACCAACCTGACTGTCTACGCCAAGGGCATTTCGGCGGGCAGCGCCACGATCACCGCCACCAGCAACGCGGACAGCACCAAGGCCACGAGCTGCAACGTGACGGTGGTGGCACTCGATCCCGTCTCCTACATGGCATGGGACAGCACCCAGAGCAAGCTGGTGGAAAAGACCGGCGAGAACGCCTGCACAAGCTACAAAGTGGTCAAAAATAGCACCGGCGACGTGACATGGGGCACAAGTGGTGTTACAACATGGTATGTTCTCCCTGAGGATGCGACGATCTCAGGGAAGGTCACCGTCATCGGCAACGTGAACCTGATCCTCTGCGACGACTCAACGCTGACGGCGAGCAGCACATCCGGTATCGCTGTCGATTCCGGAAACAGCCTGACGGTTTACGGTCAATCCGGCGACTCGGGTGTTCTGGATGCAGGCGGAACCATCAGCGTCGGCGGCACCATGACCATCGACGGCGGCAGCCTGATCGCCAGCGGAGACGTCGGTATATCTTTGCAGAGCGACGCCAGCGTATTCAACATCAACAGCGGTACCGTCACCGCCAGCGGCACTTCGGGAGGCATCATAAGCCAGGGAACCTTCACGATCAACAACGACTTGCAGGTCAAGGCGGGCGCTTCTAAAACGGAGAATACGCTTTACTCCGGTTTAACGACCTTCAGCGGTAAAGATGATAATGAAAATTACTATAAGTGGGTGAGCATCGGCATCTTCCACACCCACGACTTCGGCAGCTCCTATACGCTCTCCCAAGACGGCGCGACCATTACCGCGACGTGTGCGAACACGGACGGGAATTGCCTGTTGGATGACGGAACGGACGATCATAAGCACATCGCCACCCTGACCATCGCTGCGCCCACGGAGGGCGGCGGCGCTGCGACGGTCACGGGCAACATGAGAGACTTCGGCGTGAGCGCAGCGAACGTCAGGTATTTCACCAAGTCCGGCAGCGAGTGGGTCAGTGAAACAAGCGAAGCGCCCGGCGGTGACGGCTTCTTCAAGGCAAGCATCACGGTGTCTGACGGCGCGGAGACGCCGACGACCTACACCGCGGCGGTGGCTTACGGCGTAAACGCAATCATAAAGGGAAGCATCACCGGCGAAGGCTGCGACTTCACGGTGCCTGTGGTCGCCACCGCCAACGCCACCGTCACGATCAGCACGACGCCCGCGACGGGGTATGAGCTGAACGGCCTGACGGTCACAAAAGCGGACAACGGAACCATTGCCGTGACGATCGACGGAAACAACGGCAGCTTTACCATGCCGGCGGAGAATGTCACCGTCAGCGCGGAGTTCCGGAAAATCAATTATACCATTTCGTTCAGCGAGACGTCCAATGGCAGCGTTTCGGCAAGCAAGGGCGGGAACCCGGTGTCCGAAACAAATCCTGCGAATTATCAGGATACCGTCACGCTGATCGCCACGCCCGATACCGGCTTTGTGCTCAACACGCTCACGGTCAAGGACGGCAAGAATGCCGACGTCACCCTTTCGGGCGAGGGCAACACCCGCACCTTCACCATGCCGGCGTCCGGCGTCACCGTGTCCGCGACGTTTGAAGGATCGCCCTTTGCCATCACCACGGTTTGCGACCCGACAAACGGCGGGACGGTAGCCGTATCCGGCGACGGCGTAGCAACGGCAGAGAACGAGACCACCGTGAAAGCCGGGAGCGAGGTAACGCTGACAGCAACCTCCGCTGTGGGCTTTGAGCTTGGCAGCATTACCGTCACGAAGGCAAGTGGCGGCGCCGTGACCGTGACGGACGGCAAGTTCACTATGCCCACCGAAGCAGTCACCGTGACCGCGACCTTTACCGCGCGCGACGTCGGCGTGAAGCTCACGGTGACGGGCAACGAAGGAACGCCCTGCGCGGCGGAGCTTCTGACGGAGGAATTCACAGCGGTGGATGACGGTTTCACCCGCAAGGTGGGCGAGACCTTCATTCTCAGAGTCACCACCGATGAGGATTACGACTATGCCGTCAAGTTTGGAGGCAGCACGGAAACTGCCGTCAGCAGCATGACAAAGTTCAGCGACGAGGATTATCAGGCCTATATCGATCACCTTGAAGCCAATGACCTCACCGCCCCCGCCCAGACCGAGCTGTTTCGGGTCACGATGCCCGGTGTGGCGGAGGACGAGCTGAGCATCGCGGTTACCTACGGCAAGGTGAAATCGTACACCGTTCTGTATCTGCCCGAGACAGCCCCGGAAAGCACGGATACGGTGTGGTGCAAGTTCACGGACAGCCAGGATCGTGTTTACGCGGCGGAAAAGACGAACGGCCTGAACGTGGAGGGCGTGTCCGTCTGGTCCGTGAGCCTGAAGAGCGCCTTTGAACCTTCCAAGATCGCGTTTGTCAATGTGCACAAGGACGCGGATAACGAAACACTGAAGGCAGCTGTTGACGGCGTTACGGCGCTGACCGCGTGCAGCGCACAGACGAACACAACATGGAAGACCATCGGGAGCGACAAGTACATGATCATCGGCGGAAACGCCAAGGCCGTCATTGCGGCGTTTGCTGACGGGGACGACGCGCAGATCGAGATCGGGGCCTGCATCACCGACGAAGCCGGCAACGTGACCACTGCCGGTTCGGTCAAGGCTCCCGTAGCCCCGGAGAAGGCCGGATTCACCTTCGCCGGCTGGAGAGGCTTCCAGTATGACGCCAACGGAAAGGCCTCCGAAAAGATCTACGCAGCTGGGGATTCGGTCCCCGTCCGCACAAATACGACGCTTGCCGCAGTTTGGGAACCGATTGTCCCGATTGTCATACTGGACCCGAAAAACGGCGATGAAAACATTAACATGGACGCAACCTACGGCGAAGTCGTACTTAAGCCTGAGGATATTGAGAAGATCGGCTTCATTCTTGAGAACTGGAAGGTCGGCAAGAGCGTAACCGAGAACGGCAAGTTCTTCTTCCGGGGTTCGCCATTCGATTTCAGTACCGGTATCACAGATAACCTTGAACTGAACGCTCAGTGGAAGCACGTTCATTCGTACACCTGCGTTCCGCTGAACTTCCCCGCGTTTAACGGCGCGCTGGATGAATACAGCGAGTATTTCCCCTATGTCCACGTCAGAATCTGCGGCTGCTTCGACATCAAGCTGGAGGCGCATACCTTCCAGAACGGTGTTTGCACGCAGTGCGGCTATGAACAGCCCGGCGCGACCGAGGTGCAGTTGCAGGTTTCCTATTGGAAAGACGGCGCTTCTTCCCCATGGCTGGAGGAAGCTCCCAGAACAGTGAAGAAGAACGAAGAGGTCAATGTTGCCGCGTTCGTTCAGATCGGCACCAACGTGTTCTCCAAGTGGCAGTACAGCACCGACAACGGCACGACCTGGAAGGACCTCGCCGCGTCCTCGATGGTGGGCTTCATCATCCCGTGCAGCACGCAGCTGCGGGCGGTCTACGTCAGCACAATTTTAGAGCCGCAAATCGATCTGAGCGCCAGAAGCTATGTGACCGAGGCGCAGGGGTATAACTGGGACACCGTGCTCTTCCAGATGCACTACAAGCTCCCGGACGGCTATACCTTTGTGGACGCGGGCGTCAGAATGGGCGACAATGAAGGCATCTCGTACTACGCAATAAAGGAATATAAGCAGTCCACCGCAAAGAAGGCAACCGACGTGGGATTCAGCTTCGGATTCAATATGATCCCATTCGTGGGCGGCGGTCTCAGCGGCTTCGCTACGGAACAGGCCATGAACCTGATCTCGGGCGACGATCCCCAGTACTATTACGAAAAGCGCGAGAACAGCGTGCTTGATGAAATGAGCGCGAAGAGCTTGGCCAAGTATATGTTCGAGAGCAAGCCCGTTAACGTCGAGAAGTATCCTCCGATCTACTGGGAAGCAAAGACAAAAACAAAGAGCAATACCGGCACTGTCAATACGCTCACACCGCTGAAATTTATTCAGAAGAACAACGGCAACCACTACATCTACGGAATGGCGTATCTGACCTATAAGACGCCGGATGGAAAGACCGAAACCATCTACACCGAGGCGCTTCCCACAACGCGGGATCAGATCCCCTCGTATTCCGTCAAGGCAACCCCGAACGGCATGACCAACACGCAGCACTAAGGGAGGTAAACCATGAAAAAGATAATAAAATATTTCGCGCTTCTGACCGCGATTGCCGCCCTTTTTGCAGTTATGTCCGTCGCGGCATTCGCTGATGAGCCGGAGGTTATCCAGGCACCGGATCTGAGCCTTGTATTTTCACCCGAGACCCAACTCGTCGTCTATATAGACGGCGAGTGGTCCGACGCGCTTTCCGATACCTACGGCTACGGCGAGAGCGTAACGCTCGCCGCGCCGGATGTTGAGAACAAGACCTTCGCATATTGGGAGGCTGACGGCTCGATAGTCAGCTATGCTAAGGAGCTTAAGCTCACCGTAAACGCGAACACCACGCTCTTTGCTGTCTATGCAAACAACGCGCCGACGGCAAAGCCTGTTGCGGGCTTTACATCGATAACCCGTTCGACTGACGGAAACAGCATCGCATTCAATGCGATCGCAAGCGGCGACGATGCGGGCGTTGTTTACAGCACAAAGACTACCGGCAATAATCTCAAAATCGACGGCAGCGACGTTACGAATGTTCCGGCTGTGAAGCTCACAAATGATACTGCAATGCTTCCGCAGAGCGTTATCGACGGCAATAACTGCTATTCGTATAAGCTCAAGCCGGAGAGTTCCGACACCGTCTACCACGTCCGCGCATACGTCACAGTAAACGGCGAAACGACCTACGGCGACGTCAAGGACGTCAAGCTCTCCGAGCTTCAGAGCGGTGTTTCTATGATCGCGAATCTTGAAGGCTTTGAGCAGGGAATAGGCGATGATCTTGCAAAGCTTACCGAGGGAATGCACACCGTCACCTATTACGCGAACGGCGGCGTCGGAGCGCCTCTCACGCAGGCGTACAAGGGAACCTCCGTAGCGCTCAGATCCAACACCTTCACACGTGAGGGATATAACTTTGCGGGCTGGAGCACAGAGGAAAAGGGCAAGGTAGAATATAAGGACGGCGAGAGCGTTACGCCCGAAGGAAACCTTGTGCTCTACGCACAGTGGAGCTTGAATTACATAGCGCCTTCTACCATTGAGAATACCATTGCAAAAGCTGAGAATGGCACCATAAAGCTCGAGCCGGAGAAGGCTGCGGCAGGACAGACCGTCAAGGTAACGGCAACGCCCGACGCTGGTTACAAGCTCGCAGAGTTGACAGTTAAGGACGCAAGCGGCAAGGAAATCGAGCTTACGAAGAACGAGGACGGAACCTACTCCTTCACTCAGCCAAGCGGAAAGGTGACGGTCGAGGCGAAGTTTGCTAAGGAGGTCAAGTTCGTAGATGTTCCCGAGAACAGCTACTATGCAAAGGCAGTTGACTGGGCGGTTGAGAAGGGCATCACGAACGGCGTTGATGAGAACCACTTCGCACCCGATGCAACCTGCACAAGAGCGCAGGCAGTGACCTTCCTCTGGAGAGCGCTCGGCTGCCCGGAGCCTACAGCGACCAAGTCCGAGTTTACTGACGTCACCGACGCTAACGCCTTCTACTACAAGGCAGTCCTTTGGGCAACTGAGAACGGCGTAACAAATGGTATCGGCGACGGTTCCTTCGGAGTAAACGGAATTGTAAACCGCGCACAGATGGTAACCTTCATGGCACGTGCAATGAACGGCAAGGCAACTACTGCCGAGAGCTTCGCTGATGTTCCTGAGGGAGCATACTTCGCCGACGCAGCTGCGTGGGCGAAGGAGAACGGTATTTCCAACGGCATCGGCGACAATAAGTTCGGAAGCAATGAGAATTGCGCCCGTGCTCAGATTGTAACCATGCTCTACAGATATTTCGTAAAGTAAGTTTTTATCTTAATACACCGAGCTCTTTCCGGCAAAACGGAAAGGGCTCATATTTTTTCTTAAAGTGGCAAAAAGCTTGCCACTTTAATATTTATTATCTATGTCGAGGAAAATTTAAGGGCACCTTTCTGAAAGACAGATATATAAGGATTTGCAAATCCTTCGTATATATGTACATCCGTACTTAGCGACAGCACTCTCCAAAAAAGTCTGCTTGACAGGGGGTGTCACAGTGATGTGTCCCATATAACGGACGTAGCCGTGTGGTATAATGCGGACGACGGAAAAATTGAAAGGAGACGCATTATGAATGTCTTGATTTCAGCTTACGAGGAAGTGTGCCTGCGCTCTTGGCAGGATGCGAACAGGGAGGGGCGCCTTGCCGTGTGTCCGGCAACGGTGGGCGACCTGCTGTATAACAGAAGAGAAAACCGCATTCTGAAGGTCAACAGAGTGACGATAGACAACCTTGACGATCACGGCAAACCGATTGTCACGCTCTACTGCTCTGACGACGATGACGAGGCAGTTTACAAATTTGATGACTTTATGGACAGCACGGTCTATCGTATACCGCATGGGGAAGAGGAGCGGTATTATCGCAAGATGCTGGGATATGAAGTCAGCGGTTATATTGCGTAATATTGCAATTAACAACATTTTTTGATATTCTATTTAGCATAAAACGTTAAAGTTATTTCGGAGAAGGAAGATTTCGGTATGGCAAGACCGTTCAGTTCGGCAGATGCGAAATATGTCATTAATGCGCACAACGAAATAAACGCAACACTTAGCTCTGCAGTCCAGGCCGCAGATTCATATAAGGAAGAAGTAGTTAAGGCTATTGATGACTTTATCGAAGAAAAAGTTGTTGCAATGCTTCGGGAAGTCCCTATAGATGAGCTGAACAGAGAGAAGCACGGAATCAGAATCAAAGCGCTTAAAGACAAGGGCTATAATACTATAGGGGATATAGCACATCTCACTTGGGGGCAGCTTGCTTACTTCAACGGAATCAGCGAGGATTCGGCATATACTATTCGCAGAATAGTTGATAACATGATAGATGGTACGAGAGACGGAGTAAAACTAAAGCTCAGCGCCGACTCGAAAACGCCTGAAGCGGATGCGCTTGTTGCCGCAATTACAAGATATCAAAGAGGCATTTCTGTCGCCAACAGGAGCAAAAGAATTCTTTCGGAAGTTTCTCAAGGCATCAACAATTCTATAATTGAACTGAATGCAGGAACAAACGGATTTTCGTGGTTTTTCAGTTCATCTGCAAAAAAGCTGCGGATGACCGCTGCGTATCAGTACCTTTCCGGAATGCTTCAGGGACAGTACGGCATAGATACTCAGGCTCTCGGACTTGAATATCAGAGACTGCGGCAAATAACCCCTAAAGACGGCTGGGATGCGTTTGTCAGCAATCCGGTTTCATTCTTCAATATCATTGAGGATATTAATCCCGGAGTTCTCGGCACTGATGATATAGTTTACGGACTGCCGGAAGATCTTGCACAGGAAATCCAGGACGAACAGCTTTTTCCCGATGGACTTCTCTGCACTCTTCGAAGATATCAGGAATGGGGAGTCAAATATATATTGCACCAGGAAAAAGTTCTGCTTGGAGATGAGATGGGTCTCGGCAAAACTGTTCAGGCTATTGCCGCGATGGTGTCGCTTAAAAATACCGGGGCGACGCACTTTATGGTCGTATGTCCTGCCAGCGTGCTATCTAACTGGTGCCGCGAAATCAGCAAAATGAGCCGACTGAATCCAATTAAGATTCACGGCAGCGGAAGAGCCGATGCGCTGAGAGGTTGGCTTAAACACGGCGGAGTTGCTGTTACTACGTATGAAACGACCGGATACATCAAGCTTCCCGACGATTATAGATTTTCGCTCCTTGTGGTAGATGAAGCGCATTATATAAAAAACCCGGAAGCTAAACGCACTTTGAACACGGCGAGAATCAGCAGCTATGCGGAACGTCTGCTCTTCATGACCGGTACGGCGCTTGAAAACAAGGTCGATGAAATGATTTCGCTGGTAGGGCTGCTGCAGCCACAAATCGCAGCGTCGCTGAAGGGAATCGCGTATATGTCCCATGCTCCGCAGTTCAGAAGCGCCGTGGCGCCAGTCTATTACAGAAGAAAGAGAGAAGAAGTTCTGACAGAGCTGCCGGAGCTTATTGAGAGCAAAGAGTGGTGTACGCTGAATCCGGAAGAAGAGGAAATGTACGAAAGAACTCTCTATGAGCATAATTTCATGGCGGTCAGAAGAGTTTCATGGAACATTGAAGATATCCGCAATTCGTCAAAGGCAAAGAGAATGATGGAATTAGTTGAAGAAGCGGAATCTGATGGAAGAAAGGTGATTGTCTTCTCGTTTTTCCTTGATACTATTCGCGCAGTAACGACATTGCTTGGCAGAAAATGCCTGAACCCGATAAACGGAGCTGTCTCACCTCAGCGCAGGCAGGAAATAATCGACGAATTCGAAAACGCTCCGGCAGGTACTGTTTTGGCAGCGCAGATTCAATCCGGCGGCACCGGTCTTAACATACAGTCGGCAAGCGTTGTAATTATCTGCGAGCCGCAATTCAAGCCTTCAATCGAAAATCAGGCTATTTCGAGAGCGTATCGAATGGGTCAGACGAGAAATGTGCTGGTGTATCGATTGCTGGCGGATGATACGATTGATGAGGAGATAACGGAATTGTTGGAAAATAAGCAGGCGATTTTCGACGCCTTTGCAGACAAGTCAGACGCTGCGGAGAAAAGCTTCGAGATCGATGAGCGGACGTTTGGAAATATCATAGAGGAAGAGATAGAGAGAATCAATGCCTTAAAAGGCGGAAACACAGAGCAAGAGGGAGAATCATATGTCTGAAAAAAGAATTACATAAAATTGGGCTGCGAGGCGGCATTAAATGCAAAGGAAGTGCTTTAATTGATTCTCTACCACGGTTCCCCTGACGATATGACTGGCCGCAGCGACCGGGAAGTGCGCTCGTACGCATTTCTTGACGGTCTGGGAATAGATTTTGACCGCACCGATCATCCCGACAGACCGGCGACTACGATGGAGGTCTGCGTCGATGTGGATGCGGTGCTTAACGTGCATATCTGCAAAAATCTGTTCCTCTGCAACAGACAAAAGACTGACTTTTATCTTCTCATTATGCCGGGAGACAAGCCCTTCAAAACGAAGGAGCTTTCAAAGCAAATGGGCGTGAGCCGGCTTTCGTTTGCTGACGAGGAGTTTATGACAAAGTTGCTTGATTTGCATCCGGGCAGCGTATCGGTTCTCGGACTTATGAATGACAAAGACCATCGAGTTACGCTCGTTATCGACGAGGACGTTCTGAAGGAAGAGATGTTCGGCTGCCATCCGTGCGAGAACACAAGCTCTATACGCTTCAAGACGAGCGACCTTACGGATAAAATATTGCCGGCGCTCGGAATAACACCGATCGTAGTCCGCCTTGTCGGCGCTGAGTAAAGAAAGATAACCATGCCTTTAAGATAATCAGAAACGACATAACAAAGGTCAAGGCCGTATTGTATTATTTAAAACAGAGGGGCAGAAGATAGAAGAGAAATGGTTTCCGAAGGATACCTCGAAAATGGCCCAAATGGAGGCGCTGGCGGAGCTCGAAAAGGAATGGGCGGACTACAGAGAGACGGTGTGGGGTCCGGCGGTGAACGACGGGTGTTCACTAACGGAAGCGCTGAGCATTCTACAATCGTTCGCATAAGTCCTGAGCTTTGCGAGATATAATAATCACGCGGTATTGTTCACTGTGAGCTGCATGACAGATTGATCATCAGATGAACGATAGTTTTTTGCCAATACGGGTCATTTGTCGTTTGACAGACGACCCGTTTGCGTTTTCAGCGGCGTATAATGAGGCTATCAAAACGAAGGAGGATATGATAGTTGCGCCGTATGAGTTTGACAGGGACGGCAAGACAAAGAGCTTTTCACTTTTATGATTGCGGGTGTGGGTCTTGAACCTCACGACCTCCGGGTTATGAGGCGACCTTTATTTATTTTTCCGATAATTTATAACTTTTTTGGGCACTTACATTCCAAAAATGCTTCCGTTTGACCGTTTCCTGTCCGCGCCTTCCGCACGTTCCGAACCGCACTGTGGAATACATGTGGTCAAAAAAGAGCTGCCGGCGCGGGTCTCTGCTGAAGAAATACTCTCTGTCCTGGATAAAAGGTGATTTGTATAAAAATACAAATGTTGTGTTTGCACATAAACTCAAACACATGCTGCCTTCAATCCGACAAATGGGAATTTATCTATTCCCTTTTCTTTTCAATTGTGTAAGATTGCATACCCATCTTGCAACCATTCTTCTCGTAGAATCTTTCTACTTCTGGCTGCGAGCCAAAATACAGCATTGTTGGTGTGTTGGCTTTTGCCAATTGAAGAAGGTTACTCCCGATACCTTTGTTCTGATATTCCGGAAGAACAAGCAATTCTGTGATGGTCCCGAAATAATAACCATCTGAGAGAATGCGTAGGCATCCTATCAGCTTTTTACCATCATAAGCCGTTATGTTCAGTGTTTTGGATAAGGCATTTTGTGTACGTTCCGCATCATAGTTGCCTGGCCATATTTTATTCACAAGCAAAAGGAACACAGATGCATTTAGCTGTTTGTCATCTACGATATAATCCATCTTCCACCTCCACAAGCCTGTATTTGTCAGTCGATGCTGTTCAAGCCTTCATAGAGATCGTTGAATGATTTACCCTTACGGCATCTGCCATAGGAAAACTCTTTGTCTTCACCAAATTCATACAGGAAGCATTTTGCCAGTTCCTCCACCGTCTGCTCAAGGGCAGTGAAAAACTGCTGATAAGCAAATTTACTTGCCACAGTACCTTCTTCAAAGCAGTTCGTAATGAGCGATTCCGTGACCTGATCCAGCGGATACATCTTGATATGCATCAACTCGTGGACAATGACTTCCTCCATGTTTTCCTGTATTGGGTTCACGACGTTCAGCAGCAGGATCGCTTTTCTGTCGTCACAATCAATCTTGAAATCGCCGGTCTTTCGCCATAACGGATCTTCAACCAATTCTAACCGTACATCCCATGCCGGTGTGATTCGGAGCTTTTTGATGTATTTTTCAAACAATGCAGTTATTTCCGCTCTTTCCATGCCTAGAAATCTCCTCATTTTCACAAATCTGAATTTATCTTTGCCTTTATTATGTCGTATTGTTCGGAAACGGTATCAAAACCGTGTTCTTTCAAAATTGAAGAGATTTCTTCAATTTGCCCTATCAGTTGTTTTTCTGAAATTGTTTTGTTGTAATTTAATTCTTCGTAAAAATCGTTTTCGCACCATCTGTACCGCTCAAAAAGATGCTTTTCGGCGTCGATGCCCCATTCAAAAATCTCAGCGGGAGCAACAGATGATTTTGTAAAAATGACAATTTGACCGTTTTCATCGGCTTCCAGAGTCGGTTTTGAATAAAGCCACCGTCCTATGACAAATACTTGTTTTTCCATACAGTTCACCTTTGCAAATCCCGATTTATTTCGTTTTATGCTCTTTTCGTCTCTATATTATCAGCAAGAGGGAATACTGACCTGTATTATCATTCACTTTAATCATTGTCACCTTTTATCCAGGACAGAGACAAGAAATAACAGCAGTACAATCCGTAAATGCCATTGGCAGCTCAGTAGGGGAAGTACTATCCCTGAAAAAGTTTTACCATAAGCGGTGCAAATTATCAAGAGACAATTCTCCGCCCCCGCTTCACCACAAAGTGGGGAAATATATAAACAAAACGAAGGTACGAAAATATTAAAGCCCCTCGGAAGAGGGGCTTGTCCATATTATTGGATATATCTTGCGGTAAAATGAGAGTACCCTATCCTTCCGGATTCGGTTGTCCCTTACTCTCAGATTCCCGTAGATATTCAGCATAAGGTGCTGCTGTATCCTCTCGGCAGCAATGAATTAAACGAAATTATGGATAATAACTCCGACATAACAGAATCCGACGTTCTGCATATTCGGGCTCGCTTCAGGCGCTATTGGAAAGCGCGTCTCGATGCTGCTTTTGCGGAGCTTAACTCGTCGCTTCGGTCCATCCTGGATCGCTGCTACAGCAGCTATTCCCGCCAGTTTATGCAAATTAAACGAGGTGTTTATCTGAGAATTTGAGCCGCCCACATAACCTGAATAGATTATGCCGTTTTTCCTCTGTATACTGACCCTTGTACCACTACTATTTATTTCGAGGTGTTCATTATGACAGATGAAAAACGTCAGCAATTAGCACTGATGCGATACGGTATAATCGCACCGGTCGTTTGTTATACCCTTCCCGAGGGTACTTCAAACCATTCATACTTCGAGCAGGCTGCTAAAACTCCATACACAGATCCCGACGGCAAGGTTCGTTACTTCAGCGTTAAAACTGTTGAGCGTTGGTATTATTTCTACCGCACCGCCGGCTTTAACGGACTTCTTAAGCAGCCAAGAGACGATTCCGGTAAATCCAGAAAGATCGATGCGGATATATACGAGCAGATAAAGTTCCTGAAGGAAAAATATCCTCGCATTCCTTCTACCGAAATCCTTCGTCAGCTTATCTCTGCCGGAACCGTTAAAGCGGGCGAGCTTTCTCTTTCTACCGTAAACCGCTGTGTTAACAGGATCGTTGAGCAGCAGAAGCTGCCTGTCGGTACGGATATGCGCCGCTAGCGGAACTGTTTCAAGGCATTGCTATACATGTTGTTGCCTCGCGTGTTCTTCTCAACAAAGCGAGGATCCGAAAGGATTTGCGGAATGTAAAAATCTAAATCAAGAGCGTTCATTTCGCGCAAGGGCTTTTTGATTACTCCAAATCCAATCATTTCTTTTGAGATGGAGTCTACTGCGAGAGCGTATTTGTACACGGAACTCTCTGCAAGTGTTGTCGTAGTTGAAAGCCAACTGTAAAACGGATCATCCTTAACACGTGGCGCCTTCTGGACAAAAGGAATCTCTTTCCCTTCTGCTTTGGATAAAAAAGAATCAAGCTTATCCCAATCCTTGCATTGAAGAATGCGCTTCCGTTCAGATTTCCATGCTTCTACAGGAGTCAACGCCCTATATTCGGGTCGCAGTTCACAGGCCATTGAATAGAATCCTTCACCAACGGCTGTTGACACGGAAGTTGCATTTGAATAAACAGCATTTGCAGATAATAATGGAAGACCCATGCTGAAGCAAAGACTTGAAACATTGACAAGGGGAATGGTCAAATTGTAATGTGCATTGATTTTTCTTCCAAGCTTTACTGAGAGTTGTTCTGCGATTTCTTTATATGTAAGGCGACCGGTTTTGTTGACGACAGAGTCTAATAAAATACGGGCTAAGGCATAATCAATATCCTTTAATTCCTGCATGGTGCACCTCCTAAGCTCATCAAAAGATTATACAGCAAATTGCGACAGAGCGCGATGCTTTTTGCCGGTAATTCTTTTGAGAAACACAGGTACTATGCACAATTCAGCTTGATATACTCCTGCTGATATGGTAAAATATAACCACAGGATCAGGCAAAGAAGGAGTTGAAGTTCATGCCGGAGCAGGACAGATGGCAGCTTGAATTGAGTGAATACATCCGCCAGGGTGAGCCGGAGCGCGCAGAAAAAAGTGCTGCCTGGCAAACGGCCATCGGGCTCCAGGCGGTGGACGGGCTGAAAACTTCGACCTATTTGTTGGAGACCGCGAAAGCGCACATCGAAGGCGACATTGACATTGCCGGCGCGCAGCGGCGCATCCAAAGCTACTACAAAGAGCAGGCCAACCGCAAAGCGGTGGAAGACGGCACGATGGAGGCGGATATCGTTTCCGCACGCATCACCGAACTGTTGGGGGAGAAAACTTTTCAGTTTTCACCGGCTGAGCTGCAGAGCATTCACCGTCGTTTGTTTACTGGTGTCTTTGATCACGCGGGACAATTCCGCGCTTACAACATCACAAAAAATGAGTGGGTGCTCGGCGGCGATACGGTCGTCTATTCCTCTTGGGAGAGCATCCGCGACACGCTGGATTATGATTTTTCGCAGGAAAAACAGTTCTCCTACGATGCACTTTCTGTTCCGGAATCGATCAAGCATATGGCGAAATTTGCGTCCGGCATCTGGCAGATCCATCCCTTCTGCGAGGGCAATACGCGCGCGACCGCGGTTTTCATCGTGAAATATTTGAAGACCTTCGGCTTTGCAGTGAACAACGATGTCTTCGCCGCGAACTCCTGGTACTTCCGAAATGCGCTTGTTCGCGCCAACTACAACAATCTGCAAAAAGGTATTCACGCCACGAGCGAGTTTCTCGAAGAGTTTTTTGAAAACCTTCTCCTCGGCACACAGCATGAATTGAAGAATCGCTATCTGCATGTGGAGTATAAGAGCGAAGTCCCGGTTCAAAGTGCCAACGCTGAAATTTCAAAGTGCCAAAATGGCACTTTGGATTGCACTTTGGAAGAGCTGGCCGTGCTGAAGGCAGTGAAAGCAAATCCTGCAATCACTCAGAAAGAGCTTGCTGTTGCTGTCGGCAAATCGGAGAGGACGATCAAACGCAGAATGACAGATCTGCAGGAAAAAGGCTATCTTCACCGTGCCAATGGAAAGCGAAACGGCCATTGGGAAGTGCTGGTCGATCTCTCATAATTCCCCGACAAGTCAAAAACTCCTTGGGATGATCAAAGTCCCAAGGAGTTTTTATGTTTGACCTTCCAATAAATGATTCTCTTTTGAACTCGCTATATCGCTACAGCGATATAGTTTCAATGCAACCTATGAGAAAAGCAGAACAAAGTCTGCGAAAAGGCAATGTCATTTTATACCCGATTGGGGCTGTTGCTACGGCTTGTAGACAGTATTATACTTATTCTGGCAGAATTCTCAAAAAAGCTCTTTCAAATAATGCCCCGAACGGGTATAATATAGTTGTTATGAATATGATCGCTGAGTATGTGAAAACAGAACGAAAAAAGGCCGGCTTGACCCAGGAGGAGTTTGCCATGAGGTCCGGGCTCGGCCTCCGTTTCGTGCGCGATCTTGAGCAGGGAAAGAAGACTGTCCGAATGGATAAAGTCAATCAAGCCCTTGCAGTGTTTGGCATGGAAGCCGTGCCGGGGAAAGCGTACGATGATATCGATTGATAGCGGTTATGCCGCAAAAAAGATCGGTATTTCAGAAAACACTACTGAAGTCGATCAACTCAGAAACTTTAATGACGTATGAGCCTAAGACCGTACTTCTTAGGGCGGGCTGTTGTGGTTATATAGAAATAATGTTAGCCGGATTAACGATAAGGTCTATAAAAAGCTGTCGACTTGTGTTATAATTTATCTTTGTAGGGATATATCCTGCTGGCTATTTTTGCGGATCCGCTGAAGAATCGATGATAATCGGGGCATGAACAAAAGCAAATTCAGTGTCAAGGCTCCCCTGTCATTTGAGTGTCCTGTTTATTGGACTTGCAATATGATTTAATAGATAATAGGCTGAAGGAGGTGAGCGTTTTGTGGTGTAAAGTATGCAATAGAGAAGCACAGCACGAGTATTGCGAAGTTTGTGGCTCTAAAACTGAAACTGAGATCCCGTTTGAAGTGCACTGGTGTAAGCACTGCAATACGCCCATCATCAAAGCGCTTAATGATGAAGGGAAAGACATCTGCCCGATCTGCGGAGGCGAGGCCCCCTACCTTTCATCGGATATTCGCCCGGTTTTTCCCCAGGAAAGATTGTTGATTGAAATCCTGATAGCGAAGCCTTTTGCATATGCAGAGCGATCAGTATGGGCGCAAGACAATCGCTACTATATTGACGGAAAAGCCAAAACAGTTCCCACAAGCTTATTCAAGACGCTTGACGTTTCTTCTATAATTGAAGAACTAAAAAAATATGAAGAAGAGAATCTTTTGCAATATCAGCCGGTATTCGATCAGCAAATCCAAACCTTCATCGATGCAAATAAGACGCACCTGGAGTATATAGAAAACGAAGCTTTTGTTTTTATCCAGAGTGCGGCAAAAAGATATGGCATTGATCAATTAATGATCTCTTTTTCAGGCGGAAAAGACTCAACTGTAACAGAAGATCTCACTGTTCGCGCACTAAGCAATCCAAGCATAGTTCACGTGTTTGGCAATACGACGCTCGAGTTCCCTCTGACGATTGAATATGTTGAGAGATTCCGGAAAAACAATCCCCGTGCAATATTCAAAATAGCAAAGAACAAAGAGCAAGATTTCTATAATGTCTGTGAAGACATTGGGCCTCCGGCCCGGATGATGCGCTGGTGCTGCTCCATGTTCAAAACAGGGCCTATTACGCGCGTAATCAATAATCTCTACGGCGATGAGAAGATCCTTACATTCTACGGGATTCGGAAATGTGAATCAGTTAGTAGAAGTAAATATAATCGCCTTGAGGAACACTCGGAATCGGTGAAGATCCAGAAGCAATCGGTTGCATCTCCGATCTTCTTCTGGAAAGACATTGACATTTGGCTGTATCTGCTTGGAAAGCACGTTGATTTCAATGATGCATATAGACTTGGCTATGATCGAGTTGGATGCTGGTGCTGCCCTAATAACAATTCGCGCGCCCAATTCCTTTCCCGTATCTATATGCCGGAGCAGTCGGTAAAATGGAGAGCTTTTCTTATCGACTTTGCAAAGCAGATAGGGAAACCTGATCCCGAAGTTTATGTCGATGATGGAAAGTGGAAAGCACGGCAAGGCGGAAATGGTGTTAAAGCAGCGGAGGATGTAAAAATCCGCTTTACTAACTGCACGACGGAAGACCATGCCAAGGTTTATCAGATCAATAAACCTCTTGACGATAGTTTTTATAACCTCTTTGTTCCATTCGGAAAAGTATCTAAAGAACTTGGAAGAAAGCTGATCAAAGAGGTCGTCGTGTTAGATGTGAAGGGGAATGTTCCGATTCTCTCTATTCAGCCGTTTCAGCAGGATGGATACGACTATGCGGTTAAGGTAAAGACGATGAATGTTGCGGATCATGAAGATCTGCAACGAATGGTCTCATACCAGATTCGGAAGTATAATGCGTGCCGAAAATGCTTGAAATGTGAGTCTGTATGCAAGCACGGTGCTATCTCAATCATTGGCGATATGTACATGATTAATCCTGCAAAATGCAAGCACTGCAAGGCTTGTGTATCCCCCAAGTATCTCGATGGCGGATGCTTAATGGACAAGTATCTGAAAACTGTAAAATAACTCTGTTAGGGGAAAGCGTATGAAATTCAGAGCACATGAAACTTTCTTTATCCGAAAAGGATGGCTTTATAAAGGCCTCCGGGGAGTTCAGAACAACCAGAATGTCTTCATAGACAAGAGCGAAAACCCAATGGACGTCCTGGGAATGGGCTCAAATATGGTTAAGTCTCTGCGCTACTGGATGCAGGCTACGCAGCTTACAACGGAAAGCTCTGTTAAAGGCAGGAGCCGCGCACAGACGCTGACGGATTTTGCACAGATCATCCAGGAAAACGATCCCTATATGGAAGAACTGGGAACGCTTTGGCTCCTACATTACAAGCTGGCCACAAATAAAGAACTTGCGACAGCGTGGTACTATTTCTTCAACCATTTTGATATGAATGAGTTCACGCGAAATGATTTCGTTGAAGGGCTCAGCAGATTTGCTGCAATGGAAGAAGAGTATCCCGCAGAAGCTTCCTTAGAGGATGATTTTAACTGCATTATCAACACTTATGTTGAACGCAAAAAACTGAACCCGGCAAAAGCCCAACCGGAAAGCAATATTGCCTGCCCCTTAGATGAGTTAGGCCTAATTGAAGTAACAGAACAGAACGGAAACCGTGACAGAGTTTTCCGGAAAGCGACGCCAAAGAGCGGGATCATTCATCCATATATTCTGCTAGCGGTAATTGCCGATCAAGCAGAAGGCCGGCGAGAGATAAAAATAGACGAGCTTCAGCATGCTGCATGTAATATCGGGAAAGTGTTCAATTTAGATATTGTCTCCTTAACTGCAGAGCTGGATCATTTGGCGAGGCTTGGATATGTTGAAGTTATTAGGACGGCAGGCCTTGACGTGGTAAAAATACTATCAGATCTGACCTACCAAGAATGCATTAACGCTTACTATACCTCCTTGAATAGGTAATGGAGCATCATTATGAGTATGGATGTTAAAAGCTATATTCGCATAGCACCAGGCTTTCAAAAGTCTGTAAATTTAGCCTATGATCTCAACAATATGGGGAAAATAGAAGATTTTATTCCTTCTACCTCCGCACTTGAGATTATCGAGCCTATCATTCTGAGCACACATCCTTCTTCGACAGATAGAGCCCATATATTAATCGGACCCTATGGAAAAGGAAAATCTCATATCGTTTTAATGCTTCTTGCTATGATGCGTGAGAGGGAGAATCTCCCTATATTTGAGCGCATTTGGGAAGCAATAGAGGAATATAACCCGGATTTGTATTCGTACGTGTATGAGTATATGCATTCCTCTGAAAGACTTCTCCCGGTTATCATTCAGGGGAGCAGCACAAGCCTTAATCAGTCTTTCCTATATGCTATTCAGCTTGCGCTAAAGGATGCCGGGCTTGAGGATCTCATGCCGGACACTCATTTCGTTGCGGCGAACAATAAACTGCAAATGTGGGAGAAGGATTTCCCGGAAACATATGCACGTTTTGTTGAGGCTATTGCGCCCATGCCTATTGAAGAATTCCAGGCAAGGCTGAGCGAGTTCGATGCCTCTGCATATGAGACGTTCGTCGAAATCTATCCTAGGCTGACTTCGGGAGGAGAGTTCAATCCGTTCCTGGGTTTTGACGTTGTAGAGCTTTATTCAACAATTGCCGCTGCATTGAAAGATAGAGGATACCAGGGCCTTTTTGTCGTATACGACGAGTTTAGCAAGTATCTTGAAGCGAATATTCGGGGAACTTCAATCTCTGATATTAAGATGCTTCAGGACTTCGCAGAAAAGTGCAACCGGTCAAAGGCGGACCAGATGCACCTACTGCTTATTGCCCATAAAGACATTGAAAACTATATTGACCGTCTTCCCAAGAATAAGGTGGATGGCTGGAGAGGCGTTTCTGAGCGGTTTACACATCTTGAAATGCATACGAATTATGGCCAGCTATATGAGATTATGGCTACTGCCATTGGGAAAACCGAAGCATTTCGGGGAGAGTACTGCACCACACATGGAGAGTATTTCTCCTGGGCGAGCAAATTTGTCGAGAGTGAGGCTCTTTTCAATGATTTAGCACCGGAGCTGCGGGACTATGTAGTATATGGCGGTTACCCGCTTCATCCTACAACAGTGTTTTTGCTGCCGCGGTTATCGGAGCTCGTTGCACAAAACGAGCGTACCCTTTTTACATTCATCTCTGCACACAATCGCCACACCCTTGTTGATAATTTGGATCATGGCACGCAAAATATTTTAACCCCGGATGCAATCTACGACTATTTTGAGCCCCTTTTGAAAAAGGAAGTGTACACTTCTGACATTTTCAAAATGTACGCTCTTTCTAATCGTATTCTTGCAAAGCTTGATCGAAAAAGCCTAGAAGCAAAGATTGTAAAAACTCTCGCGCTGATATACATCGTAAATCAGTTCGAAAAATTCCCGCCATTAGCCGATAAGGTTATTGCATCTTTCGCCGGGGCTTTTTCGGAATCGGATGTAAGTACCGCCCTCAAAAATCTGGAAGAGCGGGAGTATGTTATCTATGCTAAAAAGAGCAACAATTATCTTAGACTAAAAGAAGCTAACGAAAATGTCCGGGAAGCAATTGAATCGGAGATCAAACGGCAGACGATGATCGGAAGTGTTAAGGATATTCTCGAAGAATATACCAGTGATACTTACCTTTATCCGACGCGCTATAACGACGAAAATGCGATTATCCGCTATTTTGACTTTCGATTTATTCAGGGCAGCCATTTGATGGAGGTAAAGGACTGGACACTTCGTATAGGAGGCAGTCAGGCAGATGGCGTTGTGTATGCTATTCTCCCTGACTCGGAGGAGCAGATTCCTGAACTTCGTGATTATCTGGGACAAAATACCACTGATGCAAGAAGAACAGTTTTTGTCCTTCCCCTGAAATATGAGGATATTGCCAGTAGTGCTTACGCTTATAATGCCTTAGTAAAACTCATAAATGAAGCGGATGGCGATGAGGCGCTGCTTGCCGAATACCATATCTATTATGAGGATATGGGTGAGGTACTGGACTCCTTTATCATGACCTTTACCCGCCCGGAACTCCGACAGGCAGAGTATTATCACTGCGGTAATAAAGTTGCAATCTACAGAAAAGCCCAGCTATCACAAAAGCTTTCTGAAATATGTGAAACAGTTTTTAACCGGACGCCACGAATCAACAATGAGACGCTGAATAAGAATGATTTGCCCACTAATACCATCAACAGTCGAACAAAGGTGGTACGGGGCTTGTTACAATCTGAACTGAGTCCAATGCTTGGCTTGGTTGGGACCGGGCAGGATGTTTCAATCATGCGGAGCGCACTCACTGTTCCTGGCGTAGTAGACGATATAAAAAGCAGCCCGAGCATCCACATTTCAGATTGCCCAGATGAGCGGTTAGCTAATGTGCTACAGCATATCGATCAGTTCTTTGCTAACAGTGGGTTAGATCAGAGCGGCTCATATTTTTCTGCTCTATATGATGAGCTTACGCGACCTGAACTTGGTATTGGCATGAAGAGGGGCCCCATACCTCTTTATGTTGCTGCAGTTCTTCATAGCTATAAGGATCACCTAACGATTAGTTCCTATGGCCAGGAGCTGGAGATAAATGCGGAACTTCTCAACAGTATTAATGCCAAGCCAGAAGCATACACGGCAAAATTAATCGATTGGAGCCAGGAAAAAGCAGACTATATTAAAAACTTGGAAAGTCTGTTTTCTCAGCACATTTTAGCAAGAGAAAAGAACGTCAATTCTTTCCTTTATGTCGTCCGAGCGATGCAGCGCTGGTACATTGCTCTTCCTAAGTATGCAAAAGAGGCGCGAGAGCTATATGTCGGAGGCGAGCAATTCCACGCGATTGAGAAGCAAAACATTCGTTTCGCCAATGCATTGAAAGTACCGTCTATAAATCCGCACGAGTTTTTGTTCGAGTCCCTTCCTAAAGTGTTTGGCTTTGATGGGTTCACAGTCGAAACAAGCGCTTGTATTGAGAGGGCAAAAGAACTCTATGATAAGGCATTAGACAATCTTACAGACGGACTTGCAAAAGATGTGTCAGCTATCTTTGCGCCGAATTCTGTTGAGGGGCAAACGGCATCTTCTGCAGCGTCTAGCTGGTACGAAAAGCTCGCTCAGAAAACGAAAGAGCATGTCTTTGATGGTGTTGAGGCTGTCTTGCTCTCACAGTTTTCTGAAGCAGGTAATGACGATACGAGTTTTATTATCCGTCTTGCGAAACCTGCTACAGGTCTGCGGATTGAGGACTGGAACAGTGAAACTGTTAAAGTATTCCGAAAGACGGTTACAGATCTAAAGACACATGTAACGGAGTTCAATGACATGGACGCGTCATTGGACAAAGGCAGCTCCAATACATATATTCTTACTTCAGTGGGGCCAAACGGTGAAACTCAAGTTCGAACCTTTGATCGGATAGAGTATTCTAGAATGGCTAAGCTGCTGAAACATGAGATAACAGCAAATCTTGATGAAATGGGCATGGCGATAAGCGACAGCGAGAAGCGGCAGGTACTGATCGAAGTATTAGAGTCGCTTTGCTAAGAGAAAGGCGGTGATTGCCATATGGAAATGGCATACTTTGATAATGCAGCAACCACATTCCCCAAACCGGAAGAAGTATACCAATACATGGATACCTTTTACCGGAATTATGGCGTGAATATTGGCAGGGGATCATATGACACGGCAATCACTGCTTCATCTGTTATGGAAGATACCCGCAATCTTTTGCTGGAGCTCTTTCATGCGCAAGGGAAAAAAGTTCTATTTCAACCGACTGCAACTGAGGCACTTAACCTGGTTTTGCGTGGCTTGCCATGGCAAGATGGGATGGTGGTCTATGTTACGCCTTTTGAGCATAATGCAGTCACGCGAACCCTTAACTACATTCAAAAGGACTACAAGCTTCGCATAATCGAACTGGCGGTAGACAGGAACACGTTGAGCTACCAGCTTGAAAAAATCGCATACCAGTTCCAGGATACACAGCCTAGTGTTGTGATAGCTTCGCACGCCAGCAATGTTTGTGGCGTTATTGCCCCTATTGAGAAAATCTTTCCGCTTGCGAAGAAATACTCCGCTGTGACAGTTGCGGACATGTCTCAAACCGCTGGACTTGTGGATGTCGACTTGATCGCTGCCCAGGTGGATTATGCTGTTTTTGCCGGCCATAAGACTCTTTATGGACCTTTTGGAGCCTCTGGTGTAATTGCACCTCCGAACGTGGACCTTTTGCCTCTGGTTTTCGGAGGGACAGGTATTGAAAGCGCAAACCCACTTATGCCAGATATCCTCCCAGAAAAATATGAAGCAGGGAGTCATAATGTTCAGGCAATAGCGGGTTTATATGCAGCACTAAAATGGAGCAAGCAAACTGGCATTTCGGTTATACGGGAGCGGGAGAGCAAGGCAAGAGAACGCTTACTTGAAATCCTGTCGGACTATCCCTTTATTCACACGATAAAGGGTGAGGCTGCGACGGTAGGAGTCGTTTCCTGCGTGTTTAATGGATATAGTAGTGACAGCATTGGACAAGTATTAAATGATCAGGGAATAGCTTGCCGCGTAGGGCTACATTGCGCACCGACCGCCCATCGATTCCTTGGAACATTCCCCGCCGGAACGGTACGGTTTAGTGTCGGCTATTTTACAACAGAGAAGGATTTTGAGAAGTTGCAAGCCGCACTAGACTATATTGAAGAAAACATCTAAGAAAGGCGTGATTGTATGGATTATCCGAAGTTAATAGCCTGTATGATGCGCTTTTCTGGTGAAGCGCTGAGGAAGTATCTTGGAGAGGATCTTATAGACCAGCTCGTCTCTGAATGGGAATCAGCTGAGTATTCTTCCCTTACAAAAAAACGGTTAGCTGAGATGATCCTCCACCTAAACGGAACAGCCATCCTGCGCAACCCGGCATTTCGCAAGGATGTATTGTTCCATATGGAGGAAAGAGACATTGATTTAATCTATCAAGAGTTGCCGCCTTCAAGGAAACGCGACTCGGCATCATTAGAACAAAAAGCATCTGCTGTTGCTGCCATGCCCTGGAGAGAGGGGCCCGTGTTCTCCAAGTTCATAGCTATCCTAGGTGTGTCTCCAAGTATTTTCGATGTGAAAACTCTTGATGAAACCTCTGTTATTACTCATCAAGCAGAAGATCGTTTTTTCGAATTATTAGATTATCAATTCGTCATAAAGCAGCGGGTTTTGAACGAGCTCAACAAACCAAACGAACTGAAACGCATGTTGGTTCACATGCCGACAGGAACCGGAAAAACGAAAACAACCATGCACACATTGGTGCACTACTTCAATTTCAGCTTACACCAAGAGGGCCTGGTCATTTGGCTTGCGCATACAACTGAGCTGCTCCAACAAGCTTATGATACCTTCACAAGTGTTTGGAGCCATCTAGGCAGCGGGACAGTAAAAGCATATAAACTCTGGGGTACACGGGATATCCCTGTTGGAGACGATGCGTTTTGCGGCGTGATGTTCTGTGGAATACAAAAGCTCCAGGCTGTAAAACAGAGCAATCCGGCATTGTTCAATAAAATCGTAGAAAGCGCGCGCCTCATAGTGTTCGATGAAGCACATAAAGCACTCGCTACGGAAACTAGACAGCTCGTTGAGAGCCTTATGGTAAAAAAAGCGGGAATGTGTGATCGCTCACTTATTGGGCTTACGGCCACACCGGGACGGACAACCTTATCTTCTGAGGAAAATGGGCTGTTTTCTGATATGTTCGAAGGCCGGATTATCCGCATTGATCCCGACATAGTGAACCAGATTAATCTGTCCAAGCTAGATTACTTAAACACAGAAACTGATAATAACATCATTCATTATTTCCAGGAAGCAGGTATCCTTTCGCATATTCAAAAGGAACAGCTTACTTACGAAGAGGCTTTTACTGCGGATCAAATCAGAAGAATCCGGGTTTCGATGACAATTAATGGGTATGAAGATTTTAGCAAAACGGCGCTTGAAATGATTGGGCGAAACAGAAGCCGCAATGCAGCAATTCTAAGAAAACTCAGAGAGCTTTCTTCAGAAAATGTCCCAACAATTGTCTTTGCCTGTTCCGTAACGCATGCGAAACTCCTTTCATATATGCTTTCACTTGAAAGTATCCCCAATACACTTGTCATCGGAGAAATGTCAGCAACCGATCGAGCAGATGCCATTGCTGCTTTCAAAGATCGCACAAATCCTGTGAATATCCTCATAAACTACGAGGTCTTAACAACGGGATTCGACTCAACAAATATTCGCTGCGTCTTCATAACCCGGCCAACTCAGTCGGTCGTCCTTTATAGCCAGATGCTGGGACGTGGATTGCGCGGACCAATGATGGGCGGAAATGCAGAATGCTTGCTGGTCGACGTGAAGGATAATTTAGGACGCTTCAATCCAGAAATGGCGTTTAACCATTTTGACTCTTACTGGTCATAAATAGGAGGCAAGAGAAACATGGGACAAAGCATAGTTCAGATTAAACAGATGGGCGATGCTCTTCGGAGCAGTGGCTACAAGAGCATTGATAGTGCTCTAGCCGAAATCATAGATAACTCTATAGAGGCAGAAGCAAAAGACATTTTTGTCATTATGAATGAGCGCGTTGACCCTGTCAGTGGGAGAAAAGCGATTTATGAATTTGCTATTCTTGACAATGGCACCGGCATGACGATTAATCGGCTCGCAAGCTGCTTGGGCATTGGGTTTACAACCAAGTCTGATCGCAGAGGAATGGGCCGTTTTGGTGTTGGCCTTCCGCAGGCGTCGCTCCATGTTACGCCCAACGTCGAGGTATATTCCTGGACAGATGATATTGATGAATCATATAAGGTTTGGCTCGATATAGAAAAAGTCAAGACTGGCGAACAAGAAGAAATTGAAGACCCGGTGCTTCAGGATATTCCCGAGATGTTCAAAAAGTTTATTAAGTACAGAACACCTCAGAAAGAATATGATTTTTCGGAACACGGAACCCTTGTCTATTGGCGTAATTGCGATAATGTAAAGCCCAAGACGATGAGCGCCCTCAATAGTCGTCTGGAGTTTTCGCTGGGTCGGAAATTCCGCCATCTGATAAATGATGGGACGCATAATATTCGGATTATTACTTTGGGTCACGAGAGTGAAGCAATTAATGTGCTTCCTAACGATCCTCTTTTCCTGATGAAGCCTAACTATGTGCTCGGGAATCCTAATGATCCTGGCAACATCAGCCCGAGGAGCAATATCGGATGCACTGAACCGATCTTTGAGCCGTTCAGAACAGAAGGGAACCCGGATGGGATTACAACAATCGCCATCCCGTACACAGATAAGAAAACGGGAGAAAGCCGGACTTCTGATGTGACGATTCGTTTCGCAAAAGTGCGTCCAGAGTTTTACGATCAAACTGCATTTCCCTCCGGAAACCCCGGCAGCACTCCACTCGGTAAATTTGTAAAGAATCTTGAAGGCATTTCTATTGTTCGCGCGAACAGAGAGATAGACTTCGGTATTTTCGATTTCTATGATCGCGTGAACAATCCCTTCCATCGCTGGTGGGGCTGTGAGATCTGCTTTGACCCTGTGCTTGATGAAGTCTTTGGTGTTTCAAACAATAAGCAGCAAGTGGAACTCCATGATGATAGCACGAACAGAGATATCGACGCTGAAGATACAATCTGGGATCGTCTTGCAACCGAGGTAAAAAATACAATCACCCGGATGGTCGAGGCAAACAAGGAACTTCGTAAAGACTCGCGGACAAATCCCGGAGAAGATAGTGAACCGGAGTCTACTGAGCCTGAGCGTATTATTTCCCAGGCTGAAAATGATCTTGGTGATGATGAAGGCGCGGCTCAGGAAGAGCGCAAGAACACTTCCGAGGAAGAGCTTGAGAACCGTGCGAGACAGGAGCTTATCGACCAAGGCAATGAGAATCCGACAATAGAGGATATCCGTGCGATTCTTCGCAAAGACACAATCCTTTCCTATGTGAATCTGGGAAGAAATGGCTCGTTCTTTGATACGGACTTTAGTCTTGGTAATGTCAGGATCAAAATCAATACGGCGCACATCTTCTATAATGAATTCATCTCTCAAATGAATGAAGAAAACAAGTTGGCCTTTGAATTGTTTATCGGGGCGCTTGCCCAGGCAATAAACAAAACGAATGTTCACAACATGGACCAAAATGACGAGCTACTGCAGGAGTGGGATACCCGGCTGCGCCGTTATTTGCAGCAAATTCGAAACAACTGAAAGAGGAGGGATTCCGTATGCCGATATTGATTTCTCAGCAAATCCTTGATCGCATTTGCATGGAGCTTTCTTATATTACGGAATCCTTCACCTTAATTTCGGCGTATTGTAAAACGCCTCTGGTTGAGTATCTTGACTCTTTTATTGATCGGCCTCTCGTAAAGAATCTCATCGTAAGACTGAAACCGGAAGACGTCCTGGCTGGAGCAACAGATCTTGATCTGTATCCCTACTGCAAAGAGCACGGGTGGAGTATGTTTTTTCGGCTAGATCTACATGCTAAAACATATATTTTTGATAATCTCCGCTGCGTTTTAGGGAGCGCAAATGCGACTAGCAGTGGGCTTAGTATTGGCGGTATAGGGAACTACGAAATGGCCGTGCTTAATGAGATTGATGACAGCGATCGGCAGCAAGTCAGAAATCTCTTCCGTAGTTCTGTGAGGATGACAGACTCTCTTTATGCGGATATGAAGGCTGCGATTTCTTCCATGGAATCACACCATACCCCGAGAGCATCTGCAAAATGGCCGGAAGAAATCAACAAGTTTTTTCACCCCGATTTTTCCCTTCTCTTTTCCGAAGATTTTCCATCCTGTTTTGATCCGATGGCAGCTACATTGGAGGATCTTATCTTTCTGAACACATTCCCGGGGGCAGACCTAGATGAAATAAAGAATGCCTTTCGAGAAAGCAAATGCTTCCAGTGGCTGATGAAATTGCTGTCGGAGCAAGAGCATAACGAGATATACTTCGGGGCAGCATCTGCGGCATTACATAGTGTTATCCTCAATGATCCAAGACCATACCGCAAAGAAGTTAAAGTCCTTCTAGCGAATTTATTAAACTGGATTTCTGTATTGGACATGGAAGAAATAGGAATTGACCGTCCAAATTATTCGCAAAGAATCTTTCTCCGATAAAGAGTTTGATGGGGTGAGCGTGTGGACCCGGTCTTTGTAGAAGAAACTGAAAACTTAAAAAGAGTAGAGAATAGACTCGACCAGATTATCAGCTCCTATGAAGCGAGAAAAGCCGCGCTTCAGAAGGAGCTATCCGGCTTTGTCTCTTATGATTATGAAGATAGAACGCGGTATATCGAAATGCGCAAAGATCTTCAGTCGGAGGAACGGTACGCAGATCAGTATCGATCTTATAAACCAAGCCCATATTTCGCAAGAATGGATTTGGATACGGAAATTGACGGGACAGACGATATCGAGACCAAGGTAGTCTTTATCGGAAAAGAAGGCATTCACCAGGGGACAGAATCGCTTGTTATCGACTGGCGCAGTGATGTCGGCCAGTACTATTATATGAAATCTGAGCGTAGCTTTAATATCAATGGCTACGCCTATCAGCTTGCGCTTCGACGTGCCTTAAACATCGATGATGGCAAGCTGCTTTCGTATAATACAGAGTACGATAGCGCAAATGTCACTCTTGAGGGCGATATTGTCGATCCATTCCTGCTGACGGTGCTGAAAGACAAACGGCGGCATAATCGGTTGACCGATATCATTCGTACAATCCAGGCAAATCAGAACGATATTATTCGCAGACCGCGGCAGGAGAGTGTTCGGGTCGGGGTAATTTCGCCACTAAACGGCGGAAATAAACAACCAAATCCAGCCGATTTAAAACAGCCACAAAGAGTCAAAAGATAATAGCCAACAGCTCAGCATCTCTGTTTTATCTCTTATTCGTTTGCCGTCGT
>JAFUUZ010000026.1 GCA_017471285.1 Paludibacteraceae bacterium | reverse complement strand
TGCAAAGAATACGGCTTGAAAATTCCGCTTAGCACCTTATTCCGCTATCAGCGCTACATTCTTGTAGAAAAGTCGCGCGGAATCCGCCGGGGCGCGAAAGCTTACCCCGAATACAACCTATACAAGTACGCCGGCTACGATGTCAGCATTGAGGAAGTCAAACGACAGATTGACCCAAAATGGTGCATTGAGGACGAGGCGTAGCAAACGACCACCCCGAACGAGCGACATTTGCGGGAGCGAGGCCCGCGCGGGGTGCTAATCAGACCACACGCGCAAGTGGGAGTAACAAGCGCACGAACATTATGGCATTCTACACTATTTGCCCCAAGTGCGGCAACAAGACATTGGCCCGCCTGGATTCTCCGATTCCGAACACCTACTACGGTGTTGACATCTGCTACATCTGCGACGAGTGCGGCGCTGAGCTGGATGTCAACAAGTCCGATTCATACGCGAACGAGAACGACGACTAACCCCGAACGACTATGGATAGCATTCAAGACCAACGGGCATTTGAGGCCCGAATCCTCGAAGCGTTGAACGAACACCACGGCAACGACACGCCCGACACCTACCGAATCGCAGTAAACCCCGACACGAACGAGATTGTGGCGATTGATTCCCACGAACAAGTCCCCGACGGTTGGATTTACGAGGAATTGAACGACTTAGAGAGCGACACAGTTGCAGAGGTCGCCGGATTCTATTTTGATGTTAGATAATACCGAACGAGTTATGACAAAGATTTACCTATACGCCGGCTACTACGAACTGTACATTACAGACAAGGAAATGCCGAAGCCCTACGCGCTGATTTCTTGGCACAAAAGCGTTGAAAACGCAATGAAGGCCGCAGAACGATTCGACGACTATGCGAGCGTCATTTACGCTGAGCATCTATTTCCCGAAGAATATCGCCTTCTTATGGGCGAGGACCATTACCAGGACTTGAAGCGGGCCGAGATAGACGGGCTTACCTATCTGATTGTGTAACATTCTGAAATTTTTGTTACCTTTGCCGAAAAGGAGACCAAGATATGAAGGCAATCTACACAATCGGAATCTTTGGCAAGGAGTTCGACACGCTTGCCGAGGCAAAGGAAGCCTTGAAAGAGGCTGACGAAATCTACTTGAAGGGCCACGGCCACCGCGAGGGCGACGGAACGGGATATATCCACGCCTATTGCCCGGAGACCGGCAAGAAAGCCCACATCTATGCGAACGGCAGTGCCGCTATCTACGATGCCTATGGCGAGAAGAAAGTGGCACGCTATTCGGAAAAGCGCTTCTTAGAGACCGCGAAGCCCGCCGAGGGCGAAGCTGCTGAGAAGCCCGCCGAATCGGAGGCGTAATACCGAACGACCGGGGCGAACGACGCGCCAGGGGAGCGATACCCCGCCCGGTCACAAATCAATTTCTTAGAGCGAGGCGCAACGACATAAGGGCGCACCAATATTATGAGAACTTACCAGGAAGAAGTGGACCTTCAAAGGAATCAGATTATTTGGAAATCTGAGCAGAGGGGCGAGACACCCGAACAGTTCCACGAATCACTCAAAAACATCCACGCGAACGCCAAGAGCCGCTTTGAGGACATCAAGGCGCTTCTCTATGGTCGTGTTTGGCGGCAGTCTTTTGGCTGCACGCTGCGCGACGAAATGGAATACTACGGCTACATTATGGAAGCCTCCCGTCAACTCCTTACCACATTCGAGAAATGAAAACACTTATCCTTGCAATCCAGGACCACGCAGGGCCGCAAGCTGCCGCCCTGCTGAAACACACGCAAGCCGCCGGCATCCTCTCGTGGGCGGACTGCACAAGGACCAAACTGAGCGACTTCCGCGACTATCTGAACGACACCGTGGCTATTTCCTCAGTTCACACCTATTTGGCGGTTTTCAAGTCCATTCTTGGCCGCTATGAGGAAGAAGTTGATATTCCCTGCAAGAACTTCCGCGATGTCCTCAAAGCCAAGAACGACCACCCCGTGAAGGCATATCTGACAATGGGGGAACTCGAACGACTTGAACGGGTCGAAACCAAGAGCGACAAAGAGCGCTTCGTGCTTGCTTGCTTCATCGTGAGCGCCTACACGGGAATGCGAATCTCCGACACTCTGAGGGTTGAGCCGGAGAATATCTTGAACGGCTACCTCAACTATGTCTCCGTCAAGACCAAGATTCACGCCACCGTCCCTTGCCGCGAACGAATACCCGCCTACATCAAGGAAATCCGAACGAGTAAGGTCCGCATATCGGAGGCTGGCTACAACAAGGCGATTCGGAGGCTCTGTAAGCGGGCTGATATATCCGAACGAGTGAAGGTCAGACGCGGCGGCATTGATGCCGTGAAGGAGAAATGGGAGTGCGTTTCGAGCCACACGGCACGCATCAGCTTCTGCTCGAATCTATCCGCCCTGGAAGTGCCGATTTTGGAGGTCAAGCAAATGGCCGGCCACTCTTCCACGGCTATGACCGAACGATACATAGCGAACGGCGCAATCAAGATTTCTGACAAGGCGCTCGCTTTCTTTCAGTAAATTGCTAACTTTGCGAATATTATGGAATATTTGACGGTACGAGAGAAGTTCGACCTTCTCAATGACACCCCGCGAGAGAACGCGCACGAACTCGAACGGATGATAACAGAGGGCGTTGTAAGCGACCGCCCCCGCGTCTCTGTGCGCTTCGACATCCGCGCTTTCATCCGCCGGCGAATGGCGGAAGAGGGCATATCGCAGAACGACCTGGCCCGCCGGCTTGGAAAGCCGCAGCCGAACATCTGTAACTTCCTCAACGGGAAGATTCCTCTGCCGCTTGACACCCTCGAAGAGATTATTTGGCTCTTCGCGCCGAACAACTGCGGCTACGATGTTGACGACCACGAAATCCGCATTCTGAGGGAGGAAACGCTATGAAACAGAGAGAACTTGTAGAAATGGTGCGCGACTTCCACTCTGAGGACGAAGTGGTACTGCTTAGCCCAGGCGGGAAAGAACTCGTCGTGACGGGCCTTGACCTCGAAGCCATATCCCGAACGGGCCGCGTCGTGCTGACGACCGATTGGCTGAATCCGCCGAAGCCAAAGGAGCAGACCGAGGCCGAGCGACTATTGAAGGAGAAAGCGAGGATTGAGAAGGAGTTGAAGAAGGTCGTGCCGCCAGCTCCGAAGAAGCCGACGAAGAAGTACAACCGCAAGCCCGCGAGCGAGTACGGCACGAAGCTTGGCCGGCCGAAAAAGAGTAGCGCCCAGGATGTCGGAAGCGGCAACCCAGGCGCTGAGTAGTAGCGGGAGTAAGACTTGAACTTACGACCTTGTGGTTATGGGCCACACGAGCTACCAACTGCTCTATCCCGCGATGTGGGTGCAAAGGTAGCAAGAAAATTTTATTAAACAATAATTGCACAATGAAATTACCGAAATTTTGCATCATAGAGAACAAGCAGGAACTGCCTATGCCTTTTGTCCTGCTTACTGAGAAGCCCTTTCTGATTGGACGCATCTTCGCCACCTACGACGAGGACCAACTGAGCAAGACACTTGACGACATCGCGAATGAGCGCGTTGTTGGTGTGCGCATCCCCGGCTATTCCGTGTTCGTATTGGCGAACGGATGCTTGGCCGGCGAGTGGACCAACGAACGGGACGCTAAGCCCCTTCTCGAACGAATGGGCGAGTTCTACCGTACCGAACGGATTGAGCCGCACAAGAATCGCTACAAACGCTACATCTACAACCCGCTATGAAACGGACCTATCTGCTCGTTGAGGTAGAGATTGTCCCCGACGGAAACAAGAATCTGCTGACAACATTCCACGGTATCTTCGACGATTTGGATGCCGCCCGCGACGCTCTGATGCTTGTAGCAAAAACGCTGATGAAGTCTCCGACCGTAGGCGGGCGCGTCGCCCGTGGGATTATTGACGGGAAGAAAGCGTCAATCTACATCCAGGAGTTCGCCACCGTCAACAAAGTCGTGATTTAGCCAAAACTTGCCAAGATTCTTGCCATACCCCCTCACAGAATGCCGTGTAGATAGGCATTCTCAATCGCAAATTGAAATCAGAACAAATTACGAGATATTTCGCTGATTATCAGCAAATCCTATGTAGTTCAATCTGTTAGAGGGAGTGTTGGATTTCCAACGACTTCCAACGATTTCCAACGATTTCTCATTTTTGGAAGATTTCTTGCCAATTATTCAACCAAAGTTTATATCTTTGTGACGAATAACGGCTTGCAACCAAAATGAGAATCAATTTCAACCTCGTGTACCCGAAGGCGAAGGTGTCTCCTATTCGGGTCGTCATTACCAACAAGGGTAAAGTGTACCGCAGGAGTGTTGGCATTTCCTGCAATGTGTCTGATTGGTCCGTCAAGAAGCAGAAGTGCGCGGTCGTCTCGAAAGAAGAGAAGCTGAAAAGCATTCGCATCCGGCTCGAATCGCACCTCAACGAATTTTCCACGGACGAGCAAATCAACGGCATCTTGGATTGGGCGCTGAGTGGCGCTGAGGACCAGGAAGCCCCGAAGGTCGTCAACGGCAAAGTCGTCCCTACCTTTTGGGAACACTTCGCCGAGTATGTGGAACGGCCCTGCAAGAGCAAGCGATGCCGCAAGAATCGCTACAACAAGATTAAGGCCCTTATGGGCGACGGGGACAATTGGAATGACATTGATTCGTCGTGGGCCTTCCGATTCATCCGCAAAATGGAGGACGAGGGTGTTGCCAAAAACTCGCAGGGTACATACTTCGGTATGGTAAAGACCATAATGCGCGAGGGGGCGAAGCTGAATTACCACAGTAACCTTGCCTTCCTTGACTTTCGCAGAATGGGCGAAGATACGGGCGCAATCTATCTGACAGAGGACGAACTGCAACTGTTGTGGGATGTGAAGCTGACCGGCCGCAAGACCGAGGCCCGCGACCTCTTTCTGCTTGGAGTGTACACGGCATCCCGCTATTCCGATGTGGTCCGCTTGACGACGGAGAATATCGTCGGCAATACGCTTCGCTTCACGCAGCAAAAGACGGGCATCCCCGTCATTATGCCACTATCCCCAAAAGTCAAGCTGCTTATGGACCGAAATGGAGGCCATTCGCCGCAAATGGATGTGCGCTACTATGATGTGCTGATAAAGAAGGTGTGCAAGGATGCCGGCATCAATACGCCTTGCGAGCGGACCATTACGCTCGGAGCGAAGAGCGTCACGAAGCGCGAGCCGAAGTGGAAATTCGTCAGCAGCCACACGGCGCGGAGGACCGGGGCTACGCTACTGTATCTGTCGGGTCTCCCCGAAAGGCAGATTATGCTTATTACCGGGCATCAGTCGGAATCCAACTTTGCCAAGTACATCCGCATCACGAAGGAAGAGAACGCTCAGAAGCTAATGGATTCCCCCTTCTTCAAGTAATCAGTCGAAATTGGGCGACGGTGAGAATACCGCGCCCGTCTTTATCGTGAGGTCCACGGCGAAGTCTCTGACCGCCGCGAGGCGCTTCATAGGGTACGAGTAGTAGTCCAGCTCGCCCGATTTGCCATTCTCCCCGAAAAGGTCCGCGTGAAGGTTGGCACATACCCATTCGGACTTGTCATTGGCCGTGAGCGTGACCGTATTGTTGAAGGATTCGTCAACGGTCCGCCTGGTGGTCGCGACAATATTGTGGTCCGCGTCATACTCTGTCAGAATCCACAGAATCTCATAGCCGGCCACGCCTTGCTTGACGATGTAATCTGATGTCGTCTTGACAATCTGAGAGTAGTCGCCGAATTTGTACTGCTTCGGATAGTTCACTTCTTCGATTTTTTCCCCACAAGAACAGAGGGCGAGAAGCCCTGCAATGAGTACGAGAATCCTTGATTTCATTTTTAACCTATAAGTTAAATTTGGTTTCAACCTCTACTTGCCTTGACCCAAGTTGTTGTCTGCAAAGACGCAAAAGCCCCAAGCGCGATTTGGTCTCGCTCCGGCTTCTGCGCAACTTGCCTTTCGCCGCGTCGTCGCCCGCGTTGCGCACCTTCATACCGATTTGAGTTGAAGGCTCTATCAATTAACGGCAAATCCCGCCAGCACAATGCTTGATAGTCACGCCCCACATTGCGGTTGTTGTGCTTTCCTCTGACCGCGCTAATGCCGATATGAGTGGCTACCTCTTCCGAGGTGACGAGTTCTCGGCATAAACTTTCGTTCGGCAGCAGGGGCATAAAAGAATCCCCGTCTGTTCTCTTTCCCCGTGAGGGGAATCGGCAGTAGAGAAGAGCCAGGGATGAAGTAATAATCCTAATTCGTATGAAAGTCTCTCCCCTTGCTACCGAACAAGAGTTCAGCGCAAAGGTAACGAGATTTTTCTTTGAATCAATAGGCATACACTAAAATTTCCACGAATTACCGAAAATTTCCAACTATTTCCTCGTGGATGTGAGCCGGGCAATCACTTTCTGATTCAGTTCCAGCTCTCGCGTAAGGGTATTTATCACCCTATCCTTCTCGGCAAGCAGCGTCTGCATACGCTCGCGCACGAGTTCTATGGATAGGTCGCCGGGGTAGCCCTCGCCCGTCGTAAGAAACTCCCTATTCAACATCGGGTACGCCGCCATTATTGCATCGTACCGCTTCGACAGTCTGAGTTCGCCCTTGCGGATGCGGCTCAGTATCGGCGGTGTGATACCCGTCTTTTCCGCGAACTTCCTCGCGTTGTTTCCTTCAAGTGTCTTGATAAGGAAATCCAAAATCTCAGAATCAGTCATAGCTTATTTCTGTACGGATTGTGATACGCTTCCCCCTTTTCCGGCAAGCAATTCAATGGTCCTCTGTTGCGATTCAATCAGACGACGGTAGAAGGCCACCTCGTCTGCGCTCGGATTTGCCACCTCCGGGGCTGAATCAGCCACCTTCTCGGTGCGAACGGGCATTTCCTCCAACTGAGTTCTTTCGCCCGTCAGAAGCCACCGCAAATCAAGGTCGGGGCAAGCGAGCGCAATCTTCGTCAGAGACTTCGTACTGATGCCACCTCCGTCGGGAATGGCATTGATAGTGCCACGAGAAATACCGCAGTATTCCTCGAACTTGTTTTGGCCGTAGTCGAATCGCTCGCGGGCGTAGGCGACCAGGCGAGTTTTAAGGTCGTTTCCTTCCATAACGCAAAAATTTTCTGTAAGCAAATCCCCATTCTACGGCCATACAAGGCACATCACGAAAATTTCTTCAAAAATTTCCGTTGAAATGTTTGCATATTACAGAAATTCTCCGTTACTTTGTCCTCGGATTTAGGAAACAAACAAACGAAAGATTCCCGTAGCAACCATAAAAATGGGCGCTTATATAAATCTAAGTCTGCGAAATATAGTTGCAAGCCAAATTTCGTAGAGACAAAGATAGGGAATTTTCTTTAAGAAACAAACATTTGCTACCGAAAATCCCGCCAAGTTAAGTTTACTGCTCAAAAAGGCGATAAAACATAGAGCGGGCGTAGGACCTTAGCGCTGATTGTTGCTAACCTTGAATCTGAGGCATTGCCAAGACGAGAATGGGGATTAGGGTTGCGGAATGGAGAAAACCGCGTCTATACGGAAGAGAAATCCCGTAGGGCTATTAGTAAAATTAAACCCCGGTTTAACACGGACAACGACCTCTTCCGAATCTGAGGTGTGAAAGAATCGTGGACGGGACTGAATCAAAACAAATCACCATTATGGATATTGAAACTCTTATCGCAGAGGGCAAGTGGACGGAGTTCCTCAACGCCCTCCCGCTTGACAAACCGAAGGGCTATCTCTTCCCTTCGAGCAAGGCAATGGATTCCTGCAAGTCCGTTGCGTATCGTATGAATGTGACGGACGCGGAGCGAAGCTTCAAAGTCAGTATGGACTACCGCAGCCGCATTATGACAATCACCGCATCGTTGAAGGCTTAGTATGGAGGTCAACAGAATCTACAACCAAGACTGTATCGAATGGATGCAAGCCGCCGAGCCGCAGTCTGTGGATGTGATTCTGACATCGCCTCCCTACAACACCTCTCGGCGCGGCTCTTCATTGACGGGCGCTTGCGCCAATGTCCGCTACGACGAATACAACGACCGCAAGAGTGACGAAGAATACATTGATTGGACGCTTCGCATCTTCGAGGGTTTTGACCGCGTTCTCGTCAAAGACGGATGCGTTCTATACAACCTCAGCTACTCAGCCGAGAACACTTGGCTGATGTGGAATGTCGTCTCGGAGATTCAGCGCAAGACCAACTTCATCGTCGCCGACTGTCTCGTGTGGAAAAAGACGACCACCTCGCCAAACTCCTGCTCGCCGAATAAACTGACCCGCATCTGCGAGTTTGTCTTTGTGTTCTGCCGCAAGAGCGAGTTCGCCACCTTTAAGACCAACAAGAAGGTTACGACACACCGCGCCTCCGGCCAGGCCAACTACGAGAACATCTTTAACCTCATAGAAGCGCCCAACAACGACGGAAGCAATGACATCCACAAGGCAACATTCTCTACCGTGCTATGTCGCAGATTATTAGCAATATACGCACGGGGGGGGTAATTGTGTATGACCCTTTTATGGGAACGGGTACAACTGCCATTGCTTGCATCAAAGACAAATACCAATATGTCGGTACGGAAATCTCGAAGCGCTACTGCGATTACGCTCAGCAGCGCATAGACTTGGAACAAATGCAATTAACACTTTTCTGATATGGAAGAAGAGAAACGCTACTGCGAGCCGCGACCTATCGGGGAAATCCTCGAAGATATACTTCGCGAGTTGCGCTTTGCCAACGAGAAGGGTCACGAGCTGGAATCCCGCATCGCCACCCTCGAAGAGCGCGACCAGGTGCTGACACCCGCAGAGGCCGCTCGTTTCGTCGGACGCACCACGCACACGCTGAAATCGTGGGCCGCACGAGGCAAGATTACCTTCGTGGAGCAGGGTGGCATCCGTGGGTATCGCCTCTCTGACCTCAAACGAATCAAAACAGTAACCCCTTAATATCTATTGCTATGACTGAAAAAATCAAAGACCTCTTCTTCGACTTCATCAAGGATGCGGAGAAGGCTGAGAAGGGAACGAAGGCTGCGGGCGTTCGCGCTCGTAAGACTTCCTTCGCGCTCGAAAAGGCACTCAAAGAGTTCCGCAAGGAATCCGTGAAGTGGGCCTAATCATTCGGCCTGGCGGTAAAGCAGGGAACACGACTTCTTTCAGTTGCAAGCCGATTCAGTCGTGCGCGAGTTCGAGCCTCGCTGCCGCCACCGGGCATTCGCTCGAATGGTTATTAGTTTTAGTGTTATAATTATGTGGTTGAGGCCCTGCGTTGCGATAACGCGGGGTCTCTTTTAGAATGCTTATGACAACGATAATTATAGACCAATCACCGAGCAAGCAACGCTATCTGCGTGCCATTGAATCCGTCTGCGACGAGTTCCTGGCGCTCGGCGGCGGAGACAACCAATTGCTCATTAACGATGTTATCTCGGTCCTCGCAATAAAGAGGGCCAAACAACGCAAGCCGATATGGAACACAAAGAAATCATTATCTCGTTCGACCTTGACGACAATAAGGTAGTCAATTGCAAACTCGAAAAGGGACAGACATCTGACCTTACCGCCGCGCTCTGTTGGGGCGGGCCGACATTCACCGACGCAGCAATCAACGGTATGCTGCGACACTATCTCGAATGTGAGAGCCGTGAAGCCTTCCTTGCCAAGTTCCTTCTGACAGTAGCGGACTTCGACAATCAGTTGGCGGCTCAGATGCAGGATTCAAAAGACAAGAACTGATATGGACCTCAACCGCAAGATTGACTTCGCGATTAAGCTTCTGCAAAGCATCCCGCAGGACGGACCGATAGAAATATCCTACTCAACGGGAAAGGATAGCGATGTCATTCTTGAACTTGCGAAAATGGCCGGCATCCCGTTCGAGGCAATCTATAAGAACACGACGATTGACCGCCCTGGCTCTCTTCCTCACGCAAGGGAGGTTGGCGCGACAATCATCAACCCGCCGAAGGGAATGCTCAAACTGATTGAAGAATCGGGTTGGCCGAGCCGTTGGATGCGATTCTGTTGCAAGGCGCTCAAGGAGTATAAAGTCTATGACAGAGCCGTGCTTGGAATCCGCAGGGCGGAATCTGTCGCGAGGACTAAGCGCTACCACGAGCCGGAAGTCTGCCGCGTCTATTCCAAGACCGAGAAAGTGCGATTGTATCTGCCTATCTTGGAGTGGACCGACGAGGATGTGGAGCAGTTCATCAAAATGCGCGGCATCAAATGCCACCCTCACTACTACGATGCCGACGGAAATTTCTGCGTGAAGCGCCGCGTCGGTTGTATCGGATGCCCTCTTCAAGCGGACAAGGGACGAGCCGACTTCAAGCAATACCCACGGATGTTCAAAGCCTGGGTGCGAGCCTACCATAAGTGGTTTACGGACCACCCCGACACCAAGAGCGCAAAGACCTTCGCCAATGTCTATGATGCAGTCTATATGAAGATGTTTTGCAATAGTATGGCGGAGTTCTATGACGCAATTGCCCCCCCCTATTCGCTGAATATCAACTACATACAAAACAATTTCTCGAAGAATATTTTGACATTGACTTGACATTATGAAAGCATTTGACACATACTATCTACGCTCGGCCGCGAGAAAGCACATCGCCTTTACCGCGCGAGTTCAATGCCTTCTTCAATTTTTCGGCATTGCAATTCACAACCCGTTTCGCGACGAGTGTTGCGTTGACTTTGGATGCTGCTCGCCCTCTGAGAACTGTCGTTGTTGGCTTCATATCAGTTCCAAACAGTTGCCAATAAAGCGAAAAGTTTGGTATGAGCCAACTGCGCCCGTCGGAACGCCCGGCAGAACATTCGTCAAGAAATCTAAAATCGTCTTTTTCTCAAAATGAAACGCAAGATTCTTCATAAACTGTGGGTTGTTCGCAGGGCGCTCTACAAGTGCTACGACAACCAAGAGCAGCTTAGCCGTAAGTTCTTTACGGCTCTGTTTGCCGTAATTGGAATCGTGAGTGTCGTCGGCCTCTTCCTCGGCCATTCGGGATGCTGGCTTGGAACGAGCGCATCGGTCCTTATGATTGTTGCGTGGAACTCTGCATAGGTGTCCTCCTACACCTCGAAATGTCCCTATTCTTTCCCCGATATTCCAGGGGCGGAGGGGTAATAATGCGGGGGTGTCCGACGGAACACACCGTCTTGGGTAGGTTGCGAATATGGCAGTAAGTTATCCCCTAAATCGGAACTGAATTGTGACAAGCTGCCGGATGAAAGGTGTCCCCTCCCTAAGTGACATTGCACCAATTCGCGACATCCGTCAAGTGGTGGGTTGCAGCCCGCCACTTTTTTCTCTGAACATTTCTAACCCCAACAAATATGATTAAAGCAGATTTAGTACAAGCCGTGGCATCCAACCTCGGCCTCGACCGCGTTGTTGTCAAAGCGGTCCTTGACGACGCTATGAGCGAAGTCCGAAAGGCAATCGCCAAGAAGGATTCCGTTTACCTCCGTGGTTTCGGTACATTCTCCGCCAAACTCCGCAAGGAGAAGCGCGGTCAGAATATCTCCGCGAAGGAAACCGTCATTATCCCGGAACACTATGTTCCCCACTTCAAACCCTGCCCCGACTTCAAGGAGCAAGTAGCCGAGTAGCCCTATGAAAGAGTTGAACATCATTCAGACGCAGCTTTCCGCGCCGAAGAATCAGTACAACAAGTTCGGTGGCTACTACTACCGCTCCTGCGAGGACATCCTTGAAGCGCTCAAACCCCTGCTCGCTCAAACGGGTTGTACGGTCACTATCACCGACGACATCGTTGCCGTTGGCGACCGCATCTATGTCAAGGCGACCGCGACCATTACCAATGCCGCCGGCGAGACCGTGAGCAACTCCGCCTTCGCCCGCGAGCCGCTTGACCGCAAGGGTAGCGACGCTTCTCAGATTACGGGCGCGTCCTCTTCCTACGCTCGCAAGTATGCCCTCAACGGTCTGTTCTGCATTGACGACAACAAAGACCCCGACGCGACGAACACTCACGGGCAGGAAGCACCCGCAGCGCCTGGCGCTCCAGCTCCCGCAGCCCCGAAGCGTGGCCGCAAGCCCGCAGCCGCCGCTCCCGCAGCAGAAGCCCCTGCTCCTGCGCCCGCCGCAGAGCAGCCCACGCCGCAGCAGCCTCAGCAGCGTACCATTCAGCCCGCCTACACGGTGGACCAGGCAATCGCCGACATCAATACTGCCACATCCGCCGAGGACCTCGCCGCCAAGTGGGGCTTTTGGAAAACGATGTTCTCGCAGAACGCCGATGTCGTCCGCGCAGTAATGCAACACCCCTGCAACCCTAATGCTGGAAGGAGTACACAGAAATGAAACTGAATCATCCCTCCAATGTCGCCTTCGACGAGTTCACCCATAGCTACATAATGGGAGACAAGGTGCTGATTGGCATTACCACGCTGATGAAGCACCAGGGCCTCTCGCCCGACTATGACGGAATCTCGCCGGAGATTCTTGCCGATGCCGCAAAGCGTGGCACGGCAGTCCACACGCTCCTTGAACACTACGACAACGGCGAGACCGCAGTCCCCGCAGAGGTCCTCTCGGACTACTTCGAGGGTAAGGTCTTACAGACGAAGGAAGAGCAGGAGGCCCTGCTGAAAGCCTATGCGAAACTTGGCCTCCAAATCGAATGCTCCGAGTACCTCGTCACCGACAACAAGATTGTCGCTTCCTTCATTGACAAGGTGTTCAAAGACGGTAGCCTCGCAGATGTCAAGACGACATCCTCCTTGCACCTTGATTCCGTAGCGTGGCAGCTTAGCATCTACGCCTATCTGTTCGAGCGTCAGAATCCCGAAATCAAAGTCCCGCACCTCTACGCCATTCACATCCGCAACGGCCAGGCCAAGCTGATTGAAGTGCAGAGGGTGGCCGACGAAGAGGTTGCCGAGGTCCTGCGCTGCGAAGAGGCCGGCGAGCGCTATGTTCAGAAGAATGCGCCCGCAGATGCGAGCCTCATTCTCTCTGATGCCGAGGCTCTCACCCTCGTGGATGCAGAGACGAAGATTGCCGCATACGATGCAGCAACGAAGGCGCTGAAAGCGTCCTCTGAGGCAATCAAGGACAAACTCTATCAGTATATGCTCGCCAACAACCTCGAAGAAATGAGTTGTCCCGGCGGCGTGTTCAAGTTGAAGAAGCCCTACGAGACAACGCGGGTCAATTCAGCCAAACTCAAATCCAAGTACCCCGAAATCGCCGCAGAGGTCTCGTCCGTGAGCGAGGTGAAGGGTAGCGTATCTTTCAAGCCAAATGAATAAAGTATTCGAGCAGTTCGGCGGACTTATCGCCATTCTCAAAGAGGTTGCAGAACACACCTTCATAGTGGGTAAGCTGCAAGTTATGCCGGCCAACGATTCCTTGAAGTTCGGCGGCGCTCTCAACGACATCGCCAATATGCCTATCTCGGCAAAAATGGGCTTTGCCGTAGCGTTGCAGGAACTCGTGGGACAGTTCCACATCTATGTTGACTGCAAGGACAACGCAGATTCCAACAAAATCTTCCACGCGAGGCTGAGTTGCGTCGGCGACATCATTCCGAAGGAGAAATCCCCGGAAGCCTATGGTCGCCTCGCAGAAGAGGTTGTTGAAAGCATCCTCGAAGAAATCATCCACCACTACATCACCAAGACCGCCAAAGGCAACAAAATTCCACAGTAAGCTATGAGTGTAAACAAGGTTATCCTCGTCGGCAATCTGACGAGAGACGCGGAGTTCCGCCAAGCGGGACAGTCGCAAGTGGCCTCCTTCGGTGTCGCCACATCAGAGAAGTTCAAAGACCGCAACGGGCAGATGCTCGAAGAGACGGAGTTCCACAACTGTGAAATCTTCGGCAGCGAGGGTGTCTATCCCTATCTGAAAAAGGGTCAGCAAGTCTATATCGAAGGCAAGATTAAGACGGACAAGTGGACCGACCAGCAAGGCCAGGCCCGCGAATCCAAGAAGATTCGTGTCTTTCAGTTGCAGCTTGTCGGCTCTCGTCCTCAGCAGCCGGCCGCGCCCGCTCCTGCACCTCAGCAGGGCTACGCGCCGCAGGGCTATCAGCCTCAGCCGCAGTACCCGCCTCAGCAGGGGTACGCTCCCGCGCCTCAGCCGCAGTATCAGCCGCAGCCTCAGTATCAGCCCGCCCCGCAGCCGGCATACCAACCCGCCGCAGCCCCTGCTCCTGCACCGCAGCCCGCTCCCGCCTACCAAGTCCCGTTCCCTCAGTCCGCACCTCCCCAGGGCGGCGCAGTTGACGATTTGCCGTAGGTATGAAACTCCTTCTCCTTAACACCGTCCACGGCTTAATGCCGATGTATGACGACAGTTACGAAGAGAAGAAGAAGCTGAAATTGGGGGAAGCCTATACTGCCGAGATTCGGAAGGTAGTCAACCCCCAATTTTTCAAAAAATATCACGCTCTGATTAACGCCGCGTGGAATCTCCTGCCCGAAAGTCAGCAGCAAGGATTCCGCACCACAGAGAACTTCCGAAAGTATGTTCAAGTCGCGGCGGGTCATTGCGACATCTTCTACTCTCCGAGATACAAAGAATGGGTGGAAATACCCAAGAGCATCGCGTGGGACAAAATTGACGAGACGGAATTTGAGGACCTCTACACGCGAGTACGCACCGTAATAGACACAATCCTTGCGCCCGTAATCTCCACGGAAGAGTTCGAGCGCGTCCTGCTTCACTTTTAGCTATGACAGAAGAAGAAATCATCAAGGAGCTTCAAACCCGTTGGGTTTCCAAAGAAGAGCTGGCCGATATGCTCGAACTTCCCCGCACGAAGGACCGCGAGCGCAAGGCGCGTGCCTATACAGAGGAACTGACGCAGCGCTTGCTGCCGTTCAACCTCTGCATCCTCTCTACTGTCGCCAAGAAGGGCTACCACATCCCCGACCCGTTCAACAAGGAGGATGTGGAACTCGCCGAGAACGCCGTGGCGGAACTCAAATCGAAGGCTATCGCCGTATTCGAGCGGCGCAAGACCATTGAGAATTTTGTCAAACACGCACGGCCCAAGCCCGTCCCGCAAGAGACCGTGCAGCTATCGCTTTTTTAGGAATGGAACACCAACTCAGAGTTATCGCCTACCTCCTTGCCGCCCTTGTCGGAACTAAGACCGACAGAAGCGCAGAAGAGTGGCTGAAATCCGCCGACGAGTATGCGGGTGGAGAATCTTACCACCCGATGCCCGAAAGCCCGTCAGAGGCCGCGAAATCGGCCAAAGATGCCGAAATGGAAGCCGCCGTGGAAGAAATCTACAAGATGTACCCCACGAAATGCCCCAATCGCGGTGTCGCTACGGGCAAATGCAGCAAAGACAAGGCCCGCATCCGCACGCTGCTCAAAACCAAGAGCGCCGAGGAAATCAAGCAGTCTATCACGCAGTACCTTGAAGATTGCAGAATCTCCGGGCAGTACCTCAAAAACTTCGGCACGCTGCTCAATAACCTCCCCGAAGTCGTCTCTGACGACCTCTTCCCCACAGAACTCCCGTCACCTCAACCTTCGTCCGAATATAGATAATGGAAGCGAATATCATCCGAATGTGGTACAATGTGTTCAAAGCCAATCACGAGTTGGTGGAGATTCGCGTCATTGACCCTTCGGCACGCAACGGAAAGAAAATCTATTCGGGCTACTTCACGGATGTAGAGACAATCCTTGCGGCCATAGCGCCGTATGATTACTGCCAAATATACTTCACGCTCAATCGCATCAACGAAGCGTGCTACAACCGCATTCAGCGTGACCGCCTCCAACTCGGAGCGATTTCGACATCTGCGGGCGACATCGTTGGCCGCGATTGGTGTCTGATAGACATTGATGTTGTGCGGCCGGCCGGCACAAACGCCTCGGATGCTGAGGTGGAGACCGCGAAGGTCGTCGCCAACAATGTCTGCAAGTTCCTCCGCGACGAAGGCTTCACGCCTCCCGTGGTCTGCCTTTCGGGAAACGGCGTGCATCTGCTGATTCGTCAGAATATGGCGAACACGGAAAAGAACACCGAGACGATGAAGAGGTTTCTTCAAGTCCTGGATATGCTCTTCTCCGCCGGTGGCGCACACATTGACTGCGCTCCGCACGACCCCAACCGCATCTGCAAACTCTACGGCTGCGTCTCGCGCAAGGGTGTCAATTCGCCCGACCGCCCGCAACGCCTTTCGACAATCGTCAGCGTACCCGAAGAAATCAAACCGACACCTAACGAATACTTCGAGAAGGTGGCGGCGATGCTTCCTCAGCAGGAGCGGCCAAGCAGATTCAACGGTTACTCAGCCGAGAAGTTCGACATAGAGAGTTTCGTCACGCAGCACGGCATTGGCATTGCGAAGCGCGTGAAATTCTCCGGCGGCGAGAAGCTTGTCCTCAATGAGTGTCCCTTCTGTTCGGACCACAAAGCGCCCGATAGCGCCCTCTTCGTAATGGATAGCGGGGCAATCGGATTCAAGTGCCTCCACCACTCCTGCCAACAGTACACCTGGCGCGATGTGCGGCTCAAATTCGACCCGCAAGCCTACGACCAACGGGACTACAAGGAGTTTCAGCACAAGCAGTCCTACTACGGCAAGACCGCGCAGATTCAGCAGTTGCCTATCAAGATTGAGGGCGAGAGCAAGGAGAAAGGCAAGAAGTGGCTGCAAATGACAGACATCGCGTTTCGCGACCCGTCTCAGCTTGTGGCAATCCCAACCGGCATAGTCGCCCTTGACAAGAAGGTTATGGGGCTGATTATGGGCGATGTGACAATCATATCGGGTATCTCCGGCGCGGGCAAGACCTCTGTAATTGACTTCTTTCTGCTCAATGCCGCTCAGCGAGGCTATGTCTCCGCAGTATGGTCCGGCGAGTTGCAGGACTTCCGCTTTCAGTCGTGGTTGGACCAAATGGCCGCAGGACCGAACTTCGTTCGCGCTAAGGAAGGCTATGACGGTCTATACTACGCCCCGAAGGAAATCTGCGACCAAATCAACCGTTGGCTCGAAGGCAAGATTTACCTCTACAACAACGAGTATGGCAACAAGTTCAGCCAAATCTTCGCCGACATCAAAGAGTGCGTGAAAACCACGGGCGCTCAGCTTCTCGTCGTTGACAACCTTATGGCGTTGCAGCTTGACAACTACTACGGCGAGAAGAATGACCGTCAGACGGGATTCATCAATGACCTCAAAGACTACGCGAAGCGGGAGAATGTTCACATCGTTCTCGTCTGCCACCCCCGAAAGGAGCAGGGCTTCCAGCTTCTGCGAATGGAATCCATTTCGGGTACGGCGGACCTCACCAACCTTGCCGACAACTGCTTCATCATCCACCGCGTCGGTCGCGACTTCAAGCGCCGCGCAAAAGACTTCTTCGGCGCTCCGACAATCGAAGAGTTCGAGAAGTACGATTCCGTGATAGAGGTCTGCAAGAATCGCGCATTCGGCATCAAGGACCACCTTATCGGACTGTACTACGACAAGCCTTCGCGCCGGTACAAGAATGACGCTGCGGAACATATCATCTACGGGTGGCAGGAAGATACTCGCATTGACGACCTCCCCGAAGTGTTCGACACCACTCAGCCTATGGGGTGGGTAGAGAACTCCGACGAGACCCCCGAAGAGCCGGAGCAAGCAATCGAAGATATTGACGACCTTCCATTTTAGACAACAACCACAACTGTTATGAATATCAAAATCAATTCGAGGGCGCTCGCCAAAGCACTCTCACTCGCTATCAAAGCCATTCCCGGCAAATCGTCCCTCCCAATTCTCGAAACCTTCCTCTTGGAAAGCCGAGACAATCGCCTCACCATTACCGCCTCTGATTCGAGCGTGACTATCGTCTGCGCCACGGATGCGGAGTGCGAGGGCCGTATGGCGGTTATGGCGCGTGACTTCCTCAACATCGTCAAGGTCTGTCCCGACATTGACATCACTATTACCACAGAGGACAAGGAAGCCGTGATTGATTGGGGCTTCGGTAACTCCGTCATTCCCACCTTCCCCGTGGAGGATTACCCCGTCGTTGCAATCCCCGGTGCTGAGAATAGCCTTATCGTTATTCCTCAGAAGGTCCTGCGGGCTGCGTTCGACCATACGCTGCCGTGCGTGGAGAAAGACGACAAGCTGCGGCCGGCGCTTACGGGCATCCTCCTGGATGCGCAAGCCAACAAGACGAACTTCGTTGCCACGGATGCCAAGATTATGTCCGTGTACCCGATTCCCGTCGGATGCTCCGACCCGCGCCAAATCATCATCCCGTCCTCTGCCGCCGCCACTATCAATTCCGCGCTCAACAAGGAGGGCGATGTGGCAATCCTCGCAGACGAGAAGAATATTGCATTCTGCTTCGGCGATGTGACTATCTCCTGCCGCACGCTCGAAGGCAAGTTCCCGAAGTATTCCGCCGTGATTCCGACCGGCAACGCCAATGTCGCTATCGCCAACAGAGCGGTGCTTATGGAATCTGTCAACCGCGTCTCCACTTGCGCCAACAAGTCCACGGGCGCTATCCGTCTGACGATTTCGCAGGAAATCTTCAAGGCCGAGGCCCAGGACTTCGGATTCGCCCTTGCTGCCACGGAAACCGTACCTGGTGTGCGGTACGAAGGCACGCCTATCTCTATCGGATTCAAGAGCGAAGTGCTGATGAAGGCCCTCGGTATCATCGGCAGCAAGGATGTCATTGTGAAACTCGCTGACGAGCGGCGTGCGGCTCTCCTTATCCCGCAGGATGCGGAGGCTGACCCCTGCACGCTCCTTCTGATGCCTATTCTCATTGGGAAGTAATGACACAAGAAGAAAGGGTCGCTGAGGCCACCAAGATAATCGGGCAGCAGCTTCGCCTCGCTAACGCCCTCGCCTTTTCGATTGATATTCTGTATAACGACATTGCGCTTCATCTGAGGCCGCTTGGCGGATTCAAGCAGGAGCGCAAGCGCAACTACGGAATCTTCACGCAGAAGGTAAAAGAGACACTTCTGTGGTACGAGAAGTGCGGCCTTGATGAAGATTTCATTGAGGCCGCAGAGGGCAATTGGAAGCGCCTTGACGGATTCCGCGCCGAGAGCAACGAACTCGTGCAGATTCTGATGCTCTACCTTGACCGCACGGGGACTTATGAAGCATACGATGCCGTAGTCAAGTTCCTCACAGAACTCCCCGAAGGTGGCCTCTTCTCGGCAGAGGACATCGCCCGTTTCAACTTCCGCGAACGCAACAAGATATGATACCTCCACGAAATAAGAGCAGCGAAGATTGCAAGGGTTGCAACTTTCGCGTGCTGAAATTCGATTCTAAGACGCAGCAATCCCGCCACAAGTGTAATCAGAGCGGGTGTTGGATTGCAGATATGCGGACTTGCCCGCTCAGTTCAAAGCCAATCAATAAAGACAGAATACAATGATTGTCGCAGCAATGCTGCTCATAGCAGCACTCGTGTTTTTCATCGTGATTGCCGCGTTTATTGCGGCAGTATTCTACCTCGCACAAGACGACACTTTCGACCACGCTTGCGAAGAGTGTGACTATTGGGAGAATCGTCTGTGGAAGGGTTACTGCTATCATTGGGAAGAGAAGCGCTCCGGCTGCGAGAAATGCTGCGAGTGCTTCAAGTTCAAGCAATGACACATTTTCTATTTCGGGCTGCGGTGGCTTGCGCCCCGCTCCACGCTCTCAAATGTAAGGCACTATGGAACAATTGCAATTCGGAGACCGTATTTGGTGGGAATGCGTCAACGGACCAACATCGGGAATCATCGTCGGTGTCGTTGATAATCTTACCCTCCAAGTAGATACGGGCCGAGGCTTTGTTCTCGTCTCTGTATATAGTATCAAGAAAGTAGAACACAAAAAGGTATGACTATTCAAGAATTTACGCAGTCCTACTGCGCCCCTCAGAATGCGGAACACAAGCCCCGCACCATTGACCTTCAAAACCAGGTCGCAGATATGCTCAACTCCACTATCGTCCTTGACAGACGCGGGCGCATCGAAGCGTGCAAGCGCATCGTGAGCGCCGAGCTGGAAGTGTACGACAAATCCCTGCCCGACTATGCCTTCATCGAAGGTATGCGTGCGGCCCTTGACGAAGTAGAATGAAATACTATATCGCGATAGACCCCGGCAGCATCGGCTACATCTGCGTCCGCTCCGAGGACGGAATCAACGAGTATTTCGCCTTGTCGGAACACGACCCTCGCGAGATTGCCGCCTTCTTTGCCAAATTCTCCCTCCGCCCGCAGGATAAATTCGTCTGCGTAATGGAGGAAGTTCACGCAATCTTCGGCAGTTCCGCGAAGGCCACATTCTCCTTCGGCGAGACCTTCGGATTCCTCAAAGGGCTTATCATAGCCTACGGCTTCCCGTACCACCTCGTTCAGCCTAAGCAATGGCAGAATGAGATATGGATTACGGAGGACAAGGTTTACCGATACAAGCACGACGGGAAGAAAATGGTTGACACCAAGAACACCTCTATCAACGCGGCCAAGCGCCTCTTTCCCTATGAGGACTTCCGCCGCAATCCGAGGTGCAAGAACATTGACGACAATAAGGTTGACGCGACCCTACTCGCAGAGTTCGCGCACCGCAGAAATCTCTAACCAACATCCATATGAAAGGAACATCCACTTTGAAGCGGCGCATCGGTCTGTTTGCGGCGCTTGCTGCGCTCTTTGCGCAGGAAAATGGCACGGGGGGGGGGTAAAACCTATCCCTATCTTATGCCGGACTACGGCGGTATGATGCCGATTGTCAAGGAGCATCTCGGCGATGTCGAAGCCTACGGTCTCTATCGCGCATCCTCCAAGACGCACAAGCGCTACCTCAGAAAAAATCACCTCGGTAAATTCAAGAAAGGAAAATGAAAGTAACTATCGAACTTGACCTCTCCAACGATATTTTTGGAGAGAAGAGCGATTCCTACATTGAGGAATTGTTCAACGAAATGGTTGAAGATACGGAGGGTATGGAGGTGTCTGACATCAGTATTTCGGAGCGGCCCGAAAAGAAGGCCAATCCCAATAAGCTGACGAAGGAAACCTTCAATCCCGATGCCTTCAAGTATGTTGACCTCGGCCTCCCTTCGGGCCGACTGTGGGCCACAGAGAATGCGCCCGACTACTACACGCACTACGAGGCCGTTGACATCTTCGGCAAATTCCTTCCGAAAGCGGTCGCTATCGCGGAACTCGTAGAAGAGTGCAAGTGGACCTGGAACTCTGACAAGAAGGGCTACGATGTCGTCGGTCCTAATGGCAACTCTATCTTCCTACCAGCCTCCGGCTACCGTGTTAGCGCTTCGGGTGCGCTCACCAATGTTGGCAGCTACGGCCGCTATTGGTCTTTTGCCTCCGATAGCCAGGCTAACGCTTACTACTTGGGCTTCTATTCGAGCGACCTCTACCCGTTGGGCAACAACGGCCGGGCTTACGGTTTCGCGGTGCGGCCTTGCCGAGAATTAAATTAAAGCCTTTTCTGCTCCGCGCCCTATCTCGAAGGGCGCGGGGTATTCCACTTAAACCTCAGAATTTATGAACATCCAAACAAGAAAGACCGAAAACATCATCCTTGCCACGACGACGGAGGAAATGTTCGGCAAGTATGTGGCCGAAAATGCGTGCCGCCGTTGGGCCGAGACTTTCGTTGACGAAGCGACGGGCAAGGAGACTACTATTGAGCGCTCAGAGGTCCTCTTCTCCCGTGGAACGAAGATTGACGAGCAGAATGTGGATTCCGTAGCCTTCTACCTCGAATCCAAAGAACTTGAAGGCATCAAGGTCTCCGACCAATGCAGACTTTGCGCTGAGCGTGAAAGCGCTTGGTTGAAGGTCTATGCCGCGAAGGTGGTTATCAGCGACAAGAAGTACAAGTATGTCTGCCAGGCCACCAACATTGATATGGCGAAGGCCATTATCGCGGACTACATCGAACTGACGGAGAAGTACGACTTCAAGTTCCTCTCTATCGGCGAGCTGGATTGCGGCACTATCCTCAACCGCGACAAGCAGGAGTTCACGAAACTCAAAGCGGGCGAGGCAATCGTGAAGGAAGAGCCTCTCTTCCCCGAAGAAGAGCCGAAGCCGGCCGAAGAGCTTAGCGACGACGAGGAAGAGGTCAAGAAGGAAATCAGATACTACGAGATTTCCTTGTATGTCACCTCCCGCGAGGTCTCCAAGACCGCAGGACAGTCCGACACTATCACTTCCGGCAAGCAAGCATTCCTCGTGGAAGCAGACGATGCTGACGAGGCGAAGGAGAAGTGCATTGATTGGCTGAAACTCGCCGGCACGGAGAATACTATCATCGAAGAGGCTACCACGCTCTCAGCGTCTCCCTTCAAGTGCAAGAAGGTTATTGCCCGTGAGTTCGTGGAGACCTACCTTGACTTCCCGACACCGCCAACGCTATGACGAAGGAAGATTTCAAGGCGAAGGTAGCCGACATCAAGCGCCGCAAGGCGGAACTTGACGCAGAGCTGGCCGAAGCCAAGAAGCAGTATATCGCGGACAATGCCGACCAAACCCTCATTGACAAGAAGGTGCGCGTCGTCACGAAGGACCACTACGGTGCTACCCGCGAGATTGTCGCTTGGCTCGGCGGCTACGAACTCCGTTGGGAAGGTACGGAAATCACCCCGATTCTGTTCAAGGACAAGAAAACGGGTGGCCGTTCGCTCCAACGGACCTACATTTACAGTAAGGTCGTCCTCATTGAAGAATACAAGGAGGCGTGATAATGCCACGAAACCTTGATTCCGAGGACCTCACCGTAGGCGACCTTGCAGAACTGTCGCAAGAGGAAATGGCCGTTGCTATTGAGAAATCGAAGCGGCGGCTATTCCTCCGCGACAAAATGTTGGAAGAATGCGAGCGTGAGGCCGCAAACATCTATCTGAAATGAGACAACTCTTCTATGCCGTACATCGCTACGAGATTATCCCGTGCCACCTCGTAGCGCCAAAGGACCGAGACGGGCGTGGCAAGTATGCCGCGAACTCGAAGCGAGACAAGAGGCGCTTTCAGACCGCATACGCGGATAGACGAGAGGCCGAGAAACTTGTTATCGAATATGAGACCAAAATGCAAAATATGTAGCCTATGGAAATGCAGGACATAATAGACGCTATATACGAGAGCGTCTCTACGCAAGTCGCAGAAGAAAACGCGAGGACTTGGGAGACCGTAGAGCATATCCTTCGCAACCATATTGTGTTCCCGATGCGTCACGGCGAGATTACCAAGTTCCGTTGCCGCATCCGTGGCATCAAACAACTCGCCTGGTATCACGGCATCGGCACAGAGCGCGTCCTTCTCGGCGTTGTGCAGTACGGAGACATCATCACCTATGAGGGCCGCAAACTGAAAACGCCCGACGACATCAGACAGTATCTTCACGACCTTGCGTTGCAGAGGAAGCCTTCTGCATCGCACCTCGAATACATCAAATGCCCGCGTTGCGGTATGATTCAAGTCGCGGAGGTCATACACACAATTCCGTTCCCGACCTTCATCCACACTTGCAACTGTTGCCGATATGTCATAACAGAAAGCGAGTGGGAGAAGGTGCGCGGAGCAAAACCCGTTTAATCCACAAAAGCAATATGGTAAAGATTGTTGTAGCTATCGAAGAAGAGGTGGTTGACGGTATCGCCGCCCTTCTCAAAATGAAAGCCAAAGGTGACGAGCGCAAGATGCTTGACGACGCTACAAAGGCCGTAAAAGAGGCCGAAAGCGTGGAGGTGAGCATAGATGCGTTCGAGGAACAAAAGGATGAAGTTGCTATGGCGCTTGCGTCGCTCGCGCTTATGAATAAGATGCAGGAGTTGGAGAAATGAAAGCATCAGAACTGAATCTCGCTTCGGTCGTCTATATCGTGACCGCAAGCAGCATCAAAGAAGAGAAGGTCCACTCCGTCCGCAAGAGTGACGGTAAGGACCTCCTTGTATCTTTCGCGAGCCACCCAATGCGAGAGCGGAATGTCGCGCCCGATGCGGAATACTGCAAGGGGTATTACGACGAACATATCCTCTTCTCCATTGATGCCGCCAAGCGGAAGCAGGAGCGGCTCAGAAGCGACTATGTAGAGAGCAAGCTTGCCGGCTTGCAGAGAGCGGCCCAGGAATACGCGGATGCGCTTCGCTCCTACGGTCCGAAAATCCCGCTCTCAGAGCCTACCAAGTAAAAGGCTTCCACCGAAAACCGACACGCACAACCGGGGATTTCGTGAGGAAATCATAGCCTCCGCCCCCGTAGAGCATTAGCCCGTTTTTCTCGTAGCCGTAGTTCACGGTGAGCGGGAGGAACGGGCTTTTGTCGTATATGGCGCTCGCGTCAACGAAAATGCTATTGGGCCGCACCTTCGGCGTGATATAGGATGTGATATACTTGACGGGTACGGCTTGCTCTATGCTATCCAACTGCGGGCCATATTCGCCTATCTGCGGGCCGCTAACCCACGCGGTATAGGTACTGTCCCCAAACTCCCTCTGCACCATTCCTACGGCCACGGAATCCTTCACAACAACCGGCTCGCCGTTCACGGTGTCGCGCACGGTAAAGAACACATAGTACGGAAGCTGAGGAAGGGTAATCTCTGAGATAAGCGAGGGCTTCGGGTCTTTGCGCCACTTTATCACCGTCACGGTGTCGCGCTTCTCTTCAAAGCCATTCATCGCTCTGTTATACCCCCGTCTGTCCCCAACAAAATATGCCGCAGCAATGAGCGCGGCCACGACAAGAATCCAAATAATAATCTTCTTCATAGGCAAAAGAAGAGGCGGACCGAAGCCCGCCCCTCAGTATTAGAATTTCTTTCCCCGATAGGACGAGTTGTAGAGAATCCTCTGTCTCTGCTCGCCTTTCAGCTTGTGGCTGATGTGGACGAAAGTCGGATAGAGGATAAGCTGGTCGTAGGGCAGCTTGGCATCCTTTGCGAGTTTCGCCAGGCGGTAGGATTCCGCCTCGCTGCCCGTGTGGATGTCGGCAGCTTCGCCCTTCGTGTGCTGAGAGGTGGCGACACCTCCAACGGCAGCGTTGAGTTCGGGGCATCGGTAGCCGGAATTGACCTTCATCGGCTTACCGTAGATGTCCCGCAGAGGTTGCAGGACATCACGGACAAGTGCGACGATAGAATCCCGAATCTCGAAGGTGTTAATGACATTCACGATGCCCTTCGCCTTTGCAGTCGGAGATTCCTCGAACTCCGCGAAAGTGAAATTGCGAGAAATGTTCATAGTCACTTTCTCAGTCATAGCTACTCGGAGTTGACGAGCCTCCAACCCGAAGGCGTTGCGATGCGCAGACCTTCGGCAGAGACCGCGTAATCATTGCCGCCGTAGGAGAATCTCACGGCATAGTCGCCCGTGTCAAGTGAGACGGGGACGACAACATCGTGGAAGGGCAGATAATGCTCGAAGTCGCCCTGCTGCTCCTTTGCACGCTCTGCGGTCAGCCACTCGCTCAGAGAGGCAAGAGTGGCGGTCGTGAGGTCAATGTTGGGATAGTCGGAGCGAATGGCGAGAAGGCGGATAGCGTTGGTATCTTCCTTCTTCGCCAACTCTTCCTGCATTTCCTGCGAGGTTACTCTTTTGGAAAAGTCAATCATTGCTCGGCCCTCCCTTAGTATTGCAGCTTCACATCAGATGTGTTGCCGACAAGTTTGTACCAAAGACCGCAAGGCGCGTTGGTGACAATCTCGTTCTTGTTGGCGGGCGTTGCCTCGTCCCAAGCATCGAAATTCTCCCCGTCTGCGGAATAATTCAGCGTGTAGCCACTTGCGCTCGGCGAAATGGCGAAATTGCTGACGGGAACTCTGAATATCTGTTCCCCCTGGATAAGTGCAGTAGTCATAGGATTTACTTTTTGTGTCTGTTGTGAGATAGAATCCCCGCGACCTCTTCCTCCGGCACGCCGAGTTTCCTCGCGATTTCACTCGTGAGGGACTTCTGCAAGAGACGGAGGAACGGGAAGTCGGGGAAAAGAATCAGCATAGAGGCCGAAGAGGACCACAGTTCGGTAAGCACAATCACGACACCGATAATGGCGGTTGTGATAGCCATTTCGAGGCCGGTCTGATTGTGAACATAGAGGTCAATACCGGCGACACCGAAGAGCGCACAACCGTACACCGCGATTTTGCCTATCGTCTGACGGGCCAGCTCGGAGAGAAAGAACTTCTTATTCTTCAAGCTGACCGCGACACCCCAAATCGCATCCATAATCGTGACCGTCACGACGAGATTCACGATGAATGCGTGGCCGGCGAAGATGTCAACGATGAAGAGGCCGATAGCGGCAAACCAAGCCCAAATGTGTTGCATAGCGTCACTTAATTTAGTCAAGCAGCGCGATATAACGGTTGTAATCATAGCGCACTACGAAATCAGATATTTAACCATTTTCACGACGGTTGGCACGGCGCATCCCGCGACAACCACGATGCAGATTGCAATGGGCCACTCGTGCTGAGCGACGCAAGTGCCAAAACCGCCGATTGCTCCAATAATGCAAGCGAAACTTGCGAAGAAGCATCCTACCTTTTTGAGAGTTGTGTTGTCTATTGCCATAGCTACTCTTGATTTGATGTTCTGTGCAAAAGTATAAAACCCTTGCCATTCTCGTGCAATATTCGTTTAAGATTATTACACTACTCCATACCAAGAACAGACTTGGCGAAGGTCTTTGCGGCCTCAGCGAAGTCGTCGTGTTCGGCAATTTCCTCAGCGTGGTCTCCCTTGCGGGCGTGGCGTTCAAGTGCCAGCTCGTCGTCAACCGTGTACTTGTCGCGGATGATAGCGGACACCAGGCGGGCGTAGGCGGATTCGTTCATCGGGCCTTCAATGTCAACGGCATTGCAAAGCCAAATGTCGTGCGTCTCGGAGGTCTCGTGACCTTCCTCGTCGGTAGTGGTAATGGTTTCAGAGGACTTCTCCACATTGTAGAACACGCGGAACAGTCCGTTCACGAGCTGCTCAAAGGCGCTCGGCTCATAAGGTAAAGTGTACTGTCTCATAATGTTATAAGGGTTTGAGAATAACTTTCTTGCAGTTTGGCGTGAGCGTAAAGTAGTTCAACACCGGGGATTCGCGCAGCGTGCGCTCCACGATAGTCTTGGCCTTGAAGTGCTGAAAGTAACCGAGGTAGGAGTTCAACACCGAGTACATACCCAGGAGGTCAAGGTATGCCCCCGTCTCAATGGCCCTCTCGTAGAGGCGCACAGTCTCGTGGAAGTGGCCGACAGTATCGTTCTTGGCATAGCGGCGGTAGTCCCGTATCGCTGCGCCGAGGAAGAAGTTGGTCTCTTCCGTAGAGGTAATGGTGGTCTTGGTCGGGTGGACCACAAGGCGCAGACGCTCCTTCAAGAACACCGTGGAGCGCTCCTTGCACTCCAACAGATAGTCCTTGTCGCGATGAATCATACGCCCGTCGTCAACATATCGGCCATAGCCCTTGATATGCAACACCCTCTTCACGAAATGGTCGAAGGGGTTGAGATAGACATTGCTGAAAAGTTGCGAGGTCAAATCGCCAATAATCAATCCCGTGTCCGCAGGAGAATTGCGCAGCAGCTTCTGTGGCGGCACGAGGGCGCGAAGCTTCGGGTCGCCCATATAGATACTTCCCTTCAACGGGTCGCGAAAGAGGATTTGGCGGATAACATAGTCACAGAACTCGAAATCTATGACATCGGACCACTTCACTCCCGGCCGGCAGTCGCGAGCGGCATACTCGTCAAGGGTGGTATGGATGATGTCGTAGAGCGTAGGCTTGTGGATGCTCATAAAGTAGCCCGATATATCCAGGTTGAGGATGTAGGCGGTGTACTTGTAGTTGTCGGTCACGCTTCGGATATGATGCTCGAAGCGCTCTATACCGAAGAGCGTTCCCTTCCCTTTTCGGCAAGAGTAGGAATCGTAGATGAAGCGGCGCTCGAAAAGCGGCGACAACAAGGAATAGACGATGTGGCTGACAATCCTATCCGGGAACTGAGGCGCAAAGACCTCGCGTACAGTAGGGTCAGTCACGACAAACACGATAGGAGGCGCGGGTTTCCACTCGCGGTTATACAAGGCATTGGTGAGGTCGGCAATGTTGGTCTCTTGGTGAATCTCGTACAGAAGCTGAGTGCCTTTGCTGCGCTCATTCTGCCGAGCATCAAGATAGCCCTGCGTCACCAACAGATGTATTTCCTCTCTCGTGTAGTGTTTCATCGTACTATGAAAAAACATATCGCACACGGTCTCTCAATGCTCGGCAAGGCCGCACCGCGAAACCGTTAGCCCGGTTGTTGTTGTTCAACGGGTTGAGGTTGCTCGAATTGAAGTTCAAGTTGTAAGCGTTAGCCTGGCTATTGGAGGCAAAAGACCAATAGTTGCCGTTGCTGCCAACATTGTTGAGCGCACCCGAAGTTCTATTACGGTTGCCGGATGCGGCAACAGAGTCCACCGTTTTGTGAATGCAGGATTGAATGTTGTTACAAGCAATGAAGCAGACTTCCACGCCCGTTGCCGGAACGCTTCTGACATATCCTCTGAAAGTTGAGGTGGCGGACTGAATTAAGAAGGACGCTCCCAGCCCGTCGTGCGTTACCACGGGACGGTAGGGATTCTGCCTATACCGTATGCGATATGTTAGATTATTGTTCACCGAGTGTAGTTTTTCGCCAACCGTTAAGCTGCCGCGTGACATTCTCTTCCTCGCGGATTATCGCATCATATCCCTTCTGCGTCACGAACTTCAAGTCACGCAGTACGCGCACCTTGATTTTCAGTTGATTCAAGGCGGCGAGTGCGGTGTCAATGAATTGCACCCTTTGTTCGGGCGTATCGTTGGCAAATGAGATATACTCCATTATCCCATAGACTGAAACAATCATAGGGTCAACATAACTGTACTTCGCGAAGCGAGGCACTTTACCCGTACTCTTGACGATTTGCTCAGACAAGAGACGGGCGCGGTTATATACTTTGAGTTTATGCGTCTCCATTCTTTCGGAAGAGGTTTTTAAGTTTGCGCAAGAAGTCGAAGCATTGCATAGGGGTAGCGTTCGCCAAATCGAAATCCTTGACTGCTCGTAGAACTTCGTCACCCTCAGAGCTATCGCAGATAAAGACTATCGAATTGTGAATATGCCTTATGTTAAACTTCGACTTCATACGCAAATGTCTTTAATATCACCGGCTCGCTTAAAACGCTCGCCTCAAACGAAAGGAATTAAGATAATTCTCGGCAAGGCCGCACCGCGAAACCGTAAGCCCGGCGGTCGCCGTTCAACGGGTAGAGGCTGCTCGAATCGAAGCGCAAGAGGTAAGCGCTAGCCCGGCTATCGGAGGCAAAAGACCAATAGTTGCCGCGGCTGCCAACATTGAGGAGCGCACCCGAAGTCCTACCACGGCTGCCGGATGCGGCAAAGAAGTTACCGACAGTATCGTTGGCATTCTTCTTCATCGTCCAACCGTTCGACCACTCGCCGATAACCTCGCAGCCCGTAGGAGCGCCGCTACTGACATTGCCGCCGGAGGTAGTGAAGCCCGTGAAGGCGCGACCCGCAGGGAGCATAAACCCGACGGGGCAGGGGTCATAGATAGTCTTTTTGGCCGAGGCTTGGTCGTCGCCCGCGCCGGTCGTGGTGACTGCGGCATTCCACAGATTGTACTTGCTTCCGCCGGTAAACCAATTGTAGTAGGTCTCACCGTCCTGCTTGTAGAAGAGGTGCGGATTCTTGATTGCCGCGCCGATAGTGTCGGCCTCAGCAGAGCCGTAGGTCTTTGCGCCCCACAGAGAAGTGTTGCTATTGGAGTTGTAGGCCGCAGGGCAGGGCATCGGGTCTTTGCGCCCCCATTGATAGTGCGGGGAGCGGCCACGGAGACGGTCGGTAGAATCCCACTTCCAACCGAGGTTAATCGGCATAAGGTCGTAGTTGACCTCGGTGTGGTTGGTGAAGGTGATAGGCGAAAGGTCGTCCAGGCAGCACCAAATGTGCCAGCTCCACAGAATGTTGCCCGACCCGTCCTTGACCGCGATAATCGCGTTTGCGTTGAGGGAAGGCATCGAATCAATGATGAAGCGGACATACTTGCAGTCGCCACCTTCGTAGAGTTCGAGATTCTGAATGAGGTCCTGGTGGTCCTGCCACACAACCTCGCAGGATGCCACGGCGCAGCCGGTGTTGAGTTCGATGAAGGGCGAGGTGATTTGCACATCGCGGGAGTTCACGAAGTCGTTGGAGTAGGTCGCACCGTTGTTCGTGTAGGCGTTGGGGTTGGCTACGCCGCCCTTGATAGCGTTACCATAGACGAGGGGGAACATATACGCTCCGGCCTCCTTGATAACATAGCAGTTGGCGGTCTCGCGCTTGGCGAGAGAGCCACCGTAGATAGTGTACATAGACAAGTCTTTGAACGCGGTGTTGCAAAGCTTGCCGGCATCGAATGCAATCGGGTCTCCCGTAGAGGGATTGTGGGCCACGATTGCGAGACCTTCAAGCACACGAGGATTCGTGTACACGGGGGTCAAGGTGGTAATGTCTTGCTCTGTCATAATGATAGAAATTAAGATTGGGTGTTGTTAGGAATATCCTTAATGTTCGCGTGGAAGGAATCGGCAAAGATTGGAGTGCCAATCTCTGCCATAGTAGTGAGCAGGGCCAGCTCTTCGTCCGTGAGGTCAATTGGCCCGTCCGACTTGTAGATTCGCATAGCGATGTCGTGCGCCATTACGCCATTGGCGTTCTTGTACACGAAGTCTGCGAAATCGTGGGAAATGTCCTGCTCCATTGTGGAGGTCTGCGAAATGTCTTGGAACATTTCAAAGTGCTTGAAATCAATCCTTTTCATAATGTTATACTTTGAGATATGTTAAGGTCCAAATGCCGGTGCGGGTCGCTCCGCTATATGTTATCGTCGCGTGCGCATTGTACACAAGCAGCACGGTCTCGCCTTCGCCGGAATAGGTGGATGTTACGGTAGTCACGCCGCCATTGCCCGAAGTGACGCGCATTATCGGGTGCGTAACGGAACTACTGATATTCATAGTATTCATCGTCGTATGCACAATCGCATAGAACTGTCCGTGCTTCGGGTTGGTCGGCAGATTGAAGGTGCAAGTGTAGGAATTGCCGCACAGAATCACGGAATCAAGATTCGTGAGCGTCTTGCCACTATTGGCAATGTCAATCTGCGGGCGGAATCCGACAAACACACCTTCGGGGCAATACCAGGCGTATTGATAGCGGAAGCCTACCACATTTGAGTACACGCCGATGCAATAGCCGAAGTTCGCGTTCGTAGAGCCATACGACCCGTCCGCCTCGAAGCGGGCCAGGCCACGGATTCCCGCAACGGAAGGCATCACATTCGAGCCGATGTAGGAGTAGTATTTGCCACCATAGTAGGTGTCGGAACTCTCGTCGTCGGAGAAGGCAATAAACTGATTGTAGAGCGACATACCCGTTTGGGACGGAGACCCGGTAGAAGAGTTCGAGAGGCCGATGTAGTTGCTTCCGATATTGAAGCCGCCAATCGTACCCTCGGAGGCGTACAACTTGCCGTGGAACTCACCGCTCGTCGCGACAATCTTGCCGGAAATCTCAGCGTCTGTGGCATAGAGCTTGCCCGCTTGCGTGACGCGGAACGGGGCGCTTGCGCGATTCTCGAAGGTTGAGCCGGCCCAAATGCGAACATCTGTGTTCGCCGTGCCAACGCCCGTGATGCCGGCCTTGACTGTTCCGCCGCTTCCGAGCTGGATAGTTCCCGAAGTGATAAGCCCTCCGTTGATTGTCGTCTGCGTGTTGTCTTTTGAATCAATCAGCGCCTTCTCAGCGACATTGATTGCCTGGACCACAAGATTACGCTTCTCGTAGTAGGTGGTAATCTTCGAGAGCGGCCAATTCGTGTTGTCAATGTTGACATTGCCCGCCGTGTTGCAGTAGTGTTCGATTACCTCCTTCATTCCGGGGTAGCCGCTCTGTCCGCTCGTCGTAGAGTATGCCTTGTTGTAGGCATCCAAGAAGAGGGAAACGGTCTGAGTGACACCGCCAACCGTAACGGTCACATTCAAGTACGGAGCAGCCTTCGCCACGATGTCGTTGCGTGCTTGCGTCTCGTCGCTGAGGGCTTGCGAGAGCGTTCGCTTCTCGGATGCGTCAATCTGTCCGTCGGTCGCAAAGCTATTCAGTACCTGGTTGATAGTATTTATCTGATTGGTATATGTTGAGGTGTCAACATAGCTAACTTCAACCCAGGAAGAGCCATTGTACTTGTAGATTCGGCCCGCATAGTAGGTCCTTCCGCCCGAAGAAATGTTGCTCGTCGGAATCAGAAGGTCGCCCGTCTGCGGCGAAGAAGGAATGGTGACATAAATGCTCGCAATACCGTCAATTTGGTCGTACACGGCTTGCGGCACACCGTCAAACTCCACCCAAGTGTAGTTGAAGTTGCTGCCGTTCGCGGTCTTGGTATAGCGGTATGTGCGGCCCACGGAGGTGTTAAACCAAAGGTCTCCAACCCACAGATTGTAGGTAGAGTTATTCGGCACATTCGTGTATTCCGTATGAGGCTTCGAGGATTGATAGAAGGTGTCGGCCTTTTGGTCTATCTGCTGCTCAATTTCAAGGAGCGTGGACTGATAGTTGGTAATGAAGGTTTGCAGGGCGGAATCGTCCGTGTACTTCACATATTTCTTCCAATGCGCCTTGTTGAAGGAGGAACTCGCAGTCGTGGCAACACAGAGGTCGCCGGCGGTGCATCCCGTCGGGTAGAAGGAGGAATCAATCGTGCTAAGGATAATCCAAAGGTCGTTCGCGTGGTAGTTCGTCGGCAGGGCGACGAACACTTGTGCCTTCCCGTCAATTTGGTCGAACACATCGTTCGGCACATTCTTCTGCACCCACCCGTACACATTGTTGTGGACCTCGTAGATAGCAGTTTTCATAGAGCCGATTCCGCTTACGGTGGATGCGGCGGTATTCAGCCACATATCTCCGAGGTGTTCCTTCTTCAAGTCGTCCGTATTCCACGCAGTCGCAGGGTCGGAGGACTGCACATAGGTCTCGGCCTTCCCGTCAATTTGAGTTTTGAGAGCCTCAATGTCGTCCTGGTACTCGTTGTTGATGAACTCCATTGCGGCATCAGACTTCTTGCCCGTCACCACGGCCTCGGCATCGTAGTAGCGCTCCAAGAGCATCGTGTACTTGTCTCGGTCGAAAGCATCGTAAGCCTCGCTGCGGTCGTTCAACTCAATCTCCTGCAAGTAGGCGCGGAGGTCAAGGTATGCGGCAGTCAGATTTGCGAGACCAAGACAGTTGTAAGTGAAGCCAACGCCATTGTAAGTGTATGCCTTGCTTCCACGATACTTAAAGATAGTCTTGGTATTGAAGCCCGCATCAGCGAGAGACTGCTTGGCGCGGAAGTACCGGCCGGAGATTCCCTCAACACCCGTGGATTCGATGCCGTTGATAGAGGTCCACTCCGTGCGGATTGCACCCTTCTCCTTTATCGTAAGGATGTTGTCAGAATCCAGCATACCGATAGACGACATAGCGGTCTCGGCGAGGCTCTTAGCGTCGTTAGCAGTCTGTTGTGCGGCGTATGCGGCATCCCAAGCGCTCGCGGCATTGGCAAGCGCTTCGTCGGCCATATCCTTCGCCGCCTTCGCGATGATGTCGGCAATCAGCACGCGGGCATCGTAGTAGGCGGAGATATTGGCGTAGTCGGATTCCACCGCAATCTCGGCCGGCGAGACCGCCGTGTACTTCTGAAATGCCAAGTTCGCGGCATCATAGGCGCTGATGAAGGCTTGAATCTTGGTGTCGTAGTCCGTGATATAGTCCTTGTACTTCAACGCCTCAGCGCAGACCTCGGCCTTCTCGGTCTGCACATCCTTCCATTGCTGCCGCAGGGCTTCTTTCTCGGTAGGATTGATAATGCTATCGTCGGCCCAAGTTGAAAGCTTCGTGTTGGCTTGATTCGCTGCGGTAGCGGCGTTCTGCGCAGCCGTTGCCGCATTGGAAGCGGCAGTAGCCGCAGCATCGGCGGCGGCTTGTGCGTTCTGAGCGCGTGTCTTTGCGTCCAGGGCCACGGTGTCGTCCGTGTACTTGGAAGCCTTCACCCAATGCGAGATATTGAAGGCTGCGCCCTCAATCTTTGCAGTCTGCGCCCGCAGGATGTCGTTAGAGTAGGTCGTGCCGTAGGTAGCGCCCACCCACAAATCGCCGGGGTCGTATGCCTCAGAATCGTAGGGTTGGCGGTAGAATACGCGGCGCTTACTGTCAGCAACATCCTTTGCCTCCTGCGCAAGCGCAAGGGCGCGGGCCGTAGCGTCGTCCTGCAACTCCTGCCAATAGTATTGATTGGTCGTACTATCCTTAATCCACCGATACGCCTTGCCGGTGTCCGTGTTGTAGAAGAGGTCGCCAATGTGATTCTTCTTATCTGCATCCGTGGTCCAAGTGTTCGCCGGCGCATTGCTCGTGGTCGGCACATAGGCGTAAAACCAAGTGTCAATCACACCGTCAATTTGGTCTTGGATGTCAGCGATAGCTTGCGCGACTACGGCCTGGTAGTTTGTCAACTCGGCTTCAAGTTCGGCCTTCGTGTCGTCAATCTTGGTGTCAAGGGCCTGCTGCGCGATGTCGCGGATGCGCTGCTCGGCATCGTAGTAGTTCGTGAGCAGATTTGCCAACTTGTCGCGGTCGAAACCACGGAATACCTCGCTCTCGTTGTTTAATTCGACAGAGTTGAGGTAGTCGCGGAGTTCGCGATACGCAGCGTCAAGCGCGACGATACCGACGACCTTATAGACAAGCTTCTTCTGATTGTAGGTATATTCTACATTGTGGAACACGAACACGGTGTCCTCGCCCGTGAATGCGGCCTGGTCGAAGTTGTACTTCGTGAGATAGTACGAGCCTTTCTTGCTGCCGCGCATCGTGGACTTGATGCCGTTGATGTTTATCCACTCCTTGCGAATCAGATTCTTCTCCGTGAGGTCGAAAATAGAATCATCGTTCACCTGGTCTATGTAGTGTTCAATCGTCTGTAAGGCGCGGTCCGCCGTACCCTGCGCGGTAGCGGCATCCTGCATAGCTTGGTACGCCTCGTCCCAGGCATCGGAAATGCGCTGAGACTGCTCGGCCCATTCGTCAAGATTGGTGAGGCCCGTAGAGCCGCTACCAATGACAACCTCACCCTCAAAACGGCCTTGATTCGTGAACACGCCAACAACACCGTCCTTCACGCCGACAACCGTCACAAGCTTACCCGTGAGGTTGTAGGAATTGACATTCTTGTAGTATTCGTCTCGCGGCGTGTTGTCGCCCATACAAGTCGTAATCTTCACCGCTTGGCGCTGCGCGTTGGTCCTATTACCACATTGCACAATCACATCGCCGGCGGCGGGAACACCGCTACCCGTATCGCAGTCGGAATCGCTCAGAATGATGTAGTCGTCGCCTACGGCAGTCACAAGCCGCCAATAGTATTTCTGCTGCGTCGTGCCGAGATTGAAGCGCTGGCAACGGGCCTGGTCGCCCACGGCAAACTCGTTCGGAACTTGCCCCTCTTTGGTGTCGAAATAGCACTTATAGCCGCCCGTGACGGTCTCTACCTTGTTGCACTCCATAGAGGCCGCAGAGTAGAACACGATGCCGCCCTGGTGCTTGATTTGCTGAATAATCAGTTCAAACACCTTCATCGCCTTGCGGACGATGATGTTGTCAATTTCAAGGGTCTTGTTGCCGTTGTCGTCGTCTCCAATCTTGAAGCCAGCGCCCATAGCACCTTCGGAGAAATCCGGGCTTTGTACGGTTGGTGTCGTAACCTTCTCAAACTTCACCTCGTCCTGCTCGCGCACGCTTTGGTCCAAGACATCGCCGAAAGAGTGGCCGGCCCATTTGTCCGCATCGCCCGCACGAGAGGCATAATCAGCAGACCCCGCTCTGTTGGCGTACTCCGTGTTCACCTTGATAGATGTCCCGGTAGAGCTTTTTAGGTCGCTGATTGCCTCTGTGGTGGTTTGCTGAAAGGACTTGCGCTTCTCTTCGCGGAGCGTAACCTTGTAGGTCGGGATAGCCTCTTCGCCCTCGGTAATCGTGAGGGTATCAATCAGCACATAGTCGTTGCCCTGCGGATTGTCCTCAACAACATCCGTGTCCTGGATGTGCATATACATACCCTCCTTCAAGGCCCAACCCGACGCGGCCATTTTCTTCGCGTCAACCTCCGGCTCGTAGAAGGGCTTGATATGGTTGATTTCATCGAAGAGCGCAGATGCCTTCGCGTACAGTTTCTGCTCAGCAAGGGAGATATATATTGTCGGCATCGCGAGGTCCACAAGCACAAACTCGTCGCCTTCGGCAATCGGGTAGTTGGTGTTTGGGAACTTCTCGCCGAGGTCGTCGTCAATCAGACGATTCACATTCAACGCCCAATCGTCGGTAGAAGGGCGATATTCCGCATTCTTGATTGTGAACTGACGGGCCGCATTCATACCCGTGCGCATCAGCAGGGAACACTTGCCCTCAGACGAGAGCGAGGCTTGCTGATTGATGTCGAAACCGAGCTGGCGGACATAGACCTTGAATGTATTTGTCAACTCATAGACCGTTCCCATTCGGTAGGTGAAGGCATTGAGCGTACAATACACAGAGGACTGCTCGGAGCGGTTGGAGGCCACGCTAATGCGCAACACGCAGGAAATGGAGGCGTTCGGCGTGAAGGCAAAGGAGAAGTCGGGGATTTCGATGTAGTAGCGGTTGTTGGTCCTCCGCCAAGTCACGGGGAACTGTACCGTCTCGCTTCCGCAAGTGACAATCACCTTGATATTCAGCGAGGCAATCAGCCCAGAATTGTCGTCGATAAAGCCGGTCTGTCCACCCTCCACCTTCACAATGTCTCCAAGCCCAAAGTTGATGCCGGAGAATATCGTGTAGTCCTTGTTGGTAGAGCCGTAAAAGGAGATTGTGTCAGCGCTCTTCACCGGCCCTTCCACCGTAGCGGTCTGCACATACCTTTGGCCGCTATCGCCCGATTCCTTACCGTCGTCAGTAGGGTTGTCGCAACCCTTCACCTGGTCCACGCGCTCAGTACCGTCGTAGATTGTCGTGTTCGGATAGTATTGGTCTGTGGGCTGCATCACGCTCCGCACATCGGCAATAGTTACACCCTCCAAAGACGGGTAGATTTCGGGGTAGTCGTCCGTACCGTCGAAATAGACAATCTTCGGGATAAGCCCGTACTTCAAGACTGCCGCGTTGCTTTCGAGATATGCCTTCTTCGGGTCTCTCTTCCCGTCGGTGATTCCCCAATGCGAGAGAGGAATCATCAGATGCTCAATATCTACGCTCTCGGCATCCTTGATGTCAAGGCCGTTATAGTAGCGGGAAAGCATATTGCGGGTAGAGCCGTAGGCGTAGAGCCTCGTAGCGAGTTCATCAAGGTTTGCCGCAGACTTGCGAATTGCGGTCAGACCATTGCCCGCCCCGTAGATAAAGGTGTTTGTGGTGTTGGCATCACCGCGCTTGTTTGGCCGGCCAAATGTCAACACATCCTTCCCGTTCTCTACGGTGTGAATCCAACCAATCCCCCAAATATCATAGAGGCGGTTGCAAGCGTCCATTACAGACCCCGTGACGGAGAAGTTCTGAGATTCGCTGATAAGTTCTACGAAATCGGAATCCAGCTCGTCAAAGACGCGGACCACCCACTCGTTCGGGTAGAGGTCGTCAAGGCACGCTTGGATGCGATTCACAATGCCATACACATTCTCGTAGGTGGAGACGGTATTCAGCGTGGAGAAGTGAATCTGATTGTCGGCAAAGACGAAATCGCGGAACGGTGCTATTTCAAGGTCCTTCGTCTTTTCGTGCAGTTGCACATCGGGGTATGTGAAGGATTCACCCGAAGCGCTACCACGGGCTTGCTTCTTGGGCTGCGGAAGGTTATAGAGCCGATACCTCAGCCCCGTGCGAGTGTAGTCCACATAATCGCCAACGGCCCACGGGATTTTCGTGGGCGAGTTGACAGAGCCAAAGTCAAGGAAGGAAACTTTGAGATATGTGCCGTTGTAGCGAGGACTGCCGGTATAGCGCACCGCTTGCCCGTCGCTCGAATAAATGGTGAATTTTGCCATATTACGAGACCTCCGTCAAGACCCCGCTCGAATATATCACGCGAGTAATGGGGTCGTTCATTTTGAAAGTTACCGAGAAGATGATTCGCGCCCAATTTCCGCGAGCCTTGAAGGAATCCTCCTTGAATCCGGCATAGCGGACATCCTTGCGGCCAAGACCCGTGTAGGAATCATAGACCTTGAAGCTGCCGTTCTTGACCTTGTTGAAGAAGGTATCAAGCTGCTCGCGAAGCGCGGCGACCGCCGGCTTGGTGACAACGCCGGAAGAGACCGTATCAAACGCCTTCATATAGAAGGAGACCGTAAACTCGTCCGCCTCGTAGAACATCTGCGTCGTGTATTCGTCGTCCCCGTTCTCGTCCTTCCATTCGTTCTTGTACGGGGTCTTGGGCTTCGGGAGCGCCAGGTACGGGTTGGACTTCGCCACCATACCCCAGGTCAGCGTGTCTATCGCGGAATTGTCAGAAGCCGTTTGGATGTAAAACGGCTTGTAGTTAGAAATATTCGGTATGTACGCCATAGTGCAAAAGTAGGGTATCTTGTGTGATAAATTGCAATATTGGTTTCAGTTTATTACATATAGGCCCGTATCGCAGTCATTCCACCGTCGTTCGTCATTACAGACCTCAGTTCCGAAAGGATGTCTTGCGTGGCTTGCGCCGTGTCAAAGGTGTTGGCTTGAATCTTCGCGAGATAGTCGCCAAGCTTCGGAGTGGAAGGCAGCAAGGATGCGATTCTGTTGACAACACCAATGATTGTGTCACGCTGAGACTTGGAGTAGGAGACATCGGCGCGGATAGCGTTGAGGTAGGAGGCCAAGAGGTCGCCCGTGCTTTCCGTCAGCGCTTGCATACCCTCGGTCAGAGAAGCGCCACTTTCACCGCTACCCATTTTGAAGTAGCCCTGCATAGATTCAAGCCACTCCTGGAACACGGGAGCGAGAGACTGAGCCTCCTGCATAGCCTCGTCAACTGCACCGATAGCGCCCGTGAGGTCGCCGGAGACAAGCTTGCGGGCCACCTCCTTCGCCTTATCCTCGTCGAAGATAGTCTGCAACAGAGCGGACTTCATCACCATTCTCACAATGGATGTAGCGAGGTTGTCAATGATGTCGGCATAGTCAAGAGCAGCCTCGCCGGATTCCTTGAATGCGGTAATGAAGGCATCGGCCACGCTCTCAGCCACATCGCCGAAGATGTCGGTCATTGTCTCCGCTACGGCATCGCAAGACTTCTCGAAAATCTCCACATTGGCAATGAGATTCTTGATGAAGGCAACGCTCTCTTGGTTGAGGTCCGTGTAGGTATCAAGAATCTTCTGCAAGGTCTCCTTATTGAACACTCCGTCCTCGGTCAGAAGTGGAGCGCCAATCTTGTCGGCCATTTCCTGCAATGTCAGCGTGTAGTTGTCAACCTCGTTGACAATATCAATGGTCGCGCCGGCCACCAGGCCAACCGCAGCGCCGATAGCCGCTCCAATGAGAGCGCCGACACCGAAAAACCACACGCCGATAGCAGCGCCGAGGCCCGCGCCGGCCGCAACGCCGATACCCGTAGCCAAACCGTTACTGTCGTTGCCGCCGCCGCCGCCGAGTTTTTTCGTGGCCTCAGCAATGTCGCTCGCGCAAACCTTGTAGGCATCTGCGGCCTGGTCGTAGGCGTTGATAAGTTCGCGATATTGGTCCTTGCCAAACACTCCGTCAACACCCATAGAGATTGCCATTTCAGCGTTGAGTACGCGCTGGTTGGCCGCAGCCTCTTCAATGGCATTGGCGAGTTTCTGCTGCGCCGTGGCAGCTTGAAATATCTTGGTTGCAAGGGAGGTTACGCCGGAGATAATTGCGCCAATCCAATCGCCTTGCATCATACGCTCGGCAATCGGCATCAGCACATCCATTACCTCGGTAAAGCCATTCGCAAGAGCAGAGAGGCCGTTGTTACCAGCTTCGGCGGCATACTCGTCAATCGCAGAGAAGAGTTGCTTAAAGTCGCCAATGTACTCCTTGATAAGAGACATAGCGGCCTTGCCTTCCTCTTCGGTGAGATTTGCGAGGTCTCCACTCACTACCTTCTTGATAGCTTCCGAGAGGTCGTCGAAACCGATGCCGGCCTTTTGTGTCGCCTTCATCAGCCGAAGCGTGGCAATCTCTGTCTCAAACTCCTGCTTCTGAGCCTCGGTCAGAGAATCCACGAAGGCATCAATATCTACATCGCTCGTAACCGCACCGTTGGTGTTCGTGGCGTAGAGCTTCGTTGTGTCAATGCCCGCACCGTTCACTATTGCCTGGAAGTCGGCGCTAATCGTCAGAGGCTCTTTATCAAGGAAGGCTTGGAGGCGCTGACGCATCTTATCCAATTGGAAGATTGTCTTGTCGCCAAACTCTTTGAGGTCAATGTTATTGAGGAAGTAGCCCTCAGAGACATACTTTTTCGCGAGGTCGTTAACCTTCTCTTGCGATATGGTGCGAGCGGCGGCACGCTCCTTGTCAGCCAGCTCGTCAATAGCGGCTTCTCCACGGACGACGAAATCATCCCAAAACTGCTGACCGTAGGTTTCCTTCACGCTCTCAATAGCATCCTTGTCGCCGGCTTGCGCCTTCTTCAAAAGCTCTTTCGCCTTTTGACTGCGGCTCTCTATATCGTTCAGCTTGGTATTGAGGTCGGATGCAACCTTCGACAAGTCAACGAGGATTCCACTACCCTCCACCTCAAAATCCTTCGCCTTCCAAGCGTTCATAAAGTCCGCATACGCCTTCATTTGGTCGTAGGCGTTCTTGTATTCAGTCACGAGGTCCTTAGCACCGTCAGCACCAATAGAAAGCATAAGACGCGCCGACGCTTCGGGGTCGTACTTTGCGAGTTCCTTTGCGAGTTTTACAAGCTTCTCTTCGTAGTGCATTGCATTGACTATGTTCTGCTCCGCCTCGTCGTTAATGGATTCCGAGAAGATGTTGCTCAGCGTGCCGGCCATACGCTCGTCGCTGATGTACGGAGAAAGCTGCTCGTAGGCTTCACGAAGCTGCTTGACAAGTTCAATCTGCCGTTCAATACGAATCTGCTCCGGCGACTTTTCCGTGCGGCCACCGCCGTGAGATTCGCTCTTGCCCGTCACATAGTCATAGACATTTGTGGAGGTCGGGAGGTCAAGAGCCTTCGCGATGCGCCGTATGACATCCATTTCGTTCTTGTAGCCCTGCACATAGTCGGCTTGGGCGTTGCCCGCCAACTGAATCTGCTGCCCCAGCTCGGAGTAGCGCTTTTTGAGGGTTTCAAGGTAGTCGTTGTACTGCGTGTACTCGTCAGCCCAAATACCCTTGAAAGAGTTTTTATCCTTCGGTCCGAGGATGCCCTGCACGATGTCAACAAACTTCGGAAGGTCGGTTGATTTTTTAATCTCACCGCTCAACTGACGGTGAGCCGCAGTCACATCGGAAACAATCTGAGAATATTCCTTTGACGCAGCAGAGAAGTCCTTGCGAATCCAATCGAAGAATCCAAGCCAGCCGGCAGGAAGAAGATTTCGCACCTCGTCGGACTTCTTCACGCCGGTAATCCATTGCCAAATCGCCTCTTTCTGCAAGGCGGTGGCGTTCTTTATTCCCTTCGGGCCTCCTACCGTTCCCTTCCACCCCTTCTCGAAAGCGGCGCTAAAACGCTTATAGAGGTCCTCGGTTTTCTTGGCGAAGTCCTCGTCCGCATTCTCCATAGCAGTCGTCATAAAGCGCTCCTGCGCAGCCGCCAAGACCTCGGTACGGAGGTTGGAATAGATATTCGCAAGGTTGCTCACCTCAACGCCTTCACGACGCAGATTCTCAATGTGGTCGCTATACTTGCTGAGAATGGCGTTCCGCGCATCGTCGTACTCCTGCGTGCCTTGCTTCGCGAGTTTCAGCTTCGCGTAGAGGGTGTCAAGCGTAGCAATCTCGGATGCTTGCGCGGCCTCCATATCCTTAATGGTGCGCTGATAGTGCCGCATCATTTCGCTCTCTTCGGTCCACGCCTGGATAACCTTGTAGATAGCGTAGGCGGCGGCAGTTGCGCCGGCGGCGAGAAGAGCATACGGGTTGCTGAGGATAACGCCCTTCAACTTCTTGGCAACGGAGACGAGGGAATCAAGCAGCTTGTGGTTGCTGAGAGTAAAGGACTTTGTAATTACCTCGGTAGCAAGGAGCGCAGCGTTGTACACGCCGTAGGTAACAACCAATTCGAGAATGGTGCGCCCAATGCTCTCGTAATTCTCGGCAAGGGAGCGCAGCCAATCCACCGCGCCCTTCATCGCAGGAGACATCTTCTCGCCAATCTCCGAGAACATAATCTCGTAGGCATCGGTGAGGTTGGAGAGCTTACCCTTCAAGGTCTCCGCTTGAATCTCCTGCATCTGATAGAACTTGCCGCCGGCGGAGGTCATATCCTCAAAGACCTTCGCAACCATTTCAAACGGCACTTGTCGGGCGGAAATCTTGTCAAAGACTTCGCCGACGGAAACCAAGCGTCCTTCTATTTCGCCAAACTGCTTCGCGAGTTCGTCAAGAATTGGAATGCCGGCCTCCGTGAACTGACGGACCTCCTGGCCGCGCAGGAATGCGGCGCTTCGGACCTGGCCGTATGCAAGCACGAGGCGGTCCATACCGACACCAAGACCCGCAGACACATCCGCGAGCATCTTCGTGGTCTCGTACAGTTCGCCAATTGGCACAGAGTAGGCCGACAACTGCTTTGTGTATGTCACCAACTCGCGGAAGGAGAAGGGCGATACAACGGCGAGGGATTTAATCTGCTCGAAGATGCGGTCCGCACCGTTGACATCTTGCAGGATAGCGCGAAGCGTAGTCCTCTGCAACTCAAACTCCGAGGAAACCCGGACAAGGTTGCTGACGAGTTTCGTCGCGCCCATAATGGAGATATACGAGCCGGCCAATGTTGCCGCCTCGCTCAGAAATCTGTTGCGCGTCTTGTGGAGGCCGTTGGAGCGTTGGAGAATCTCAACCTCCCTTGCTTCGTCAAGCTTCCTTGCGGCAACCGCCTTTGCGTCGGCCTCAATATCCATTCTGCGCTTATGCTCCAACTTCTCGGCGCGGCTGAGAGAATCGTATTCGGACTTCGTGAGGCCCGTGATACGAGACTTGACATTGAGAAGCGTAGATAGCTGCGCGTTGAGGTCCTGCGCAGCCTTCAAGTCAGACTTGACTTGCTTGTTGAATTTCTTGTCGTCCAATATGAGTTGAAAGTTCAACTCGTCTATCTTTGCCATAGGGTCGGTATTTACAAATTATGCCGTGCTACTACTCGTCGGCAGCATCGGCAAACAACTCGTCTATCGTATAGGTCTGCTGCCCGTTCTTTGCGGCCCTACGCTCGGCGGCTCTCTTATTGGCCTCTTCCTGCAAGCGCACGGCCTCGTCGTCAACAACAACCTTCTTTCTGTCCTTCTGTTTCTTGTAGAGAGTATGCGGCAAGTCAGACTGCATAATCTCTATCTGAGGGAGCGTCAGCACGCACCTATATCCCCAACTGCGCTCTTCTATGAGGCCGAAGAAGAAGCGGCGGATTCCCCCGTACTGTGGGAATTTTTCGCAGAAAGCCGCTTCGCAACCGAGAGAAGTTCGGCTCGGTATTGCTCTGCTTCCTTGCTCGTCAGCTTCATCCAATCGTTCCTCATATCCACCGAGTACGCCATATTGGTCCAATGTGCCGTAAGCGGAAGTTTTTTTTTACCTTCCATTATGATAGGCAGCATCTGCGCCTCGGTATAGCCCCTCAATTTGCCCCATATACGCCACATCAGAGGGAAAAGCAACCTTATCCTCCAATAGCCGTTCAGAACGAAAAGGCACGCCTCCTTCACCGCAAAATACGGCTCTTTGCAGAGGTCGCGCAGAGTTTCAGAACTGTCCTCCTTGATAGTCATATCGCGGGAACACCATAACTCAGTCAATCGCTCTATCGTGTAGGGCTTCATTCCCGTCACCTTGACGGACTTCTTTGTACCTGGTATTGCAACTGTCGTGGGGATGTCATTCACGATGTCCGTGTACTCCCTCCTTGCGTCGCTGATTGGTTGTTTCATAAGCTTCTTAAAGAAATAGGGACGGGCGTTGCGGCCCGCCCCCGGTGAGATTTAGGAAAGGATAGGTTTTAGCCTACTAAACGGTGTGCTTCTTCAACACAACGAAGTTGCCCTCATTCGCTTTGAGGTTGGCGTTGATGTAGCCGGCGAATTTGAGGTAAACCGGGTTGGAGTTGTCGTCGCGTGCGGGAGGGTTGACGATAACCTTCACACGGGCGAAGCACACGGCGGTCTGCTTGCTCGCGCTCTCAATCAGCACGGACACCCACACTTCCTTGCGGTCAAGGTAGCCCTTACCGTCGTAGAGGTCGGTAGCGGTCTGACCCTTCATAGACGACACGGTAGCACCCGCGTTGTAGAAGTAGTCAAGCACGGCCTGGGCGATAGAGGGGATGTTCGCGTTGATGACATAATCACCGTCCTCGATGTCCGTGTCAATGATTTCATTGAGCTGGTCTATCTGAATGTTGGTGATAGTCGGGTCGGAGGGAGCAATCGTGAGACTGTCCTTGATAGAGAAAATCTGGTCTGCGCCAGAGAAGTCCAGGCTAGCGAGAGTAACCTGGCCGTTGGCAGGGCAAGCCAGCATCGAAATCGCTGCGTTACCTTTCATAAGGTCGGCCAGCATAGCTTTGGTAAGTGTAGCCATAGCGCGTTATATTATTTTTTGAGTTACACGAAATTGTATGATTCTACAATGATAGCCGTAGTCGTCCGCGACATCGGGGAATATGGTCGGATTCGTGTCAAATTCATAGGCGGCAACCGTTACGCCTTGATTCGTGACCTCGTAGGCTGCGGGCATACAGTTCAGAAGTTTGCCGTACATAAGGCTCAACTTTGTCTTGTTCTTGAAGCCGCTACCGTCCTTCGCAAACAGAGCGATATTCACGAAGGTGTCGCCATAGGCATCCATATCCTCCATATTGCTCTGTACCGAGGCGACGACAAAATCATTCTTCGTCGAATCCACGGTCTTGGGGCGGTTGTTCCATACTGTCGTCGAAACTGCTCCCGTCGTCAGTATGGATTTCAAAGCCTCTTCAAGCGTAGTTATGTCAAAGTTGTTCATACAAGCTTAAACTTCTTGAAATGCTTTTGGAACTCGGTAGCAGTCATTTCAGCGTCGGCCCTCAACACTCCCCGTTCAAAGTTCGTGTGGTAGTTCCCGGCCTCCATTCCTGCCATTAGAATCCCTACCCAACCCTTATTTCCAACCTTCAAGGCAAGCGATTCGAGTTTGGCATCAGCCGTACCCCTATCGTTCTTGCCCGTACTCAGAAACTTCTCTTCGATTACTCCGTTGTGGACTAAGGCCCAACCGTAATCTCCGCCCATTATGAGGTGAAGGTTATGATGCGTGTGTTCGTGAAGATTCATCGCGTACTCATACGCCTTCTTCATACACTTCACCATTGCCTTCTTGGTCTGCTCGTCCTTCTTGCGGAGAATCTTCGCAAACCCCTTCTCAATGCGGGCATCGTTGCGACTTTGGTAATCCATTAGTTGCGCACCTCGTCAAACCAAATGCTCGTACCCAAGTTGAAGGTCGTTTTCTTAACCACCTTGCCGCGATAGGACCTCTCATAGTCCGTAAGGAACAGAATGTCGTCCGCCCGTATCTCGGTAAGGAACATCGGGCAAGCAATGCGGAAGTCGGAGACTATCACATCGCCGGCGGTCAGAGTGTCCTTCGACGAGGTACGATACCCGAAGCTGACAGACTGTGCCTCGAAGGTCACGAAAGCGCCGTTGGCATCACGGACCGGCTCGTGGTCGCGCATTTCTACGCAAGTGAGGGTCACGACATCGTAGATGTGGTCGCCATTAGCGTCGCAAACCGGCTCGCCGGAGGAATCCTTGCGAGGCCGTTTCACAGTCAGCGTATGTGGGAATCGCGGGTTAAACATCAGTAGAGGTCTTTCACGGTGATTTTGTTTCCGACGGAGTTGGCACGCTCGTCGTCCCACTTGGCGTAGAGTTGCTTCGCCCTCTCGCGGAGGCCGGAACGGTCCACTACGACCTTGTTGGATTTCTGATGCTGCCAACCACCGTCAGAGACATATTCCCCCGATGTAGCGGAAGAAGATGCCGCTAACCACATATAGAGGTCCGCAAGGCAGAGGTCCTTCTGCTTCTCCGTAGCGCCGCTCACGGCAGAGCCGGCGGTCACGCCGTTGTTGTAGAGGATTGCCTTAATCGTGGCATCGGGAACATTGAAATCAACCATTCCCACAAGCCATTCCTCGAAAGTGTAGGTCGCGCTCATATTCTTCCTGCGTTATCGGTTATCGTTTTCCACTCTTAGGCGTTGGCGTAAGGGTGGATGTAGTACATATACTGCGGCTTGTCCGGGACGACGAGAGAGGTCATTTCCGTGTTGTAGGACTGACACTTCTTCACATAGTCCACACCGACAGTCACGAGAAGGCGACCGCCGTAGAAAGAGCCGACAGTACCGCCGACGGAGATAGGCTCAACAGTCAGCACCTCGCCGAGAGAGCCATCCGGCACGAACACGAGAACATTGTCCTCGAAGGCGCGGAAGGTCGGGCGCACGAGCTTCTTGTAGGTGTTGTCCCACTTCTCCACAGAGACGATAGAATCAATCGTCTTGAAGGGAGCGCCGACAATCTTGCCGAGTTCGCGCAGCTTGTCGTCGCGGTCCATATTGGCAACGGCGGCGATAGCGGCGATGAGGGCATCGCCGGAAGCGAGAGGGTACAGACGGGAAGCGATAGCGCTCTTAATCTTGGAGTGGTCCACGACCTGCTCAGCGTATGCCTCGTCCAGCTCGAAGTGACCCTTCACGCCCTTGTCTTTGGCCTTACGCACAATGGCTTTGAGGTCCTTGATAGGGTCGCAAGCAGAGCCTTCGACGGAGTAAACACCGTCGCTGACGGAGGTCCACCAACGGGCCGTGCCGCTCAGATTCGTCACATTCGCGGTGGGGATGTGGGCGGCGAAGGTCTGATTGATGATACCGTTCGGGTTGTTGGTGTCGGTAAGGGTGAACTTACCACGAGAGACGACCTGGTGGCGCTGATAGGTCAGAGAGTTGGTGTGTCCGCCAATCAGCTTGTCAAGGGTGACGAAGAGCTTGTCCTTCGCGGAGTTGATAACCCGGTCGGAAGAGCCGCCGAAGCGCTGCTCCATAATAAGCTGCTTGCGCACCTTGTCCTCGTTGAAGTATTCGACGAGCTTCATACGAGGAATCTTGCCCGTGGAGAGCTGGAATCCCTCGCCACCGAGAGGAATGGCCGGACTGTCAAGGTCCACATACTGAGCCATAACATTCAGACCAACCTCCTTCTGCAACTGCTCGTAGGTGAAGTCAAGCTGCATATCGGGGTTGAAGGTGAAACCGTCGAGCTGGAGGCCGTTGTACTTCACGGCCATAACCTCGTCAAGATAGCCCTGGAGACGCTTTGCGTCGTTGCCGCCGAGGGCGCGGGCCAGGAGGTCGTAAAATTCGAGAGTGTTGGTATTCATAACTTTTTCCTCCTTCGATTAGTAGTTGACCTGCACAACACCCGGAACGGCAGCAGCCATTGCAGCCTTGAAGTCGGCGGCAGGGGTGCGGTTGATAAGGATGCCCTCAGCGTGCATCTTCACGGCAGCACCGCTTGCGCCCGCGCCTTCGAGGGACGGGTCAATGTCGCCAATGAAAATGTCGTTGTAGAGGTAGGCGTTGGGCTGATTCGCCATAGCCTTGCCCGTGCCGGCGGTAGCGGAAGCGGAGAAAACGAGGATGTCGTTGGCGCTCAGACTGCCGAGGTTGGCGGTCTTGTCAACGGTGAACTCGTACTTGCCCGCGTCGTCACCCGTCAGAGCGGTAACGGCAACGACCTTTGCGGCCTTGCCGGTGGCGGCGAAGTTCGCGCCAAGCTTCTGCAACATATCGTTCACGGCGGGGATGAAGTCAACGCCACCGTAGGTGCAGGGCTTGATAACAATAGTGTCGTAGTCGCCCGTGGTAGCGGCGGTATAGGAGACGACCACAAACGCGACGAGCGGAGTGATAGTCTTACCGTCCAGGCAGATAGGAGTACCCGCAGGGTAGAGAGCGTCCTTCTTCACGAAGGCAGAAGGAAGCGTGCCACCTACGGGAACTGCGGTAACAGTCCCAAGCCACACGGGGACGCTACCGGCATCGTAGAGCTTCTTGCTCTGTCCGAAAGCATTAAAAGAGCTTCTCATAAGATGTTACTATATTAAAGTTGTACTACTCGGCTTTGGGGAGTTTCCCTTCGGCCCGTAAGCGTTCGACCTCGCTTGCGTAAGCGCCGGCTTGATACTCAGTAGGGGTCTGCACGCCCGTCTTGGGAGCAGGACCGTCACCGTAAGCCTCCTTGAAGTTCTTGTCGTACTCAGTCTTGTACTTCTCCACAAGGCTTTCTGCGGTATCGTTCTCGCCGATTTCGATGCCCCTCAGCGTCATATTGCGGATAAAGTCGTTATCAGCGCCTTTCTCCTTCAACAGACGGTGAAGTTCGGACACCACCTCGGCATTACGCGCCTTCGCTTCCGTCGCCTTGATTTTCGCGTCGTACTCCTTCTGCTTGGCCTCCAACTCGGCGAGTTTCTTCTGCACCGGGTCGTTCGGGTCTGCGGGAGGGTCAGACGGTTTGGTGTCGGGATGCGCGGTTTGGTACGCTTTCAGTTCCTTGTCCTTATCGTGGAACTTGTTTTTCCACGAATCAACTTGGCCCTGGATTGTTTTGAGAAGTCCCTTAACATCGTCCCCGGCAATAGCAGTTGCGATTTGGGATTCCTCGGTGACAGTTTTTTCGAGTAGAGAGGCAACCCCGTCAAAAGCCTCGTCACTCAACCCCAGCGTCGCGTAAGCAGTTTTGAGTGCATCTACAATTTTTTGTTTCATAATGTTTTATAAAATTATAGCCCGACAAGGAAGCACCCCTATGGTGCTTCTCCGCCGGACTGTTGTGGTCTCTAAGGACGCTTAGTTGTCTCTGTTGGGCGCTACTTGGCCTCCGATATGTTGTTCTCAATTTCGATTTCGCTAATCTTGCCGCAGGACTTGCAGCGAATGGAGTAGCGAAGCCTACCGTTGAGCTGGATTATACGCACGGGAAAAGGCTTACCGCATTGAGGGCAAGCTATCTTCGTAAAACGCATCTGTGTGTCTTTCTCGGCCATATCCACGGCAAAGGTAAGGAATCTTTCTTGACAATTGCAAAATTATTGTTTCACATTATTCCATTTATTTCCATTGTCCGCACGGCGATAATAGATATTGTTTCGCTATAAAATGAAAGATTTATTACACTTTATTGCGATTATTTCTCCACCTTTGCGGCTATGAAGGCAACCAAAGCAGCAGAAGAGCAGTACCTTGACCCCGTTTTCGCAAGCGTCGGAATGCGGGTCTTTTCCTATGAGTACATCGAAATTCTGCGTGAAGAAAATCTCCAAAAGAAGATTCAAGGCAAGCGCTCGTACAACCTTGTCCCCCAAAAGGGATTCCAGGAGCGCGTATGTGAGGCGGATGCCGATGTGGTAATCATCGGCGGCAAGAAGGGCGGCGGCAAGTCGTGGATTGCGCTCTACAAGGCGCTCCCGTATATGTTCAACCCCGATGTCTCTATGTACGCCTTCCGTAAGTACGAGGACGATGTGAAGCGCGGCCCGTGGAAATCCTCGAAGCCCGTGTTCCGTGGATTCGGCACGGCGAAGGAATCCTCCTATGAGTGGTCCTTCCTTGACGGGAAGGGCGCGACGCTCAAAATGGAACACTTGCAGGACCTCGGCAAAATCACCGACCGCTTCCGTGGCGCTGAAATGGCCTACATTGACCTTGAAGAGTTGCCGGAACACACCCGCGAGAATGTGGATGTGATTTTCGACTTCCTCTCGGTCAACCGAAACACCGCCGGCGTGCGCTCTCAGCTTGTCGCCACTTGCAACCCCGTCGGGTGGTCCAACAAACTCCGCAAACTGTTGGAGTATTACATTGACCCCGAAACAGACACCGTAATCCCGGAGCGCGACGGAAGAAAGCGCTATATGTTCAACTACGGCTCTGACATCAGCGAAATCGCGTGGGGCGACACTTGGCAGGAGGTCTATGCACACCCGAAGGCCAAAGAGAAAATTGACCTACTGTTGCTCGGCAAGGACGACCTCTCGCCGGAGGATATGATTCTGACGCTCCAATTCATCGAAGGCGACTACTCCGACAACAAGATTCTCCAAGCCACCGACAAGCGCTATGTCTCCCGCCTGGCATCAAAGGGCGGCGCGTCGGTCGTCAACGATATGCGCGGCATTTGGCGCGATGTGGATAGCGGCACTTCGCTTCTGTCCCTTGACGATATGGATGCCTTCTTCAACAACACGGAACGCCGCGACGGTACGATGCGAGCCTCCGCCGATGTCGCTCTATCGGGAGACTTCTTCGTAATCTACGCCTTCGACGGGCATCACATCTGCGACCTTGACGCTTGGCGCGGGGTACTCTCAGATGATGTCGTCCCGTTCGTCAAGCATTTCCTCAAAAAGAATGGCGTGCGCGAGGATAACTTCACCTACGATTCCAACGGCCTCGGACTCTGGCTCGAAGGCTACTTCAAGCGGGCAGAGAAATTCAACAACAAGTCCGCCCCGTCGGATTCCCGCATTTGGAACACCCTCAAATCCGAGTGCGCCGAGAAATTCGTGAAGGCGATGAAGAGCCACGAGTTCAGCATAGATTCGGCCTTGCTTGACCGCAAGTTCACCGACAAGAAGGGGCGCAGCTTTACGGTTAAGGACCGCCTTGTGGAAGAGCGCCTCGCCCTCAAACGCAAAGACGACATTTCACGCTTCGAGATAATCCCCAAGCAGCAGATGAAAGACGAAATCGGGCATTCCCCGGACTTCATCGAAGGTCTGTTTATGGTAATGCACCTCTTCGAGCATAAGAGGCAATGCGTCCGCAAGGGATTCGGAGCGTTTGGCTATTAACAATCAACTTTATTGCAATAAGTTATGAACTCCATTAACATTCAAACACTCTCGCCGAAGGACATTCTTGTGAAGGCTGCTTTCAAGCGGGCCTTGCCTTCGGAGTGTCTGACCGTCAGTTGCGCGGGCTTTCAGACCGGGGATGCCGCCGCTCAGTACGAGGAAGGCCGCGACCCGCTCCGCTTCGAGTTGCTTACGCAGTCAGACTTCCTGCGCGAGTTCGATGTCAACTCGCACAAAATCAACTCTCTCAAATACTATCCCAACCCGCTCCGCAAGGACGACGACGGGAAGTTCTACGCCAAAATCAAGTCGCGCGTTGCCATTGGCTTCCAGGAGCGCATCTTCGTCAAGCGCCTCACGGCCCTCGTCGGCAACAACACCAACCTCCGCATCACCTCGGCCAAGCCTACTGAGAAGGACCAGGAAATGCTCTGCAAGTTCCGCGAAGGTTGGGAGAAGTGCAACATTGAGAACGCTATCTACGAGGCTCTCTCTGCCGACGGAAAGACCGGCGACTGCGCCGTGTGCTTCTTCGTCAAGAACAAGAAACTCGGCTACCGCGTGTTCTCGTTCGAGAAGGGCGACATCCTCTATCCGCACTACGACCCCGAAACCGGCAAGCTCGCCCTCTTCGGCCGGCGCTACTCCCTGCGCGACGGAGACGACAAGGAAATCTCCGAGTATCTTGATGTGTGGGACGAGAAATACTACGCCCGCTACAAGAAGGACAAGAAGGGCATCAAGGGCGCAAAGAATAAGGTCAAGGACCTTCTTGGCCTCAATGGTTGGGTGATAGACCAGCCGCTCGTCCGCCACAACTTCAAGACCATTCCGATTGCCTACGACCGCTACGGCGAGCCGTTTTGGGCCAACTCTCAGTCGCTGATTGACAGTTACGAAATGGCAATCTCCCAGCTCTGCGAAAACAACGCCGCCTACGCCCTTCGCATCCTCTACTCGTTCGGCGAGGAAATGGATATGAAGAGCAGCATTGACGGTACGCCGCTCTCTATCAACTCGCCCGACCCCAACGCTCGCGTGGGCTTCTTAGAGCCGGCGGATTCCTCAAACTCCTTCACGCTCCAACTTTCCACATTGGAGAAGAATATTATGCGGTCCTCCTTTGCCGTGGAGACCCCCGAAATCAAGTCCGGCGCGGATATGTCCTCGCTGACCGTGAAGATGCTCTTCGCGGATGCCTACTTGAAGGCGCTTGACGATTCGATGCACTTCCAGCCTTTCCTTGACAGTATTGTGGAACTGTTCAAGTATGGCTACGGCATTGAGGTCGGGCAGTCCTCGGACTTCAACACCTTCGGCGTGAAGGCTGAACTCTTCCCGTACATCTTCCAAAGCGAGACGGAGGTTATCAACTCTATCGTCCAGCTCAAAGGCATCGGCGCTCTCTCTCAGAGGTCCGCTTCCGAAATGGCCTACGAGTATGGCTACGGTGTTGTTGGTGAGAATGAGCGCATCAACCAGGAGGTGCACGACGCTCTTGTTGGTCCTCAGCCCGCAAGCAACAAGGACACCAATGTGATTGCTAACGCCCGCAACGCTCAGTAATGTACTCGGATAAGGTATTACAAGACATCGCCGCGATAGCAACGGACTACCGCTTGAAGGTCGCGTCCACCGTCGGAAAGATTCTCGCTCTCGCTGAGGCGTACAGAAGTCTCGGCAAGCAGTTCACTTTCGAGGCGGACGCAGACCTTGACGCGGAGACCAACCGCATCCTTATGGCGCTCTCTGACGAGATTCTCGCAGATGCGGAGGTGCGTATGCGTCGCGCGATAGAAGAGGCTAATGATGAAGAGGACGCTGACGAAATCGTTGCTTTCGTCCTTTTCGACATCACGGCGCAGAACACCCTTGACAAGTACGCCTCGCACCTCAAATTCATCCTCGAAGGTTGGGCCACAATCGGATTCGCCAACGGTCTGTCGAAGGGCAGCATCGCCACGAATCTCCTTGTGTTTCTCGCCAACCCGTATATATCGCCGCTTTGGAAAAAGGCGTTCGAGGACGGACGCAGCTACGCCTCGAAGATTATCCGCGAGGGCGGCTACTATTGGGACAAGGGTACGCCTATCTCGCCGCTCCGTGGCTTCGTGCTGACATCCTCGGATATGGTAAACCGCGCCTACAATCGTGGCGTGGTCTATGGCTACCGCAGGGCGGGCGCTATCGGCTATCGTGTGCTGAGGGGGTCGGACTACGACTGTCCGAGTTGCGACGATGTGGTAGCGGGAAGCCCGTACCCCATTGATGATGTGGTCCTGCCCGTTCACCCCAACTGCGTTTGCTACGCAGTTCCCGTGTTCGAGAAGGACATCACTTAACTTTTTTCGGTTGTTGTTGTTCTAACCAGGGCCGAGAGGTAATCTCCCGGCCCTTTCTTTGCGTCCCGCAGAACATTGACCGTCTCTTCGCAAAGACCCGCCGCGTCGGGTACGAGGTCGTCATTGAAGGGCTTGTAAGGGACGCATTGGCGCGTAGCCAACTCTACAAGAATATGCTCCACGAGGCGTTCGTACTCGTGGATAACCTTCTGCTGATGCAGCAAGAGCCGTACAATCCTAAACATCTATCTGCAAGGAAAGGATGATGCAGTTGAGCCAAGAAAACCAAAGGGCAACGCGAAACTTCCCCTCCTTCCGGCCGGCCCAAACCGAAAGGGAGGGAAGAATCTCGAAATAGACCGCTTTCTGAAAGAACTTGACAATCATAGGAGCGTATAGAGAAGGATGATGCCGCAGCCTACCGCGATGCCGATAGCGTCGCAGATAAGGTCCTTCCATTCTGCGGAGTGGCTTTCGGGATGCAGGAGGTCGAAGATTTCCTTCGCGACACCAATCAAGAGGGTTATGCCGGCTGCGGCCCATATCGGCAGAAATGCGCCAACCACCAGGCAGATGAAGAAACTGCATCCAATGTGCAGGAGACCGTCAGTTCCGGCCCAATTCAGAAGTTTTCGTAAGATGTTCATAGCTTGACGCGATTGTATTTAAGTGGTTTAGAAAATTTTATGTTGAGGTGAAACCTTTTGGCCCACCTCTTCAAGTTGCACCCATATAACCAATGCGCCTCGTGATTGATAATGTCGAAGCACTTGCGGTTGCAGACAAGTTCGAGCGGCCTACGCTTATTCGCGTACTGCTCGCGACACTTGTAGTAGTAGCTGCGGATATTCGAGAGCGCACCGACCTCGCGATAGATTTTCTTGATGTCATCTTCCGAAAGGCGCACATCGAAGGTAATCGGCCCGCAACTGAGGTCCTTCGGCGGAGCGTACCCTTCGGGCGCAAACGCTTTTTTGAGGACCGAAATGTTGTCTTGGACCACCTCGGCGCTCACCTCGTACTCTTCGCCCGTGTCCTTGCGGGTGGCGTATAGCTTCGTAGAGCCGTTGAGGTTGAATAATCCTTTCGGTGGCATATCAGAGACCGTTGGTTATGAGTTCATTAGCAAACGGCAGGGATTCGACCCACTCACAGAAGGTATGCCACACGGGGAGGCGGTGGTTGCGACGCTGACGGTAGATGCGGCGGAGCGTCTGATAAGAGAAGTAGTAGATGCGCTTCTGCTCAGTACCCTCGGTCAGATTCTCCTTCATCCGCACAAGGTCCTCCGTCGAAAGGCCCTTGCCCTGGATGTGCATAGTGGATTCCGACATCAGACATTGTGAGCCAATCTTGTCGTAAGTTACCATTTCCTGCCACCAATAGCGGGGTGCGGTAATCGCAACATACACAAGCACGCCGCGCAGGACCTTCGCGTGTTCGTCGCCGGCGGAAATCAGCTTCTGCATCAGCGCGAGGTCGTCGGGATTCATCGCGACGCTCGTCTCATACTTGAAGTCGCCAGGCTCACGGGAATAGACATCTGAGACAACGCCACTACGCATTTCCTTTCCGTAGGAGAGGCGCAGGGCCTTCAACGCCGAGCCGAGGCCGGCCATTTCGAGCAATTCAATCTTCATATTTTCCTCGTCTTACCTTGTCACACATACGAGCAATCCACCCCATAAGGTAGCAGAAAGGCTCTTGGTTGTCATAGTTGATGCCCGCGCCACAGTAGTGAAATATCTCCAACGCAGCGTGGCCGGCCTCGTGGCAGATGTTCTCGGTGTTGAGTTCCTTCCGATTCTCGAAGCGAATCAGAACTCCACCGCGAGGCTTTGGCTTGTCTGCGTGGACCAATGTCACATCGGCGGCGGCATCCTTATCCATTTCGGGCAAGTCCTTCCCGAAGAAGTCCCGCAGGACATCTATCGGAGCGCCCACGGTAATCCACAAGTTGCGCGGGTAGATGCCGCACTCAAACTCGTGTATCTGATGCACCTTCTCAGCCATTACTTACCCGTTGAGCCGTAGCCGTGAGCGCCACGGGCAGAATCAGACAGTTCGGCCACCTCCTTGAACTCAATCGTCGGATAGGGCATAATAATCAGTTGGCCGACACACTCGCCAACCTCGTAGGGGAAGGACTTGTTCTGCCGGTTGATGCGACCCCACTTGTCGCAGCGAAGGTCCGTCGGCTTGAATTTCAGCGTCACCTCGCCACGGTAGCCGGAATCAATCACACCAACGCTATTCGTCAAGAAGAGGTCCTTCTTGCAGTTGCTGCTGCGCGGGAACACCAGGCCAACATAGCCTTCGGGAATCTCGAAGCCGAGGCCCGTTCCGTACACGATGTTGCCAAATTCGTCGAAGGAGCGGGTCACGGCCACGAGGTCCATACCCGCATCCCCAGGATTGGCGTAGCGCGGAATCTCCGCATCAGCGACGAAGCGCTTAATCTTCACTCTTAGGGGCTTCATTCTCTTCCTCCTTCTTTGCTTCTTCCATAGCCTCGGCCAGCTCGCGCTCTTCCTGCAAGATTTGAGCGTCCTCCTTCTCCAAGATTTCCTCCTTCACGCCATAGATGTCCTTGTGGCGGTTGATGCAGTTGACCGCAGAGGCGTTCTGTTCGAGAAAGAACTGCTGGTCGGGGACGCAAGTCATAGCGTTAAAGGTCACGACCGCGTGATTTTCCAAGTAGCGCATCTGCGACGGGTCTTTCTTGGCTTGCTGCATCGCAATCATCAAGATTTGCCCGCGAGGGATGAACTTGCTGATGCGGTAGGAGAAATAGCCGGCCACATCCACGAGCTTGATGAACTGAGGCTCGTCGTGGTAAATCAGATTCCCGCAACGGATGTCGTTCGGGCCGAGTTTAATCGTTTTGTTCGCCATATTGATTGTTTTTATACAGTAGATACCTTACTTCCTTGCCGCGCTCGGACATCACGCCGTAGCGCCGCAGTTCGTGTGTGATATTGTATTTGGAGACCGCCGCCTCCATACCCTCGTATATCTGCGTCGCAGTCACCCTATCGGGGGTCTGTCCGGCATACTGAGGCGCAACGCTCCAACCCGCCGTTTCGAGGTATTGCAGCACGGGGGATTGCTCCGTCTTGACGCGGCCCTCCATAGCGGTGCGGGCCTGGTCCATAGCGGGGCAGGGCGTGAACTGCCCGCCGTTGGCAATGAGCCGCGCTCGGCCGGCCATTATCCACTTGAAGATGCCGCTCGCCTCCGTCGCCACGAGGCGCGAGGCAAGCTGCTTGTCCTGCTTCTCTTCGGGGACGGTATAGTTGAAGCTGAAAAGCATTATCCGGCGGAAGAAGCCAAAGGTCGTGTCACGGAACACGGGCAGTTCGTTGAGGGCGAAAGCAAGCGGGGGACACTTCACCTCCTGGCTTCCCTTGTACATCGCCCACCCCTTCACCACTTGCGAAGAGGAAAGCGCCTTCAACGCGCTATCGAAGGCCGCGCCGCGCCGCACATCGGGCGCAATGTTGAGGACCTTCCCATTCAGCGACACAACTTGCTTCGGGTCTTGCAGTTGGTCCGGCGAGAGATTATCCACCCAGGAATCCCCGCCGAGGACCGCCTTTATCACCTCGCAGACGACACTCTTCCCATTCGCGCCCTTACCCACGAAGAGCGCAAACTTCTCTATGGAATACTTCTGCCGGTCCACGAAGCACATCCCAAAGAACTCCTGCAAGCACGCTTGCATCGCGGCATCGGGCAGGACCTCGCCGAGAAAGCGCAGCCACCCAGGGCATTCGCCCTTAGCGTCGAACTTGTACGGCAACGCATACGCCGTAAAATAGTCGGGTGAGAATTTCAGACACTTACCCGTCGCGATGTCATAGACGACATTCAGAAACGACACCTTCGTGACATCGGGAGACTTCACTTTTTTGTCAAGCACGACATAGGGGATGTCCCCCAGCCGCGACAAGTCAGACGCGCCAATCCCCATATCATCCGAGAGGCAATTGATAACCGCCGAGGCCACCTCCGCGCGGGAGGTCGGCACATAGGCCCGCCCGTCGAAATAGTGCAGGACCTTACCGATGTAGCATAGCGACGACACCGTAAGGCATCCCCGGATGATGCGGCAGTATTCGTCCTTCCGCTCAGATTGTACCCTTATCCCGCCCACGCGGGCAAAATCGTCGGCATAGAGCGCCAACAAGCCACGAATCTCGTCCTCCATTACTTCACCTCCTTGTACCACACGAATTTTCCGTCTCTTCTGTCAAAAGGGGAACATTGCACATCTGAGCAATTGCGATACTTGCGCGAGAAGTCACACCCCGAACACGCCTCGCTCGGCACAGAACACCGACGCGCCACGATACACTCATACCGATGCCCGCCGATTTCAAGAATATCGCCTACATCTGTGTACTTCGTCGGAAGAGCCGAGGAACGCGGTGTCGGCGCAAGGTACGCCTCAATCACCTTCTCCGCCAGCTCTATCTCTTCCTCAGAGAACTCCGACCTTTCGGGAAATGCCTTTTTTAATATCCTTTCTCCTTTTCTCATACCACAAAGGTGCAAAAATACCCCGAAATTGCAATAATAATTACAGATAATTACATCGAAAATACCCGAAATTTCCAAGAATTTCCAACATCTTCCAATGTCGTACCGCTCAAAACGGGCGAAAAATGAATTAAAATCGAATTTCCGAAATTACCTCACCCCGCTCAGAAGGCCGTTTGACGGGGGTATGTAAATTGAGTTGCGCATCTTTTGCGCATCTTTTCCTCTGTAACGCATTGAAACAGAGCGCGTCGTGCATCTCGTTCATCTTTTTCTATATCCCTCTTCTATATTTTCTATTCACGGTTTGCTTTTCAAAAAGAGTAACGAGATTAACGAGATAAACAACTGATATTGTCAATCAGTAAGTTACAAAGGCCAAAATTGTAAATCTGCCAAAAAGATGCGCAAAAGATTTACAACAACAAACAATCATCGGCCCTCAGTCCCCCGAAAGCCGATGAAAAAAAATTCACAAAAAAATTTCTCGAAAACGCCTCCCGCCCCTTCGGTGGCCCTGGTTGCCCCCTCCCCCGGCAAGATTTCGCGCCGCGCTCGTCGCCTGGTGTGGTTTACATTATTAAAGTAATCTAAACCGCCGCCGGTGTTTTCTCTTTCTGTTTGAGGTATAGCGGGCAATCTTGACACGCTAACGGAGTGTAAAAGCGTTGTATTTCGCCCCCGTTCGGGTCGTCTTTCTTGAATTGCTGCAAATCCGCTAACAGTTTGAGCGCCTCAAAGCGCCGCTTTTCGTCTTTGCTCGTGTTGGCTACTCTGTTAAGATATTGCAACAGTTGCCCCCGGTCGGAAAAGTCGAACTTTGCGCCTATTTCGTTATTATTGCCCGTTTCGCTCGTTTCCTGCTCCGTTGCTCCCGTTATCCGTTCGCGTTCCTCTTGTCTGATTGCGTCCACACGGGCGGAAAAGTTGCGCTTTTGTTCCTCGAAATAATTTGCTATTCGTGCGGACCTTTTCCACGCCGAGACAACGCCGGCGGTTAATATTTCGGATTTTCTAACGGGGTGCGTAACTTCGTACAATTTCCACCAATCCGGGCCGGCTTCGAGGGTTGCGGCCCACGAAAGCGCGATTTTTTCAAGTTCTGATAATTGCGACATATTGAATATATAGTTATTTCGAGCCGTTCGCGTGCAAAGATGAAATTTTTTTTACATTTTTTTGCACTTTTTCGGGTCAAAGTATTGCATATATAAAATATTATATATACCTTTGTATCGGGTTGAGGTTGTAACACCTCCCGCCGCCACTCTTGCCGGCTTCGACATATTGCGAGAGTTGCAAAAAGGAACGGCGCAAGCCGGAGCGGGTCGGGCTTAATTGCTCCGCGAGTTTGGGAAAAGATACGACCGGCGCGGGATTCGCGCCACAACCCCCGAAAAGAAACCAACACCCCGCGCACAAGATGCCACGCCCGGAGCGACACCGGGACGGGGTGCAAATGTTCAACAATTAAAGCCCGCAAGCGCGGACGGGTTAACAACCGCGCGAGAATATGAAACAGACCAACACCACCACGCGCCGCCGCGCTCATTTTGCAGCCCTTGCAAACCGTTACGAAATCCCCGCCGAGAATCTCGCCGCGTTTATTAAGTCCGCGTATTATTATGAACGGCTTTTGCACTTCTTCGCCGTATGGGAGTGCAACGGGCGCGACGATTACGGCCGGCGCTATACTGAGGAAACCGAACGCGCACAAAGTGCAGCCGAGGCCCGCGCCCGTCGTCGTCTCGTTTCCCTCTGTGGAAACAAAGACAAGGCCGGCGACGAGTTCCGCACGAATAGAGACCCGCGCGGGTATTCGCTCAAATTCGAGCCGGCAAACCGTTACGAGGTCGCCGGGCCTATTGTGCAGGATTGGGGCGGCTACATTTGCACCGCGCCGGAGTTCCGCCCGGATAGCTACTAACAAACACCACCCCGCGAGGGTTGCCCCCTTTGGAACTTGGGCCGGCTCGATTCCGGCCGGGGGCGCTATTATTCACCACTTAACACCGGAAGCGTGGACCGGCTCAACAAACCCGCGCGAGAATATGAGACTAACAAAGGACGAACGGCGCGAAGCAAAGCGCGACATTATCAACAGACTAACCGCCGCCGGCGTGGACTTTCAAAAAAACGCTTTTTGCCTCAATAGCGACGAACGCGACGCGCTGAGAAAGGAAGCCGCCCGCGCTCATTACCGCCGCCCGGCGGGGTCTTACTTCGCCACGGCGGGCGCTTTCTTTGAGCATCTGAAAAAATACCTATAAACCCCGGACGGGTCGAACGGCCCGCCAACATTGCCCCGAATAGACACGCGCGGAGCGTTACCGCGACGGGGCGCAAGATTACAACCATAAGAACGGAAACCGCGACCGGGTGCAAATAGCGGGCAAATACTATGTATATAGGGACTATTTCGGTAACTGTTCCGAGCGAGCAAGCCGCGCGGGATTGCGCCGCGATTGCGGCAAGTTGTTACGACTTCGCCCGCCTTGCCTATGTGGGCGCGATTGGCGGGTATATCCACGAAGCCGCCGCCCGTATTGAGATACGGACCACGGAGGAAAACCGCCGCGCCGCGTGGGGCGCTTTCGTTGACAAGATGACCGCCACCGGGCGCGGGTCTTATATCTACTAAGACCGAACGACCCACCCGAACGACCCGCGCAACGGCGCGACGCTCCCGACCGAATCGGGGCGCGGGTGCAATTCCAACAAACCAGGCCGAACGACCACGGGCGAACGACCCGAACGACCGAACGACCGACCAAGACCCGAACGCGAACGGGATATAATACGCGGCTTATATTATGGTACTTTTTCAGATTAAGGGCGAACGATTCCAAGCCCCCGAAACCAGGCCCACGGCCGGCGCTATTTTCGGCGCTCTGTTACTGATTGCGACGCGCGGACGGATTACCACCGCCACGGGCCGAACGATTGCCCGCAAGCGGGCGCAAGCGTGGAAAGAACACGCCGCCAAGATTCAGCAGGAATTAGACCAGGAGCGGGCGAACGGTTACGGCTTTTGCTACCTTACCGGCCGGCGGATTGACTTTTAATGTAGGGAGGGCCGAACGATGAAAGTATTATTTAGAGTTGACCGCAAGAGCCGCGAAGTTGTCGCGGTATTCCCGACCGAACGAAACCGGGGCGACATTATGTGTTACGCCCATATCGGGCAGCATTCCGACTGTTGCCGCGAGTGGGCAACGCAGGACACCCGCAACGCCACCCCGAACGAATACGCGCCGCTTCTCGCAGAACTGCGAACGATTGGCTACGACGATTTACAGATTATTAAAAGGATGCCCCGAACGGCTTAACCTCTGAGGATATGAAAACGACCTACAAAGTAATGTATCATAAGCGCGACAAATTGGGCCGCGAGTTTTTCCGCTCGAAAGAGTTTGCAACGGAGGCCGAGGCCGTGAAAGAGGCCCGCCGCCTTGAAAGTACGACCGCTTACGGAATCCGGGTTTATAAGGACGAGGACGAAAGCGAGCCGGACACCTACGACGCTAACGGGGTATTGCACCCCGGCAAGGCAATAGCACATTATACGGCTATTGCATATTGAACGACCAGGGCCGCACGGCGAACGGCGACGGGGAGCGACACCCCGGCGGCCCTCAAAATAACAGACGCGGAAGCCCTAACCGCTACTGAGCGAAGCCAAACGGGGCGCTATTATGGAAACTGTACAAAAGCGATTCAGTAAGACCGAATACAAACAGTATTTGGCCGGAGTTCTCAAAGGATTTGAGCAGATGAACGAGGCGTTCCGCACCCTTGCAACGACTGCAAAGGAGTGGGACGGGAAAGTGTATAACAAACGATTTGCCGACGCGGTGAACGAGCGAGTGAGCGGGTACGCGCACTTCGATATGGGAAGCCGACAAGGTTATAATAACCTTTTCTATGAATGCAAGTTCTATTTGAACGAGCGGGCCGTAAGAGTTGACACCAAACGAATGGGGCGCGATTCTTACAATTGGTGCTACTTCGACGACGAATTGAACAACAGTATATATTACACTTATTCAAGCGCTTACGCGAACGACATTTTCAAGGTTGACGAAAAGTTGAACGAGCGAATCAACGGCGAAGCCTTCGCCGCCGCTTGCGACAAGGTAATAAAGTCGAACGAGCGCCGGGCCGCGATGTTCTGCGACGCTCTCAAAACCTGGGACAAGTCACTCGCAGCGCTCAAAAAGATTGAGGACTACGCCCGCAAACAGTCCGCGAACATTAACCCGTTTTTCGTAGATAAGGAGGGGGCGCGGCAATTTATGTGGCAGAATATCGAACGACCCGCTATTGAGCGTTTCGGAGAGTAAGACACAACCCCGGCCCGGAGGACGGACAAAGGCGAGCGACACGCCGCCGGGGTGCTAATTATCCACCATTTGAACGGATGCCCGACCGATAAGCAAAGGGGGCGCACATATTATGAAAAAGCCAATAAAGACCTATTTCGACACCATTTGCCGGAATCTCGTAATCACCGACAAGAAGTTGGACCGCCCGCGCTATCGCTATATTGCAAGTTACACCACAGTCCCGAACGCTGAGGCCGGCGCGGAGCGAATGACCGAGCAGGACGGGGAAATTGCCCGCCCGTCTCTTGACAAGGATTTGGCCGACTTTTCGGGTTATTCCCTTTCCTGGGAAGATGTTGACATTTATTGCGTGGAACTGTAAAGATAGGAGGACCGAACAATGACACCGAGCGAATATTACACCAAGAAAGCCGATATTAGGGTACGGGACAAGGGTCTCAGAGAGGCCGAAGTTGCCCTTAGAATGGAGCGAAACCACCTATTAAACGAATCGCACCACTTGGACGAGCAAATGGCCCGGCAGATTTCACCGTACCAAATGAACGAGCGAGTGAAGATAACTAACCGGGACGGGGAGACGAAGCGCTACGAAGTCACGGGAATAATGATAGCTTCCCGCGCTTCCTTCGTGGGAAATGACGATTACCCCGAAGTCGTAGAGGTTGTTTTTCACCCGTTGAACGGCCGGGGCGAACGGACGAAAAAGACGGTCCGGGGCTTTGTTCCCTGCCTTACTGCTCACTTCCATATTGACACGGGCGAACGCTTCCCGGACGGGATGCACATTGCCCGCGCCTAAGACATTGGCCCGCACCGCGTGGAAATCGGGAGCGACACCCGAACGGGCCACCAATTTAGACCTCAGACCGCGAGAGGATAACAGAGCGGGCAAATATTATGACTACTTTTGAACGCGCCGAACGCTTGAATGCAGCGCTTGACAAGAACTACAAACGGAACGACACCCGCCGCAATTGGTCCGTTACCATTGACCCGGTGTTCCCTCAGACAATCGAACTACATTTGAACGAGCCGAACGGCCTAAGCGCCCGAACGCTCGCGGCCTTCCTTCTGAAAAAAGACCCCGCCGCAAAAGCCGTGCATTGGATTACCGGCGGGATGTATTACACCCGCGAAACGCTCCGCCGCGCCCGCATATAATCGAGCGAGTTATGCCACCGAAGAAAGCGCAAGTGAAGGCGACCGGCCAAGTGGTCGAAGTCAACCTTATCGAATCTGTGGACCGTCACGGTTTTATCTCACATTATTGGTACGACCCGAACGGCAAAACCAAATACCAGGACAACGAACTGACATTCATATAATCCGAACGAGTTATGACCTACACAGAAATACAGAACGAGATAGTCGCAAAGTACCGCGTCACGCTCTCAGACGGGGCTGGATGTTGGGGACGCACGCACGCCCACATTAAGGAACGCAAAGTTTGTAAGTGGAAGCGGGCCAACTCCTTTTCGTCAACATTTACCCTACTTCACGAAGTGGGCCACATTGAGACCACGACCGCAAAGATGCGACGGGCCGAAGAGGAATATTTTGCGACCGCCTGGGCCATTGATAGGTGCAAAGAATACGGCTTGAAAATTCCGCTTAGCACCTTATTCCGCTATCAGCGCTACATTCTTGTAGAAAAGTCGCGCGGAATCCGCCGGGGCGCGAAAGCTTACCCCGAATACAACCTATACAAGTACGCCGGCTACGAT
>JAFUUZ010000025.1 GCA_017471285.1 Paludibacteraceae bacterium | reverse complement strand
GCCAAGGCTGATGCAGTAGCCCGTCCCGCCCTTGATTACCTTGTCCGCGTTGAACGGCTCAGGAACGTCCGGGCTGTAGGCATCGGAAAAAATCTTGCTCATGTACACGATATCGTAGGGGATCAGGTCGCTCCACCACCATTCGACCTCGTCGTGTTGAGCCTTGTGCCATACGGAAATGCGCATCAGCGCAAGGTTGGGGAAGTGGACGCCGTCCACGTCGATCAGGCCGATTCTCATAGCGCCCTTTTTGCCGCAGCACTTCATTCAAGCAGTTCCGCGTCCAGAAATCGGCTTTTCCCGGAGGAGGAAATGCCGTATTGGATATGCAGCCTGCTTCCGATCTCGACATACGAGAGGTCGAGGTCGCTGTTCTGCGGACGATAGGAGCGGTCATCTGCCGTGCTGAACCAGACGCAGAGGAGCAGCCGCTCGCCCCCGTCCTCGTCAAAATAGCAGAGCAGGTTCTTGTGTTTGCCCCAGATTTTCATCGTGAGCGTTGCGTCATATTCCCCCGGTTCCGCCGGGAAGTGGTATTCCGACAGGGGAATACCGGCCTCGATTGCGTAGTCTTTGCTGTAACCTCGGATCATTTGTGAACACTCCTTTTTCAAGTTTTTGTTTGGATTTTTTAAATTTTTACGGGATTTTAGCCAGCGCCCTTTTTGAATTGTTATAGCGCCCTTTTTGCGCAAAAAGGGCGCCGGCTCGTCGGACTGGTAGAATCCAACAAGCAGACGCCCTTTGATTTGTCATATTTATTTTTGATTTTTGCACCCTTCAAAAAGGGCGCTATGTAATTTTTTAGCATGAAAAACTGTCAGAACAAGGGTTCAAATCCTGCCGACCGCTTTTTCGACAGGAAAACAGCCTTTAAATATCTACGGTTGAAAAAATATTTTTTCGCTTCAAAAAAACGCCGAAAGGGTTGATATCACTGGCTTTCGGCCAGTGATATCTAAATACCCTTTCTTGTTTGGTCCGAGTGACTGGATTTGAACCAGCGGCCTCTTGAACCCCAGCGGCTCTGGGAATCTTTTTCTAGTGATTTGTGTTCATTTATAGCGGTTTCCGCTTTATTACATATACTTCCAAGCCTCTTTGAGCTCATTCTTCCCGCGTGTTCCACGCACCGTTGTGGTCAAACATGTGGTCAGAAAAGGATCCTGAGATCAAAGAAGCAATAATAGATACAGCAGGATGGTCTCAACTCTGATGTGCTGTATTTGCGTTGCAAAACAAAGAAAGAAACCGCAACCGCCATCTGCTGCTGCCGTGACCATGCGGCCAGTCCGAGCGGGTCATTCAGTCAGTCATGCGCCACCCGCTTCATGTCACGGTGAGGCATATACAAACAAAACGAACAACAACAAGAAAAGCACTATCTCACAGTCTCATACCGTTGTTTGGGACTGCGAGGTTTATCCGGCATGGAAAGCCGGATTGCTCCCGCATGAATCAGTGGATCAAGATAGTGGCGCAGCGCGTATTGCGCGGACGGGATAGCGAGATACTCGATGATCTCCGCCCTGCTTCGCGGTGTCCTGCAAAATTCGAGCAAGCCCTTTTCGTCTCGCACATTCGCCGTAGCTTCATATTTCTCTCCCGCAACCGTGCCATTGTATAGGCAGACGGCAAACTCCCCTCTGGAGTCGGAAAAGACCGGCTCAGGAAGGGACAGCTCCGCCATCGCGCGGCGAATACGCGGGATCCCCGAATAGCGGTTCTCGGTTTGTCCCAGTGCCTCCATTGCCGTGACCAGTACAGGATTGCGCGTGTCCGGCTGCGCGCTGCCGAGCTCATCGATCGTCAGACGGCCATATAGCCCGCCTGGATTCCGCACCTCAAGACGGTCGGAGTAAAGGATTAGTTGAATCGGCATTCCCTCCGTGTGAAAACTGTAATCACGGTGAACCAGCGCGTTTAACACCGCCTCGCGCACGGCGTCCATCGGGTACTGCGGAACGTCGATCCGCGCCCCTGTTTGCGGGTCGAGCCTTGTCGCCACCTTCATGTTGTTTCTCACAAAGGCAAGCGCGCCCTCAAGCATATCCGGCAGCGTACCCTCGATGCGCTTGCTGTCGGTGAACCGGTTTCCTTTCGCGTCCAAAGTTCCCATCTCTGTTGTCGGCACAGCCGTGGCAATGATGCTTAACTGTGGGAAATACGCCTGCGGATAGACGCCAAACAGCAGTAGCGCTGCCAGCGTAAGCTGTCCGTTGCGCGTAATGCTCGTCAATTCATAGAGCTGATCGATCGGCAACGCTGAAAGATTGGCGCGATCCAATTTCCGGCGCAGAATATACTGCTCCAGTTTTCCTTGATCCAGCGTGGCGATCGTCAGCCCCTCCACGGGGCGGATATCGTCGCGATATTTTTTACGAAACGCCTCATAGCTATAGACCTCGTACTCGGTCATGCGTTTGTCTGTGTCGCCCACGCGGATATACGAGCCCTGCAAGCGCCCTTTCGCCGTCTTGAAGCAAGGGCGTTCCGTGATGTCTACTGGTGGAATCTCCGCCGAAACAAACACGAGGCCGTCCTCCTCTGTCACGGTAAACACGGGCCGAACAATCGGCGTCATCTGCTCGCAATATTCCATGACTTTCTTTTGGAGGTCCTGCGCTTCGTATACGCCCACTCTGGCGAAGCCCCGCGCCTCATCCAGCCCGAACAGCAACGTACCGCCGCTGTCCTGGTTTGCAAAGGCGGAAATGGTATCATAGAGTTTCTCCGGGCAACCATTGTGCGCTGACTTCACTTCTACGATTTTATCTTCACTTTTTCGAGTTTCAACTTGAGAAATTAACTTTTTGAGTTCAGTTTCTACCACGGAAATCAACTCCTTAGCAGTAGTATAACGCAAAATATAAAGAAAGTAAACAAGAAGTTGAATTTCTTATCTTCACTCCTGTTATTTTGCACAAGAAGGATCTTGCCCTTGCAAGAGAGATACTTTTTCTATATAATCATACTCAGAAGAGTGTTTTAAGCGCGCAAATCAAACATTTTAATGCGAGGTAAGCATAGTGGGATTCGATAATTATCCGTCATTGACAGGAACCATAGTCAATTTTGATGGACAGGACTTCGATTTTCGTTCGATACTACAGATTACTGAACATAATCAAGTGCTTGTTACCGTTTATGATATCGCTCCAGACGTTGTAAATCAAATCCGAGAAGAGGATTATTGTTGCGCCTGCGTAAAATTGGATAACGGCGATTATTTCAGCCTATTTGACGTACAGGTAAAGGGAGAGAGTTATTCTATTTTCCCTGATCATCTGCCTATAAAAGGCACAACTACTCTATTGGCTCGCTATGCAATCCGTGGCTCAAATTCTTTTTCTGCAAATGACACATTTGCAAAATTTAGTGCCGAAATCACCGATGGGTATGAATTATTTGGCTTGTGCCCATATGATGTAGGTCCTTTGATAATGGACATGTTTCATCGCAATCCTATTCATATTCCATTCAACAATCCTTCCATTGTCTCCAATATTAGCCTTGGAAAGATAACTTTTGCCGCTTACCCCCACCCCAGCTTCAGTAAAGATGCCTTGTCTTTTGGCTTTCAGCACCAGATAATGATCGACCTAAACGCACCCATCAGTCCCAGAGAATTCTCAAAGGTTTTGGGGCCGCTTACAGACTTTATGTCTATTTTATGCGGCGAATTTGTAAGAATCAATCGGCTCAACCTTATTGTTGATACTGGTGAAGGCAGAAATGACGTATACGATTTTATCGGTTACTGCAACTACCCTCGCCCAAACCTAAAATTGTTGCAAGGAAACGGTTTTGATACTACTGGTTATTTACGAACTGCGATATTTAAAATATCTGATTTTTCAGATATCAGTGCAGCATTAGAATTGTGGTTAAATAACCTCTGTAAGCAGGATTTTTTATTAGCGCATGAATCATATGGGCGAATTTTGATGGATGAAGATGTCGGCATCGTTACTCAGAATAGGTTTTTGGCTGCTATGCAGTTAGTTGAGGGGTATGTTTCCGCCTTTCATAGTGACGATTCTACAATTGCTGAATTCAAATTGCAGAAAGATCGGATTATCTCCCAATTACAGGACGATGTTGATAAGACCCTTGTTGAGCAAAATCTTGTTCCTTCCGGATTCACATTTAGACGTGCCGTTGAACTTTTCCTATGGGAAGGAATCTCTATTTTTGATCCATCCAAGATTATTTCCAAGACCCAGTGGAAAGCAAAGTATGGGAGCCTCATCACAAAAATAGTTGATATGCGCAATTTATATACGCACTCATCAAATCTATTGCAACTTAAACTTGACATCCATGACTGCACAAGAATTGCTTCCATCTGCAAGGATTTGTATAGAGCTAATATGCTAAGGAAGATGGGATTGTCAGATGAGCAAATAAAGCTGCGTTTTTCACATAGCCGTGCTTTTGTGTCATATTTGGAAACTGTATTTGATATCAAATTGGACTTCCGCGATTCACTTCCTAAATTTGATAAAGACATGTGGTATTTTTCTGATAGTGAGAAAGTTACACGATAGCGTCACAGAATATTATAAGCAAAAGGCGGGTTATCCATGTCCACCAACGTATCTAAGCAGAAGCGTGACGAACTGATCGGCAAGATCAACTCGATCCGCGCATATATCGCTGCGGCGCCGCAGGATGAGAATACCGGCAACCTGCTTACCTATCTCAGCGACCTCGAAAAAGAGTTGGGCAGTAGAAAGTTCGGCCTCGTCTTTGAGGAACACCGCGAGGGCATCGACGAGAAGCTGGAAACGCATACGCCCGTGCTGACGGAGGACGCCGATCTCTTCATCAACCGCGGCGGCGAGGTCAACTTCCTGCTGGAAGGCGACAACCTTGCGGCGCTGGGACTGCTGAAAAAGACGCACAGCGGTAGAATCGACCTCATCTACATTGATCCTCCATATAACACGGGCCACAAGGATTTTATCTATGACGACAGCTTCGTCGATACGCAGGACACGTTCCGTCACAGCAAGTGGCTCTCGTTCATGAGCAAGCGGTTGCCGCTCGCCAAAGACCTGCTCAGTGAGCGCGGCGTGATCTTTATCTCTATCGACGACCATGAGTGTGCCGCGCTCAAGCTCCTATGTGATGAGATATTCGACGAAAGCTGCTTTGTTGCCAACGTGTCATGGCAGAGAACTTACTCAAAACGGAATGACTCTAAAGGTATTCCTGCTGAAGTCGAGCATATTGTTGTATATTCCAAAAATCCTGCATGGTCTCCGTTTCGTTTACCGCGAACCTCGGAGATGAACGAAAGCTACGGAAGCCCTGACGGCGATCCACGAGATTGGTCCTCTGTAACGATAAATGCTCCTGGGGCTGCAACACATCAAGGAATGGTATACGCTATTCAACAGCCAATAACTGGTGAATTGCTTTATCCTCCCATTGGCCGTTGCTGGAGTTTTGGCCAGTCTCAGCTATTCGAGTACATGAATGAATGGGCTGAATACGAGCTAAAGCCTCTGGATGACTACGAAAAGCGATGTCAAATATGTACTCAGTCAGCAGGAGTTCCAGAGATAATTGACGCAATTGTCTTGAAGGAATCGTTTGAAAAGGCTCACTCAGTTGCAATGGAAAGGTATCAGCAGGGCTTGAAGAAAGAAAAGCCGTGGCCCCTACTGTATTTTACTGCAAAAGGACATGGCGGTATTCGCCGAAAGCAGTATTTAGAGGTAAGTGCAGGACGAGTAGCAACAAACCTTTGGCTACACTCCGAAGTTGGACATACAGGTGAAGCCGCAAATGAATTAGCTGATATTTTTGAAAGCCACTCTCCATTTGATACGCCCAAGCCCGTGCGTCTCATGGATCGCATCCTCACCATCGCATCCGAACCCAACAGCATCGTCCTCGACTTTTTCGCGGGCAGCGGCACGACCGGCCACGCGGTGCTGGCGCACAACGCCGCCCACGCCGACAGTCACCGCAAATTCATCCTCTGTACAAACAATGAAAACGGCATCTGCCGCAATGTGACCTACGAGCGCCTCAAGCGCGTCATGGAGAGCAACGACTACAAGGCAAGCCTCAAATATCAGGTCGTTGAGTTCGTCCCCATCGACGAGTGGCTTTACTACGAGTATGCCGACGAGCTTCTGCGCCATGTGCGCGAGCTGGTCGAGCTGGAAAACGGCGTCAACTTTACCGGCAATGCGGAGATCGCCATAGTACTGACCGACGGGGAGCTGCGCGAGTTCACAGCGGATCAGGCGGCACTGTCCCGGTGCCAAACGCTTTATCTGGGACATGACATCTTGCCGAATGGCGAACAGGAGGAAGCCCTGCGCGCCAATGAGATCCAGATCCATATCATTCCCGATTACTACTACCGCGAGCTGGAGGGCTGAGTATGCGTCTTGCAGATTTTCAACTGAGCGCCATTGGTGACTTGATGGACGCCATGTCCGGGTCGGAGCAGGAGATCGTTTTGAAAAGCTGCACTGGAAGCGGAAAGACCATCATCCTGACGCACTTCATGGATGAATACGGCAAAAGCTTCTGCGGCAAGGTCTTTGTCTGGCTGACGCCTGGCAAGGGCGACCTCGAAGAACAGAGCAAGGCCAAGATGGACAAATACATCCCGTGCAGCAGCGCCAAACTGCTCCGCGATGTGATGATCTCCGGCTTCCGCGAGAATGACGCCTGTTTCATCAACTGGGAAAAGCTGACGAAGAAGGGCAGCACCGCGCTTAAAGAGGGCGAACACACGAACTTCCTTGAACACATCGAGCACGCCAGGCAGGACGGCCTTTCTTTTGTCGTGATTGTCGATGAAAGCCATCAGAACGACACCGTCAAGGCGGCAGACATCCTGCGTTACTTTGAACCGGAAAAGATCATTCGCTGCTCCGCGACGCCCAAGAACTATCCCAAGGCAAAGCTGATTGAAATCCCGGAGGAGGACGTCATCGCGGAAGGGCTCATCAAAAAGATGCTCATCATCAACGAGAACTTCCCGCAGAGCGTCCAAATAGAGCAGCAGATCGATTTCCTGCTAAGTGAGGCGCTGAAAAAGCAGAGAGAATTGCACAGCGCGTTCCTCGGTCGCAGCGTCGCGGTCAATCCGCTGATTGTCGTGCAGATACCCAATAAAAACGAGGTGCTGCAGGACGAGATCGAGCGGTGGTTTGAGTCCGGCGGCATCACCTATGAGAACGGTCAGCTCGCCGTCTGGCTCTCCAAGAAGCATGAGAATCTGGAAGACATTGAGCAAAACAATGCACAGCAGATTGCGGTCATCATCAAGCAGGCGGTGGCAACGGGATGGGACTGCCCACGTGCGCACATTCTCGTGAAGCTCCGCGACAACATGAGCGAGACATTCGAGATTCAGACCATCGGGCGCATCCGCCGTATGCCAGAGGCGAAGCACTATGAAAGCGACCTGTTGGATAGCTGCTACCTCTACACGCTGGACGAGAAGTTCACCGAGGGCGTCCGCCAGAATCTCGGCAAGGGCGCGCTATCCGCCGCCACGCTCTACCTCAAGCCCGAGTTCAAGCAAATCACGTTGACCAGCGAGCAGAAGTCCGCCCTTGCAATGACGCGCGATCCCGCTGCCGCGCTGGAAGCCCTCTCGGAATACTTCGCACGGACATATCGCACGGGCAAAAATTCGGAGGAGAACAAAACACGGTTGGCAACAGACGGCTACGAGTTCTCTGATAAGATTGTACAGCACACCGTGTCCGGCTCTGTGTCCACGCTCACTGCGGACAAGTTTGGCAACCTGAATGACGTCCGCATCGAAACGGAATTGGACACGCATCGGGATGGCCGCGAGTACCATCATCGCGTCGCCGAAATTGGTTTGAAGGTCGGCCTGGAATACGCGCAGATCAATACGATCCTGCGACGGCTGTTCGATAAGAACACCCGATACACAGGCAAGGTGCTGGAATTGGAGACGCGAGAGGTCTACGCATTCGTGCTAAACAACGCGCAGCGTATCAAGAACGATGTGCGGCAGGCGATGGCGATCATGCTGGATCAGCAGATGATGAAAGCGCCCCTCATCTCCACCACCACATTCCATATTCCCCAGTCCTGCCTGTTTACCTACGATGCGACGGCAAAATCACAGGCAGTGCTGACAAAAAATGTGTACGATGGCTACCTTGCGTCGGCGGAACCGCGCTCCGGCTCCGAAAAGAAGTTCGAGCGGTTCTGCGAGACCTGCGACACCGTGGACTGGATCTACAAAAACGGCGATAAGGGCGCGGAGTATCTATCTATTGTCTACATGGACAGCTTTGGCAAGCAGAAATCCTTCTTCCCCGACTACATCTTGAGCGTCCGTGGCGAGCTGTGGATTATTGAAACCAAAGGCGGCTTCGACCGCACAGGCAAGAGCGAGGACATCGACATCTTCTCGCCACGCAAGTTCGAGGTGCTAAAGAATTACCTTAGTAAGTACGGGCTGCACGGCGGCTTCGTCCGCGAGGATAAGAACAGTTTTGAGCTGTGCATCTGCATGGACGAATACAACGAGGACATCAAGAGCGACGCGTGGAAGCTGATGTCGGAGGTTATGAAGTAAGTATGCGGGCTCACGGAATCTGCCCCGCTAAACAAAGAGTACCGCCGGAGCGAGAGTCCCGACTCCCACTTCGGCGGTATTCTCATGGCCTCCCCAGCCATTCCTTGAACTCCTCAAAACTAATCTTGCCGCTGTCGCACTTCGCCTTCTGCTTCCGCGCTTCGGCGCTCCAGTTATAAAACCACGCCTCGCTGATCCGCCCGGCGCGGATCCAGGAAAAGCGCCGTTTGTACTCCCGACGGTATTCCTTGAACACATCGTCCTTGCTCTTGCGCTCCGTCCACTTCTTGATCGCGCCCCGCTCCTTGCAGGTGTGGCCCCGCTCGTCCAGCGTCACGTTGCAGTACTCCGCCGTCGAGCGCGTCGTGATCATGAACCAGTGGCCGCAGTGCTTGCACTCCCGTGCCCGCAGCTCCCGCTGCACACACTGGCGGAGGTAGTAATCGATCAGGTCGTACACCGTCTTCGGGTACAGCACCTCCGCGAACTCCTTTCCGTCGATCAGCTCGTAGCTGACGGGGCAGGGACGGAAGGTGAAGATGCTCAGGTCCTCTTT
>JAFUUZ010000024.1 GCA_017471285.1 Paludibacteraceae bacterium | reverse complement strand
GGAAGTGAGCGGTAAGATAACCGTGAGCGGCTATTCGGGCAAAGCCGTCAAGCCGATAGCGCTGCGCATGGTTTATGAAATGGCAGACAATCCCGTTCTACACCAAGCCGGTATAGAGAAGCACGTGGATATCAGCGGAATAGGCGGTATAGAGACATGGCGCGACGCGCTGGAGTTCATCCAACTCGGTTGCCGCAACGTACAGGTATGCACCGCCGTGATGCAGTACGGCTACCGCATCATCGACGACCTGAAAGCCGGATTGCAGCATTACATGGCGGAGCGCGGGATCACAGAACTCAAGAAACTGGTAGGAGAGAAACTGCCGAATGTCGCCATGCCGTCCGATCTGGACCGCGAGACGATCGTCTATCCGAAGTTAGACAAAGAGAAATGTATCGGTTGCGGGAGATGCTATATCTCATGCATGGACGGCGGTCACCAAGCCATCAGTTTTGAAGTACCAAGGGACCAAGTACCAAGTACTAAGGAGAAGCGCGAGCCGAGGATCAACGGGGCGAAGTGCGTAGGATGTCACTTATGCCGGTTGGTATGTCCGACAGGAGCGATAGGCATAGCCAAACGTATTCCGAAAAAAGCAACCGTCTAAGCGTTTAGAACGGATAGCCGATACCGAAATTAACGCGGATAGCATCCAGCGCTGAAGGGATATTGAAATAGGTGGTGATCGGTTGTGTTGTGTCCGGTTTGCCTTCTTTGTCATACCTGAAGGTCTGGTACGGCGAGTGGATTCCTACACCTATATCCAAGCGGACGACGAGTCCGTCTATATCGAGCCGCAGTCCGGCTCCCGTACCGAGCGCAATCTGGCGTGCGAAATCCGGGTTATTGTAGATTCCGTCATAGAGGTTCTCCGGCAGTTCGAGCCGCGTGATATAGTCTCCATACCCTGCCGCCTTAAAGAGATCGACGGTAGAATACCAGTTCCATACGTTTCCTGCATCGACAAACGCGGCTCCGTAGAGTTTCCAGACGATCGGGAACCGGAGTTCGAAGTTCGCTTCGAGTTTGACATCTCCGGCGTGGAAGAAGTTCTGGTTGTATTTCGCGGAATAGAAGTTACCGGGCCCGTAGGCATACGGCGACGCGCTTCTCATGCTGTTCGGTCCTCCGGCATAGAACGCTTCGGATAGCGGCGCGAACATCGAGTTTCCGAGCGGAATATTCGCTCCGGCGAAGAGGCGCGTAGCGATAGAGACTTTGTCGGTGAGGTTGAACTTATTGCGCAGTTCCGCAGACAGTTTGAGGAACTGATTGAAGGTGATATTTCCCAGTTTTTTAGGGTCATTCCATTTCTGCCCGAACGCGCAGTAGATAGCGTTAATGAGGTTTCCGGACTCTTTCACGGCGAGATCCAGCATGGTGTTCACGGCTCTTTTGTCGCGGTAGTCATTGTAGGTGAAGTTATACGCGACAGAGGGTACAAACTCGTCTCCGGCAATGACTTTGATGAGTTGGGGGTATTCGGCGGCTTTGTCAAGCAGGTTCTCCGACTCAGCTTTCATCATGACGACGGAGAGCGAGAAGGGCGTGAAAGCATGGGTGATATAAGGGCTGTTCGCCGAATGGAAGAAATAGGTGAAGGAGCCAGAGAGTTTATGCACTCCGTATCCTCCGGCGATATTCTCATACTGGTATCCCGCCATATAACGCGTGTCTCCCTCGGGGTTGTTGTCTCCCGCCCAATGGAGATACGGGAAGATAAGAGAAGCATTGATACCCAGTTTGTATGTGTCGGTTTTCTTTGGGTCTCCGGGATGTCTGTTACGCAGCGCCCAATAGTAAGCTCCGTTGCCTTTGAGCGTGAAAGACTCGCCTTTACCGAGGAGGTTCCGGAGCGTATATTTGAGCGTAGCATCGGGTCCGAGACTGTTATTGGAGCGGTACGAGAGACCTGCATCCGCAGCGAGGCTGTGCGTCCGCCAGAGCGAATCGCCGCGGAACAGTTCGCGCCGTTTCCACTCCTTGGCATAACGGATGCCGAGTCCGGATTTATTGAGTTCTCCCTCGAGGATGTTGTTATAGTCCCGCTCGGAGAAAAGGCGCAGCGACAGACCGGGCAGGATACGGTATTCGGCGGTAAGCGAAGAGAGGAGTCCGCTGTTCTTGTTGATCTCGGGGTTATCGGAGATGGTTGATCCGATGGTGATTCGCAGGCGGTCCTTGAGGAAGGATTTGGAGATAGCGATATTCATATCGTTGGACTTGCCGGCGGCATGGCGTGTCTGCGCGGAGCTGATATCCACCTCCATGAACTTACCTATCTTGGAGTTCGCCATAGCGGCATTGATACGGCTGTTGATGATGGATGAGAGGGCATATCCTTCCCTTTGCGCCGCCACATTCGATTCGCCCACGTACATACCCGTAGCAAGGAGCGTAGCCGCCAGTCCTTCTCGTGTTCCTTCATCGACGGAAGCCAGTTCGCGTGTGACGGCTTCGTCCGCCGGCGCTTCAAGGAAGAAACCGATCGACTCCAGTCCGATAGAGTCCAGTTCGCCGTTAACGCGTACGCCGGTACGGAAATCGACACGTCGTGTGTCTTCTTCCTCGGACTCCACATCGGCTTTGACCTGCTGCGAAGCAGAGACATTGAGTTCGGTCTTACCGATAGGTCCATGGAAAGTGATGTTACTGCCGGTATCGACACGGAAAGGCATGACGGGATATATCTTAGGCGAATAGCGGATGACGCCGTCGTCCACATTGATTCTGCCTCCTAAGTTGAGTTCTCCTTCCGCCGTTCCGTACCGCACGTTCACGGTACCATGCGGTTTGACCTGAGCGAGGTTTTTCTTATCGATAGGATAGGTGATATCGGTAGTAGGAAGGATAGTCAGATCCACATCCGCAACGATGCTGTCGAGCGGTCCTGTGACGCGTCCCCGGATGTCGGTAGCCAATTCTCCGTACACAGGCAGCGGTCCGCCTTGCGGCAGTTTGGCAGGCGCGAAACTATCGGCTTTCAGAGCTACATCAATCATCATGCTATTGAGATCCAGACCACCTGTGAGAGCAATGAAAGTGCTGTCTGCGCCATAGACGGGCAGTCCGTTGAGATCGACATGGTTATGCTCCATGATGATAGGTGTCTCTCCGAGGCTGATACCTATCCGGTAAGGCTTGTATTCGGCAGCCACTCCCAGCGGTTTGACTTGTGCGGAGATGTCTGTCTTTCGCGGCAGTCCGTCCACGGAGGCATTAGCGATGACAGATCCTTGCAAGGCTATCTCTTCCGGCAGTTGGACAAAACTCTCCACTATATCCAGTGGAATCTCGTCGAGTTTGACATCCGCCCGCAGCGCATGATCGTATTCCAACGAAGGCGCAAGACGTATATCAACCGCCCTGTTTCCCAAGTCCATGTCTCTGAAAGCAAGGCTGTCCGCCGTGAGTCGTCCTTCTCCGTGCAGTACGTTCTCTTCGCGTCGGAGGTTCATTCGGAGCGCCGCATCGGTACAAATCCCTTCGACGGTCATGATGCCGTCCGTGAGGCGTGTGTCCGCCGTGAGAGCGAGGTCGGTTCTGCCCTCGGTCATAGCGAGGTTGGCTTGGGCGCGAGCAGTTACGGGTGATGGGTTATCGGTTACCGGTGACGGGTTACGGGTTATGGGTGATGGGTAGCCGGTGAGGATGGAGAGATCGAGGGTTGTCTGAAGGGAGTCGGAGTTGAGTGCCAGAAGTAGCGAGTCCAGATCCAATCCGATTGAGTCGATGATAGGTTGTATCGGACTGCCTTTCCGCAGTGCGATGTCGGCATTGAGGGCCGGAATACGTCGCCGGATGGTATCGAGTGCAGTCAGTTGTTGCAGCGAAGTGAGGCCATGGATGAGTGTTGTGTCGGAGACGGTACGGACGAGTTGCTGAATGCTGTCAATAAGCGGGAAAAGCGGGATGGGCGAATAGATATCTGCATTCAGTCCGCGTGTAGCCAAAGCCAGCGAGGTAGCGGTGTCGGTTGCAAAATCGATGTCCGTTCCGCTCAGGTCGTAGATATCATAAAGGGCTTCATCCAGATGGATCTTAATATGAGAAGCCATTTTTTTCTTGGGGTTGATACCTTTTCCGGTTGCCTCTATGTCGCCGGCGAGGGTGAGGAGGGGGAACGGGTTGGCGATGAAGGGAGAGAGGTCAACGCGGTCGATATGGGCGGTAGCGTTATAGGCTTCGTCGTCGATGTCGTAGAAGGCTTTGAGTTGCGCTTTGGAACCTTTGAACTCCGCGTCGGCCGTTGCGTTCACCTGCATGGAGTTGAGGTTCATTTGTGTCGCCTGCAAATCTGCTTTGGCACCTATCTCATCCGACCGCACATGGAGTCCGTTGCTGGTGATGAGGTTCGTGTTCAGATCCACTCGTGCGTCTCCGTAGATCGTGTCGGCAGGGATGCGCAGTTGGCCAAGGGAGAAAACGAATCCTCCTACGTCTATCCTTCGTGCGTCGTAGATGTTACCGCCTACATCCGCCAGAACGTTTGTCGCCAGGCGGTCTGTGCGGATATCCATATCCAGCGGCGTAAGGCGGAAGCGGATGTTATTCAGTTCCGCATCGGGTGCTTCGAACGCCATTTTGAGGGGGGAGGTGGAATCGGTTACGGGTGACGGGGTGGTGTCAGGACGGAGATCGATAGCAATGTCCGCATCATTGAGCCGCAGTCCATGCAAGGGGTAACGACCTTTAGAGATACTGATCTCCTGGCTGGTCACATCCAGCGCACCGACAAGCACATCAATCCCGACAGCCGCGATGAGTGAGTCGGAATGGAACGTAGTGTTGCGGAGGGAAAGCGTGTCCACTTGGAAAGAGGGGATGCCCCCCTCGGTCCCTCCGTGGAGGGGGGAAGAAGATGTATGGTGTATGATGTATGGTGTATGGGTGAGGAGTGTTGCGGCGAGGCGCAGTTGGCGGGTGTAGATGAGTGTGTCCTGTCCGCGATGACCGATGAAGAGACTATCAATAGCGACACGGACGGGCAGGTCTTCTTCTCCTTTGTAAGCACGGTAGAGGTGAACCGGCGAATGATGGAAAGGCGAGAGATAGAGTTCTCCGAGATTGATGTCCCAATCGGTTTTTTCGTTGGCAATGGCGACCCCTTTATGCAGCGCTTTCTGGCGCACAGATGGAACGCAGAACACTACTGCCACAGTAACTACTGCCAGTAATGCTATTCCCAGGATGACGCCTGTAAGCGCCAGCGGGAGTTTCCATATGAGATGCTTCGCGTTTATTGCTTTGTTTAGTGCGGCTTCGCCGCGTTTAAGAGTTTAAAAACTCTTTTGAACACCGAAACGGAGACCGTATAGTCCGGGTGTGAACTGGTTTGCCAAGAGGTTCCTCAGTTTGCCGGAGAAGATGATGATATCATTCGTATATTCGTTGTAATTCCCTTTCTCGGGGTCTTTATAGCAGAAGGTAGTACCACTGTATCCGAGTGAGAGGATGGAGAAGAAGATCTGGAAGGTGCTCTTTCTGTTAAACTGATACGTGATGACGGGCGATACCTGCAGTCCGTATGTGATGCTATGTCTTAGTCCGTCGTAGTCGGTACCTTTCACCTCTCCTGCCGCGACTGTAGGAAACTCCATTCCGGTATAGAGGTGTCCTTCAAGCCAAATCCCCACTTTGCCGTCAAAGAGGCTTTTCATGCGGTACCGTACATAGGGCGCCACTTCCCACGAACCCTGGTGGATGCGGAGGTCGGATGAATAGGCGGTATCGAGTAACGCTATTGAGTAGGTCGTGGTGTAATTGGCATATGATCCCCCGAACCGCATACCGAGGTGCCATTTCTCATTCAGCCGCCATCCTATCTCGGGTGTGAGCGCGATGGACCATCCGTTCTCCTTGCGGTCGGACCGCGAGTCGGAATGGAAATAAATATCGAAATTATACCCGTAGTAGAGTTTTTGTTTCCAGAGGGGTAAGCCCCCCTCGGCCCCCCCCTGAATGGGGGAAGAATGGGTTACGGGAGTGGAGGTACTATCCTGCGGCTCCTCCACTGTTTTTGTTTCTCCGGCAATAGCAGCGACGGAGGCTAATCCTTCGGCTATATGATCGTCGTCGGGAGTCGCGGTGTCGGGTGACGGGTTACCGGTTACTGGAGTGGAGGTGAAAAGAAGAAGGAGGATGAAGATCCACAACAAGTTATTTTTCATTTTCGCTATCATTTTCAGGGTTATCATTTTCACTCATGTTTTGGAAGAAGAGGTTGACGATTCTTTTGGTGACGAAAGTACGTCTAACGGCATGCTGTACTTTTTCCGCAGAGGATGGTCCTTCTTTTCCTGTACCTTTTGCCGCTTCTTGTTCCGCCTGTGCAACCGTTTGCTCACGCTTATCGATATTGTCTTTGAGTCGTGGTGAGGCATGGTTATAGATGAAGTTATACGCCGGTGTGGCCGCTTTCATGATATAAGGCGTGAGGAACGTAGTGAGCACCGATGCAGCCACGATGATAGGATAGATCGCAGGGTCGGTGACGTTGAGTTTGGATCCGAGTGCCGCGATGATAAAGGAGAACTCTCCGATCTGGACGAAGGAGAAGCCGGTCATCATGGCATCTTTGAGCGTCTCACCTCCCCACCAGCATCCGATCGTACCGAAGAGGATCATACCTATGATGATGACAGCAGCCACGATGAGGATGGAAGGCCAGTATTCGACTAGTGAAGAGGGGTTGATCATCATGCCAACAGAGACGAAGAAGATAGCGGCAAAGACATTCTTGAGCGGTGCCATGAGATGTTCAATCCGGTGCGCCTCTTTGGTCTCCGCGAGAATCATACCCATGGTGAAGGCACCGAGTGCGGAACTGAACCCTGCAGCTTCTGCATTGAGCACCATTCCGAGGCACAGACCGAGGGAGAGGACGATGAGGATTTCGTCGTTGAGATGCGGACGAACCCATCGGAAGAGGGTAGGTATGATCAGAATCCCGACGATAAACCATACCGCCAAAGTGAGAGCGAGCACTCCTACTTTCTCCAGAAGGACGGTACCTTCAAAACTATTCTTGACGGCGATAGAGGAGAGCAGAACAAGGAGCACGACGGCGATTATATCCTCGAAGATGAGGATGGAGGTAGCGCCTTTGACAAACCGTGCTTTAGAAAGCCCTGCTTCGTCGATAGCCTTCATGACGATAGTCGTTGAGGACATACAAAGCATGGCGGCAAGGAAGAGGGAGTTCATAGTGTCCAATTCGGCAAAGCGTCCGACACCGAAGCCGAAGAGCATCATACCGATGACGATAGTAGCAACGCCGATGAGCGCGACCTTGCCGGACTCGAAGAGGTTCTTGATACGGAACTCCAAGCCGATACAGAAGAGCACGAAGAGAACACCGATGTTACCCCATGTCTCCACGTTCTCCATGTCCACGAGTTTTTCTCCGAAGAGATGGGGACCTACTAAAATACCGGCTACGATATAGCCCAACACAACAGGCTGCTTGAGCAGTTTAAACAGCAGGGCCACAATGCCCGCCGTAATCATTAAGATGTATAAATCATGTACCATATTATAAGGGTTTATGGGTTATGGGGTATCATATATTCAACAATTTTGCGCTGCAAAATTACTGCTTTTTTTTGAAATACGCAAATTTATTGGTCTTTTGTTTGTATATTTCAAAAAAATGTTGTACCTTTGCGGCCTAAACGGACTCGTGTTGCGACTGACAAATTGGCAGGGAAAGAGGCTGTGGCATGGGATTTGAAAGAACCAATTAAAGTACAAAGGAACGATGTACAATGTACGAAGGATAAATTAAAGTACAAAGATATGGCAAAAAAAGACAAGAGACAAGAAGAACAGCAAGAACAGCAAGAAGAGTTGCAGGCGCGCCTGCATGAGTTGGAGGAGCAAGTGGCAGAAGCCGAGAGTCAAAAAGCGAAGGCCGAAAGCCAACTGGCAGAGATGGAGGACAAGAACCTGCGCATGATGGCAGAGTTCGACAACTACCGCAAGCGTACCAACAAAGAGAAAATAGAACTGACAGAAAGAGCCGGAGAGAAGATATTCACGGAAATGCTGCCGCTCATCGACGATTTCGAAAGAGCGATAGCCGCTATTGACGACGAGGGAGTACGACTGATCTATCAGAAGTTCCTCTCTTTCCTCGACAAACATGACGTCCACGCCGTGGAGACGGAGAACGCGGATTTCAATACCGACGAACACGAAGCCGTGACTACCTTTGCCGCCGGCGAGGATAAGAAAGGCAAAGTGATCGACTGCACCCAGAAAGGCTACAAGATGGGTGAGAAAGTGATCCGTTTTGCCAAAGTAGTAGTAGGAGAGTAGAGATTTACCATTTGGTCATTTACCATTTAGTCATTTATTGCGATATTGCACCATTGAGCCATTTGCTACACTGATTAAATGATAAAATGAACCAATAAACGGTAAATGAAAAATGATAAAATTGTAAACGGTTTTATGGCTGAAAAAAGAGATTATTATGAAGTGCTCGGCGTGGAAAAGACCGCGAGCGCAGAAGAGATAAAGAAAGCTTACCGCAAGAAAGCTATCCAATACCATCCGGACAAGAACCCCGGTGACAAGGAGGCGGAAGAGAAATTCAAAGAAGCCGCCGAGGCTTACGAGGTGCTGTCCGATCCGCAGAAACGTGCCCGTTATGACCAGTACGGCTTTGCAGGCATGGGCGGCGCAGGCGGATACAGCGGCGGAGGAATGTCCATGGAGGATATATTCAGCCACTTCGGAGATATCTTCCAAGGCGCAGGATTCGATATAGGCGACATAGGCGAGATGTTTATGGGCGGCGGCAGGAGTCGCGGCCAGCGTGTGCGCAAAGGAAGTGACCTACGGGGACGTGTATCGCTGACGTTGGAAGAGATAGCCACCGGATGCGAGAAGAAGATCAAGGTAAGGCGGCTTGTGGAATGCAAGGAATGTCACGGTACCGGCAGTGCGGACGGTAAGACAGAGACCTGTCCGACCTGTCACGGCAGCGGCCGTGTGACCCGTGCCCAACGCGGTATCTTCGGCATGATGCAGGTCCAGAGCGTTTGTGACACTTGTGGCGGCGAGGGACGGATCATCAAGAACAAATGCCCCAAATGCGGCGGTCAGGGAGTAGTACGCGACGAAGATATCATCACGGTAAACATCCCAGCCGGCGTGATGGGAGGTATGCAGCTGACCGTTCCTGGCAAAGGAAACGCTGCGCCAAGAGGTGGTGTTCCCGGCGACCTGATAGTGATGATAGAGGAAGAGGAGCACAAGGACTTCATCCGTCAGGAGAGCGATCTGGTATATAACCTGTTGCTGGACATGCCTACAGCGGTATTGGGCGGCCAGGTGCAGATACCTACGCTCACAGGCGATGTGAAGATAACCATCACCCCCGGTACGCAGCCCGGCAAGGTGCTGCGGATGAGGGGCAAAGGACTGCCGCGAATCGACCAGTACGGAAGAAGTTACGGCACGGGTGATCTGCTAATCAACGTAGGCGTATATATCCCCGAGAAACTGAACAAAGAGGAACGCAAACTGATCGAACAGCTCCAGAACAGCCCGAACATAGCTCCGGGAGCAGGAGAGAAAAAGAGTTTCTTCCATAACCTGTTTGGGATATAAGCCGTCAGTATTTAGTTATCAGTGATCAGGAAGAAAGTAATAGCGTTGGTATGTCTTGGTGTGATTTTTCATGCCAAGACATTTGCGTTTATCGGCACAGACACGGTAGGCGGTTCTTTCTTCCGGGAATGGTATCAGACAGCGGATTTAGGACATTTCTTGGACAACTATTACGACTATGCCGTATATGAGACCGAGACGACGGGCGAATGGAATCTCGGCAACCAGTATGTCTTCTCCATCGCCGGCAATTCGTTCCGGCAGAACAAATATCATCTGAACGGCATGCGTCTTGACAGCCGGTTTGAGGAAGGCAGTACGCTCTTTCATGCGCAGCCGGACCGTCTCTCCATGGCAATCGATTATCATGACGGCGAGTTGGATTTCCGGGATGAGTCTGTTCAGCCGCAGAGACTCCGTCTGACGGGCAACATAGGCGGTTTAGGCGGTATCTCTCCGGGTACCAGACAGTTGATCAACCTGTTCCATTCATCGGGCGAAGAGCGCACGATGGACGGCAGGCCTGTATCGATGCGCAACTATATACTCGGAGGCGGAACGGTAGAAGGGACGTTCGCTATCCCGGCTTCCGGCAGACGGTACTATCAGCATGTATATGCGCATTATGACCGCCGGGCGATAACCGCTTTCGACCATACGGGTATCAGCGGCATGAGGCCCGGAGACAACTACAAGGTGCAGTTGGACGGCGAGGTGCCGATGAATCTGCATTATTTCCTTATAGCCAAAGGCAGGTCGGATTACGGATCGGAGTTCTATCTCAACAGCAACGAACAGGCGCAGCAACGCGCTTATATGGCGGGAATATACCATACGTCAAGGTTCGACAATAGGGGTGAGTTAGTAGCCGGTGTGAGTTACGAGCTGCAGACGATCCGTCATGACAGTCTGTCTTTCTCCCGTAATATTCTGGATCAGGACGGTGAGGCTTTTGAGCCTTGGTATGCGGACGGCAGGCTGCACAGCGTGAATCTGTCCGTCCGGTACGACCAGCCTCTCTTGCCGTGGCTGCGCGTGCATGCCGAGGGCTACAACTCGCTGCTGCATTTCCATCCCGGCGCCGGTCAATGGAGCAATGCGGTCTATTCGCAGTCCATCGCCGATGCTGCTCCTACGCCGCTTTATACCGCTTATTGGCATTCGGAGTCCTTTACATCGGGTATTCTGGAGAACGAAGCAATGGTGGTGGCAGAGAAGAAAGGATGGGCAAAAGGTTTGGATTTCTATGCCCATCTGGGTGTCTCGTTGGACGGTGTTGTCTTAGGAGAAGGCAAGAGTGTTGTGTCTCCCGACTGGTTAGCGAAGGTAGCGATAAACTATTCGCCGGCATGGTGGTTCCGGTTCGGTCTGTCTGTCAGCCATCATAGGATGAGTTACGGGTGGAACGAGGTGCGGTATCTGAGCGGCAAGTATATGTCCGGCGAGATACGGTATGCGGACAATACGCTGCTGGCTACCACCGGCGGCGCGTACCATACGCCGGAGAAAGGACTATGGATAAAACAGCCTTCCTATGCCGTACTGGATCTGCCGATATATTTCACTTTCGGTAAAAGCCGAAGGCATGAGATAGCAATCCTGAGTACCATCCGGAAATATTATAACCAGTGGCACACGGTCTATACTGACGGTACAGAAGCGAACCTGGTCTCGCAGGACGGGGTCTATTACCTGCGTGAGGGAGAGAAACAATATACCGTGACGACCCAGCCGTTGGACCTGATGTCCTCGCGCGCAGGCGGACGCACTCCTTACTATATGTCCAATATAGTGAAATACACCTATCGGGGCAAGAAATGGCATGTGATGGCGAGTTGGCAGAGTTATCTGATGGCGGGACTGAGTACCCTGGGAAACGGTCCGCTGCATAACAACATCGGCGCGCTGAGCGAGAGCACGGCGAATCCGAACACGTATATGGCATTGAGCGAGGGCGACAAGCCCTATCAGGGCAACAGCCGGCTGGACCAGGACAAATCGTTCATCCTCCGCCTGCAGGTGACCTACAACGCCTGCCGATACTTCTCAATAGGCCTGAACGGCAAGTTCAAGGACGGTCAGCCATTCTCCACTTTTACGGCTCGATCACGACTCATTAACGGCTATGAACAGGTAGCGCTTTTGCATTCGGATGCCAAAGGTATCAACATGGCGAATAATGCTTTCGGAAAGCGAGAAGACGCGTTCTTCAATTTCGAGTTGCGCGCTACAGGACGATGGTGGGTTTGGGATATACCGATGAGTCTGGAGGTGATGTGTTATAATATCTACGATTTTGGTACGGCGTTGACCGAATATACCTTCGACGACTATGTCCATCCTACTTATCCGCATTGGACAAACGATCGCGGAATAGCCACGATGAAAGACAGCCGCACCTCGATGAGTCTATGTATCCCCCGCGGTCTGCTCGTCACGCTGCGGGTCGGACTGGAGAAGGATAAACAGTAGGCCTACCGCCCAAAGGGCAATACCGTCGAATCTGCCGAACATGCAGTCGGTAAACATATTAAGGGCGAAAAGCGTAGTAAAGAGGATGGCTGTGAGTCGTCCTTTTGGGGAGGCATAAAGCGGAATAGATATCCATGCAAGCAGGAACAAAAGCAGTCCGGGTATACCTATCTCCATCATTTCTTCGAGATACTGGCAATGTGCATGGTATTGCTGCGCTACATAGCCGTCAAATCGGACTGCTTTGTATTTCTCTATCAGATAATTGCAGCTCTGTCCGGCTCCTAAACCATGCGCAATGTAGTCCTGCGGATGTTGCAATGCCGCACCCCATATGTTGAACCGAACATCGTGGTAATAACTCAACTCCCGCATCTCTTTGATATTGGATAACTCTACCTCCTGCATCCTTGGATGGAGATACAGCAAACCTGTTCCTACTGCCACTCCCACCAATACAATAATACCGCTATACCGCCATCGTTTGGCAGACGGAATAATACAAATAATCCCTATGAAAAACAATCCGACAGCAGTAAGAATAGCTTGTCTGGAAGTCGTCAATGGAATAGATGATAACATCACAGCCCAAAGCGGAAGGAGGATTCGAAGACGTTTCCGATAGAGCAGGAAAGCGATGATAGCACCGAACAGTTCGACCGAGCAAAGGAAGAGGCGGTGCTTGAGATGGGATATGTTCTCAGAGAAGAAAATCCACCACTCTTGATATTGTATCCATCCGTTATTATGGAATGACGTCGGTACCCATTCCGGGTGATAGAACAAAACGGTCATGCAGCCCACGTAAGCCGGCAGAGCAATCACGCATGCCGCCACGAGAACCTTGCCGGCTGTCCGCCAGTCATAGCATTCATTCACTCCCCATAAACCGACCGGCACCAACAGGATGAAGGTCAGATACCGCTCCATCTGCCATTTCCAGGCTACCGGATCCGCAGCCCATAAACCCGACAGCAGTTTCCATACAAACCAAGCCCCGAAGAGCAGGAACGGGAGAGCGAAGGTGCGATTTGAAAGTTGCGATCTGAGATATGATATGTTCAGCCATCGTCCCTCCAGGAACCACATAATGATCCATGCCACGCACGCATAGCGGAGCACCAGTTGCGGCGCCGGAAGCAGGGCAATGACCGTCAGAAACAGCCAGTAATTGATCCTTCCTATGATTTGCCGGTATCGGTTCATAAATTGGTAATTCCTTGTTTTACATGTTTATGCCACCGGTGAGCGATGATATATCCGGCGTCCTCTATGGCGTCTTCCCCCATTGCTCGGGCGTACGCTTGCGCCATAATAAACAGTGCCTCCCTGTCGATATTGAGCCGCTCGAAATTGCGCAGTCTCTGTTCGCGGCTGAGACGGGAGCAGAACTGGATACGGTTCAGATCGATGATTTGTATCCAAGTGCCATCCCGGTTGAAAAGAATGTTACCGCCGGAATAGTCGCGATGCAATATACCCTGCTTATGCAGCTTCGCAGTAAACTCGCCGATCTTCCAAAGAATCGCTTCGCGGTACGGAAAATCCGGTGCTCCGATGAGGTCGTTGAAGCAACTGAAGGCTCTGCGGCTCTCGCATACGTACCAGCTCTCGCGCAAAATACCGAACACGCGCACTTCGCGGTAAGCAATCGGACGCGGCGTGATTTTTTCTCCTAACCGCAGCGCATATTCATAGCTCCGCCGTGCTTTGCTCTTGGCGAACCAGCCGTACCAGATGCCGCGCAAGAGATCCGGCTTGGCAAACTGCTTGATCGCGTACTCTTCGCTCAGGCGGATGATGTTCCGGTGGCGCGAGACGATCCATCCTAAATCCCAGAATGCAAAATCGCCGACTTGCCGGTAGCGCCTGAACCGGTTCAGAAACTTGCTCCAGGAGCGCATATAGTGCAGCGGACCGCCTAAATGCTTCTCCATAAACAACAGATGGCGCTCATTCATCGCATCCACGATTGCGCGTTTCTGAGCCTTGGCGGTATGCCGCCGCGAACCCGGCAGCACACGGTAATATAAACCCACCTCGTCCAGCCGCACATACCGTCCGCCGGTCTCGAACATACTGATCCAGAAATCCCAGTCTTCGCGGTAGATATCTTCCTGGCAGAAACCGCCGACTACTGTCCAGTCTATCCTGCGGAAAAGGGACGAGATATGGATCATGTTCTTTCTCGCCAGCAGATCCAACGAAAAATCCGGCAGCTTCCATTCTCCGCTCTTGGCACCGAAAAACTCAGCCTTGCACCCGATCACGCGCACATCATCCGCTACCTGCTCCATGGCATGCTCGATATAGGTCGGGCTGATCTTGTCGTCCGCATCTACCGGCAAGATCCATTCGCCCGCGCTTTCACGGATAGCGTGATTGCGGGCGGAACTGACGCCTTCGTTGGATTGATGAAACACTTTTACCTCCGGATGACTGGCAGCAAAAGCCTGCGCTACGCTGAGGCTTTCGTCGGTCGAGCCGTCGTCCATCACAATCACTTCGATCGGACGGTAAGTGGACGCAACGATACTATCCAAGGCTTCGACGATATACGGCGCAGCGTTATACAGGGGCACTATAACGGAAACTAAGGGTTGCTTCATATCTTGTCGCGGCGAAGAATCAACTTCCGCCAATAATAGAGTATAGGGTTGGTGTATTTGAGCCGTTTCCACGGACGGCTGGAGTGTGGCATGTGGACTACGGGGTTGGATAGTTGCAGGATGTTCGTAAATCCCAATTGGATGGATGTGTGGCTGATATGTACGTCGTACCAGTTCTTCTCAGGGTCGAGTTGCTCAAAATCATATGTGCGCAGGAATTCGTTGGTAAGTAGCGTGCAGCAGAAAGAGAGCCTCTTCTTGCATGGTCCGTCTTGGTTCATGTGCCGCGCGTATTCATAGGGGAAATTCACATTCCCTTCCTCATCGTGCGTCACGGCTGCCACCATTCCTACACCCGGACAAACAGCATCAGCCATGCGTCCAATAGTCTCTTGTCTCACCATCACATCGCTTTCCACAATCACCAGTGGGACTCCTTGCTCCAGCGCTTTTCGTTGGGCATCAATCAACACCCAGCGGTAGTTAGGCGAAGGATGAGTGGTTTGTTCACTGATAGATACAATCTCGATGCCCGTCTCGTCGCTCAGCTCTTTGAGTCTCGATGCTGTCTCCTTAGACGAATAGTCATCATAAACGGTCAGCGTATAACCGCTCTGTAGGATAGCGCGGATTGCTTTCTCTGCCGTCTCGATGGAGTCCTTGACGGGCATGATGATATGTATCATGGAGTCATTTACCATCGGGTGATTATTCCTCGTTTAGTAATTGTTATCTGTGCTCCGAACTGGTTTCCCCACTGCGAACCCAGATCAGCCGCCAGGCGTACGCCGAAATCGAGCCCCCAGGCTTTCTCTACATGCTTGTGAATATCCAGCAGCAGAGCAGTGTTGGTGCTCAGGATCTCGCGGGAGGTGTTGTCATTGCCGTAATTGCGGGCATAGGAAGCCTTGAGACGGTACATAAAGCCGTATATATCGCCTCTTATTCCTAGATGATGCACTCTCACGCGGCTGTTGAGGGTATGAATGGAACCATCCTCGTTGTATAGCGGCGAAGTGATAAAAGGTGTACCTATAGAGCGATAGAAATAATTCCATCCGTTTTGGAACACGCTGTTCTGATAATACTGGTCATTACCGGCGTAGCAAAGTCCGTCGCGGTCGTGCCACGGTCCGGACTGGTCGGTAGTGTTGAGAAACTCATATGTCACACCTTGGATAAACGGCCATCGGGTCTGTTTGAGACTGATACCCCATAGACCGTCGGACAGGTTCTGACCCATGCCGATAAAAGCAAAATTATCTTCGAAGAAATTCTGCCAGTAGGCACTGATCTCCCATCCTGTACCTTTGCCGGTGACCATCAGCTGCTGGCTTCCTACGTGGTTTCCCTGTGCATTCCGCAGGTCATTATTCATCACTCCTCCCGCCCGTGCGGTAAGGACGTGCAGGAAATCAGACCATCCGCTACCTATATCCCCCCAGACAGGGCTGATACCTCCCCATTGTGCGGCATGGTGGAACTCATAACTGACGTTCACCGGAAGCCGTCCGCCAAAGCGGAGAGCTGCGAACTTATGATGGATATAACTGCCTCGCATGTATATGTTGTCCGCCTGCCATATGTGGGTCAGACCTCCTTTGATCTCAAAATACCCATAGCATCCGGGGAAAGGCACATACCGGTCTATCCCAACCGTGATACGCGGAAGCGGTTGGCTGTTGCCGGAGAAAACCATGCTTCCCATACTCAAAGCGGTGTCTTGGGTCTCATAGACAAGAGGCTTGATACCGGCTGTGATATCAAAGATATAGAGGCGGACATGTGCGTATAGAAGGTTGAAATAGCCCGTCCCGTACGTACGTTGCTGCGCAAAAGCGCTACCCTGTATAGGCGACTGGACACGGCCGGTCATCTGTACCGCAAAATCATAATCCCACCATCGTTCGGGGTGAACGGCTTCCTTGTAAATGCCGGCAGTCAAGTTGCCGGAGAAAGGCGAGGAACTGATATCGCCGTGCGTGTTGCTTTGCAGCCAGAACGGTGCGTATTTGCCGCTGGAGGCAATGCCGCTTACTCCGGCTTTCCAGCGCAGAGTGTCCCCGCCTGCCGGAACGCTGTCTGTGATCCCGGTGGGCCAGAAACGCCAGCTCAACTGCCGGGCGGACATACCTGTGCAAAGCAGCAATAATATGACGAGCAGTCTATTCCTCAAAGTAATACAGTTTGTTTTTTACTTTCCATTCCTTGTCCTCGCCAAGACCGATATACACCCTTTTGCCTATCGCAAAAGAGAGATGGTTCATCAATCCTTCCGGCAGTACGGCAACATGGCTCCAGGAGTCGTTCAGCGGATCGTAGCGGTGGATGTCCTGCAGCACTTGGCCGGTGGTATTCACTCCGCCGTAATGTATGCCGCCTGAGAGGTAGATATATTGGTCCGTAGCGGTAGAGGCGGCAAGGGTACGCGTCTTGCCGGGCACAGCAGCCCGTTTCTCCCAGTGCGTGCCGTCCACCAGTTCCGCCCACCAGTTCAGGCTCCCCTTATAGAAACCTGTTCCCATGAAATGCCGGCTTTGGCAGGTGCATCCTGTCCCTCCGAAAGAACGGGTGGGGTAGCCGTGGAAAGAGACGTTCACATCAATACTGTCCCAACGGTCGGAAGCTATGTCATATCGGAAAAAATCGCGTCGGTAGTTCCAGCAAAAACCATAGCCTACATATAACTCCCCGTCGCCGGTAAACGCAGTGGCGCAGTCGGTATAGCTGTTCGGATAGTCGGCTAATCGTTTCCATGAGTCCGTAGCGGGCGTATATTCCCACCAGTCTTGCAGGTAGGAGCTGTCATTGCTATATCGGCCTAGAAATCCTAACCCGATATACACTTTCCCGTCGCTCACGCAGGCGGTGGCATTCACGCGCGGAGTGAGAGGAGTGGGACCCATGTCTTCCCAGCTATCTGTTTCAGGAGAATAACGCCACAGGTCGTTATGCGAATTTCCGGTGCTGTCTCTTCCGGCGAATAGATAGGCTTTCTCTCCTATCACAAACGCAGTGGCGGAAGCACGGGGAGAAGGCATCGGCGCGCATTCGTGCAAAGCGATACCGAGATCCGGTTCGCCCGCACAGGCAATGCATAGCACTGCTGCAAGTATCAAGATGATGTAATTCTTGCTTCTCACCTTACCTCTCTTCTCTTGTTCCTAAACTCTCGTTTTGCGTTTGAGTTCAAAATCGCGACCGAGGTAGTTCTGCCGCACAACGGGGTTGGAGGCTAACTCTTCCGGCGTACCGTGGAAGAGGATCTTGCCTTCAAACAGCAGGTATGCGCGGTCCGTGATCATCAGCGTTTCATCTACGTTGTGGTCGGTTATCAGAATACCTATATTCTTGTCTTTCAGCCGCCATACGACATCCTGTATCTCTTGTACAGCAATAGGATCGACACCTGCAAAAGGTTCGTCCAGCATCACGAACTTGGGTTCTATCGCCAGGCACCGCGCTATCTCCGTACGACGCCTTTCTCCGCCGCTGAGGCGGTCGCCAAGGTTTGTACGCACGTGCTCGAGGTTGAACTCCTTAATCAGTTGCTCCAGCTTCTGAGCCTGGTACTCCGGCGTGAAATCGGTCAGTTCGAGCACGGAGCGGATATTGTCTTCTACCGTCATCTTGCGGAACACGCTTGCTTCCTGCGGCAGATAGCCGATACCCATCTTCGCGCGACGGTACATAGGAAAAGAGGTGATGTCCTGGTCGTTGAGAAAGATACGACCGTTGTTGGCCGAGACCAGACCGGTTGTCATATAGAAAGTGGTCGTCTTGCCGGCACCGTTCGGGCCCAGCAAACCCACAATCTCACCTTGCGTCAACTCAATCGACACATCGTCCACCACGGTCCGTTTGCCGTATTTCTTTACTAAATGCTCTGTCCTTAGCTTGTCCATAATGTTAGTTACCTGATCGTTAGCGGGTAATCACGTATCCCACCTATACCTATAATATACTATGTATATTATCCCGTGATTTTTAAATTAGTCTATCTCAACCATCACCGGGCAGTGGTCGGAGTGTACCGCCTCCGTCAGTATCTTGGCATCTTTGAGTCTCGGACGCAAACTCTCGGTCACCCAATGGTAGTCAATCCGCCATCCTACGTTGCGTGCTCTGGCTCCTGCACGCCAGCTCCACCAGCTGTATCGCTCCGGACTCTGGTCGAACACACGGAAAGAATCTACCAAGCCGCTTGCTTCCCACCGGTCCATCCATTCGCGCTCTTCGGGCAGGAAACCGGACACGCCGATCTGCCGCTCCGGATGGTTGATGTCGATGGGCTTGTGGCATATGTTATAATCTCCGCAGATCACCAGGTTTGGACGCTCTTTGCGCAACTCTGTCACCCACGGCAGAAAATCCTCCAGAAACTCCATTTTGAAATCCTGTCGTACGTCTCCCGTCGTTCCGCTCGGGATATATGCGTCCACTACGGTTATATCGCCGAAATCGGCTCTCAGCACGCGCCCTTCGCGGTCGTATTTGGGAATGCCCATACCTACGACTACGCGGTCCGGTTCCTGTTTGGAGAAGATACACACGCCCGAATAGCCTTTCTTCTCCGCCGAATGGATGTAACTATGGTATCCCAGTTCCTGAAACGCCATGACGTCTATCTGTTCGGGCTGCGCCTTGCTCTCCTGGATGCAGAACACATCCGGATTCTCTTCACGCAGCCATTCCAGCAACCCTTTCCCGATCGCCGAGCGGATGCCGTTGAGATTATAACTGATTATTTTCATAAGCGATTACCTAAAATATCGTATTCCTTTCCCTCGCGGATAATAACTACCTTGCCGCCACGCAATACCTTTGTACATTGTACATCGTTCCCTTGTACATCTTCTATCCCTTCCGGCCATCCGCCGTTGTATTTGAATCCGATGTAGCCATCCGCATAAAGTTCGATGTCCGTGATCTCATGATCTGCAAAACCGGTATATGACTTCGCTCCGGCAGGGAAAAGATCGGTGGCTCGGCTGTAGTAAGTCGACGTGTTCCTTTTGGCTTCTATCAGGTCCACGCCTAATTTGCTGGACGTGTTATTGACAGTGTTGCTATACCATTTATCGGGATCATATTGGATCTTGGTGATCATCAGCCCTTTGCCGGCGAGGTACTTGTCCCATCCTTCCTGTGCGCGGGTTTCCAGTAAATAGAATGTTCTTGGCAATGGGTTCAGGCCGTCTAAATTATGTGCGTTTCCGCTGCACATCAGCAAGGATTGTTTGGTCTTCTGAAGCGGCCCTAACAAGGTGTTCTCCGGCTCTGTCAGCACACGCGGAGTGATCCATCCCATGAACCACCGCTCGTAGGCGGAATAGTTGGGAGGCGTGTTACCACCGTTGTTATAAGGTCCGTAGTCCATGATGTCCCAATCTACCATCGTGCGGTGAGTGGCGCCTTCTACGGTGGCATAGAAATCCGGCAACCCCATCACATGGCTGAACTCATGGCAGAAAGTACCGATACCGCACCGTTCATCTGTTTGCCCGTCAATCTCGTTCAGACAGCAGTAGTGATCTATCGTCTTGCCATGCAACTTGAAGGACATACCGGTATAGCTAAGATCGTATTGGTGTGGCCATATCGTGTTGCTTGCTCCTCCGTCCGCTTCGCCTTTACCCGCATAGATAATAACCACCCAGTCCACGTATCCGTCATCATTGCTGTCGTACTGGCTGAAATCGGCTCCTTGTTTTGCGGCTAACTGGCACGCCTCTTTGACCAGTTCGTCCGGATGTTTGTCATTCCCTCCCCAGTCGTTGCTACCGTAATAGGAGTAGTTCCTGCTAACCGTCACAGGACCGATCACATCAATATCCATGTCGTACTCTCCCCAACTCTGGTCGTAGAAATACTGGTGAATAGAACCCGTGGCGCCATTATAAGTGTATTTCTCTCCCATCGCCCATTGGGTCATAGCCTCATTGGACTGGCTAAAAGCCAGGTCCTTGAAACTGACCAGAATAACGGCCCCTCTCGGTGCCAGCAGGCGGTCCACTCCCGTTTCCTGCCTTGCACGGCGGGCTTTGGCGCGCTGTTGTCCTTTCGCCATACGCGCAGTTTTCTCTTCTTCTGCTATCGGCAGCAATGTCTCTTCGTCGAGCCAGCGGCCTTCTGCATCCGTGATAAAATGAAAATGCTCGTCTCCGTTAAGGAACACCATTTTTTCTGTTCCGTTCGCATCTGTCCGGATCATACCCTCACGGCGTGCCGGCACAGCTGCCGCACTCACTGCGACAGCGCATAGCATCACTATGCTCAAAAATTTCTTCATACCAATTATCAATTCTCAATTATCAATTCTCAATTCCTCTTCACCCCGTGCTTCTCCAGCCATTTCTTCTGGCATTTGCTCCGGTCCTCTACGTTTTTGGCTTTGCGGCAGCTGGTTACAATCTCGCCTTTGCGGTTCACCTTGGCGTATTTCAGCCATCCTTTTTTGTTCTCACGGATCAACCATCCATCTTCGGTCATCATCCAGTGTTTGTGTTCGTCTCCGCGCAGGAAAGTACGCAGCGTGTACCCGTTCGGCTGCACGCGCTCGATCATGCCGCGGTAAGCCGGTACTTTAGCCGGCTGCTGGGCCGTCACCCCTGAAACGAGGATTGCCATTAGGGCCCCTATTAATAAAATCTTCTTCATATATTTTAAATTTTCTATTTGTCTTTTGTCTTTCAGCGTAAGCGGTCTTTATTCTTTCAGCGAAGCGGTCCTTACTCGCTTAAACAGCTCGCTGGCGAATACGAAGTCGTTGAGTGCTTCGTTCTCGCTGTTCATGATCTCGTGGCGGCTGCCTTGCCATTCTTTCTTGCCGCCTTTGAGGAACACGATATTGTCGCCTATCTCCATAATGGAGTTCATATCATGGCTGTTCACGATCGTGCAGATGTTATATTCCTTGGTGATGTCCTGAATCAACGCATCGATCACGAGGCTTGTCTTCGGGTCCAGACCCGAGTTCGGTTCGTCGCAGAAGAGGTATTTCGGCTCCAGCACGATAGCGCGTGCAATAGCCACACGTTTCTGCTGTCCTCCGGATATCTCGCTCGGCATCAGGTTCCACACGCGTTCCGGCATCTCTACGCGTTTGAGGCAGAACTCCGCTCTCTCGCGCATCTCTTCGCGGCTCTTATGCGAGAACATCTCCATCGGAAACAGCACATTCTCTATCACGCTCATGCTGTCGAACAGCGCGCTGCCTTGGAACAGCATTCCTACCTCACGGTGAAGCATCCGGATATCTTTGCTCCGCATCTCCGCCAGGTCCCGGCCGTCATACAGTATCTGTCCGCTGTCCACGGCATGCAGACCGATCATGCTTTTCATCAGCACGGTCTTGCCGGAACCGGACTGACCGATAATCATGTTTACTTCCCCGTCCCGCATCTCGGTACTCACATGGTTCAGCACCACATTCCCGTCAAAACTCTTGACTACATCTTTTACTTCAATCATATAATACAACTAAGTTGTGACCGCTTCGCTGTATGACCACTATCGTTGTTGGAACGTTCTCTTCGTTCACTGTAAGATCATTCGCTACGCTCATTGTAAGATTTTTATTTCTTGCTTTCGCTCG
>JAFUUZ010000023.1 GCA_017471285.1 Paludibacteraceae bacterium | reverse complement strand
GCTTCTATGGAATGGTCGTGTTCGAGTGCATGCGCCTGACGCTGCGCCTCTTTGATGAGTTCGCGGTTCGCCACACAAGCCGCCGACCAGTGTTTCGGGAAATGGTAGGTGTAGAGCTGGAGCAGTCCGTGGTGCTCCGGAGCGTGGCGGACGATGATATGTTTGCAGTAACGGCGGCCTTCTTTGACCGTGTTCATCGCTCCCCAGAAAGCATCGATGCCCTCCACCGGCACAAAATAGCGCACTCCCCGTGTATGAAGAGCGGAAACGTCTGAAGGCGGCAAAAAATACGAAATTGCGCTATTCAAACGGCTTAGGACGTGCGTTTTCAAGTGTCTCGGCATGGTGCGTATGTTATTGATTGTTAATGTGTTGGTACGTTATTTGAGTCAGCAAAGTCTAGGACATGTCTTACGCGGAGTTTATTTTGCCCCGTTCCGGGTCCTTTTGGGAGAGGCGAGAGGCAAAGGCAAGACCTTCCAAATTCAGTGCAAAGATACAACAAATTTTTGATATTTGCAAATTCCGGGGTGCGGAAAATATAAAAAAGTAGACAAAAGGAACCGGTTTGAGCTTGTAAAAGGAACAGGTTGGGGCTTGTAGAAGGAACCGGTTTGGGGGTTGTAAAAAGAACCGATTTTGTGAAGTTTGGTACTATAAAAACAAGAAAAAACGCGTGCATATTTGCATATATGCAAAAAAAGTTGTATCTTCGACCTCCTCCCCTTCCCCTACGGGGCGGGACCCTTCGAAAGTACGGTCGCGTCCTGCGGTACATATACCACCGCGGACATTTTTTGCCAAGCCTGAAGGCTTTCCTGTTGTATGAGCCTGTAAGACGTTTCTATGCAAGCATAAACGTCTCATAGCCCCACACAACAGATAAAATACATTTTATTTGGCAAAAAATGCCCGAACGCTTGCGTATGTGCAATTTTTGTTGTACCTTTGCACCCCAAATGAACAAATGGTAAATAATAAAATTGTAAAATAAATCTATGAGTTTACAATGTGGAATAGTGGGTCTGCCTAATGTGGGCAAGAGTACCCTGTTTAACTGTCTTAGCAACGCGAAGGCGCAGAGCGCCAATTTCCCGTTCTGCACGATCGAGCCGAATGTAGGCGTGATCACCGTGCCGGACGAGAGGCTTATCAAACTCGGAGAGATATGTCACCCCGAGCGCGGCGTGATTCCTACCACCGTGGAGATCGTCGATATAGCCGGTCTGGTCAAGGGTGCCAGCAAGGGCGAAGGACTGGGAAACAAGTTCCTCGCTAACATCCGCGAGACGGACGCTATCATCCATGTGCTGCGCTGCTTCGACGACGAGAACGTGGTGCATGTGGACGGCAGCGTGGATCCCGTGCGGGACAAAGAGATCATTGACGCCGAGCTGCAGCTCAAAGACCTGGAGACCGTGGAGAGCCGCATCCAGAAATGCGAGAAAGCAGCCAAAGCCGGCGGAGACAAGTTCGCCAAGCTGCAACTGGAAGTGCTCGTCAAATACCGTGAGGCGCTCTCTCAGGGCAAGAACGCCCGCACCGTGGAGTTGGAGAACAAAGAGCAGGAGGCGGCAGCCAAAGACCTCTTCCTCCTCACCAACAAACCGGTGATGTATGTCTGCAACGTGGATGAGGGGTCGGCAGTGACCGGCAACGAGTATGTAGAGCAGGTGCGCGAAGCGGTCAAAGACGAAGACGCGCAGGTGCTTGTCCTGGCTGCGAAGATAGAAAGCGAGATAGCCGAGCTGGAGAGTTACGAGGAGCGGCAGATGTTCCTCGAAGAGATCGGACTGCAGGAGAGCGGCGTGAACCGGCTTATCAAAGCCGCTTACGCGCTGCTGAAGCTCCGTACGTTCCTCACTGCCGGATCGGACGAAGTGCGCGCATGGACGTTCCGCGAGGGTATGAAAGCGCCGCAGTGCGCAGGCGTCATCCATACGGACTTCGAACGCGGATTCATTCGCGCGGAGGTTATCAAATACGATGATTTTGTCGCTCTCGGAGGAGAAGCCCAATGCCGCGCGGCAGGCAAACTGGGCATCGAAGGAAAAGACTACCTCGTCCAGGACGGAGACATTATGCATTTTTTGTTTAATGTGTAAATAGACCGCTGCGCTGACAGAATACGGACCGCTGCGCTGACAGAATACGGACCGAATTACACCATGCGGATGGTAAATCGGTCTGTCAGTGAGCAAAGCGAACGATCTGTACTCTGTCAATGAACGGAGTGAGTGGTCTGTACTCTAAAAATTATGATTGAATCATTATTATCTTACGGCTGGTGGGTGGCGATAATCTTTATTATCGTCGGTTTCATCGTTTTGGTGAAAGGCGCTGACTGGCTGGTGGACGGTGCTTCGGCTATTGCCAAACGGTTCGGTATCAGCGATCTGGTGATCGGTCTGACCGTAGTGGCGTTCGGCACTTCGATGCCGGAGTTCGTAGTGAACATGGTGTCCGTAGGACACGGCACAACCGAACTGGCAATCACCAATATATTAGGATCGAATATCATCAACACCTTTGTGATCCTGGGTCTGACCGCATTGGTCTATCCTATTGCTACGCACCGCAGCACGCGCAATTTTGACATACCGCTTTCTGCCGCAGCAGGAGCCATCGTACTGCTCATGATCCTGCCGTTTCTGCCGCAGGAGACAGCACCCGGTATCGGCAGGATGGAAGGAGGACTGCTCCTGCTCCTTTTCTGTCTGTTCCTCTTTATCACGTTCCGCAACGCCCGTGCGCAGGAGCACCCGAAGGAAGTACAAAGCGACAAGGTACAGAGAACCAAAGAGATGTCTGCTGTCAAAGCGGTTCTGCTCATTCTGTGCGGCCTGGCAGGCCTGGTGCTTGGCGGCGAACTGATTGTGGACAGCGCAGTAGATATCGCCACACGGATGGGCGTAAGCGAAGCTATCATCGGTCTGACGATCGTGGCACTCGGTACGTCCCTGCCGGAGCTGGCTACATCCGTCATGGCGGCATTCAAGAAGAACAGCGACATAGCCATGGGCAACGTCATCGGCAGCAACATCTTCAATGTCTTCTTCGTGCTCGGCACCAGTGCTGTGATCCGTCCGCTCCCTGCATATAAAGGTATCGAACTGGATGCCCTGATGGCGGCTTTGGGAAGTTTCATCGTGTGGCTGGCCCTCAAGATCGACAAAGACAACAAACTCCCGCGATGGGCGGGAGCCTTGCTGCTGATCGTCTATGCAGGGTACTTAGCCTATAGGCTAATGGGGATTTGAGACCGCTTCGCTGACAGAATACGGACCGCTGCGCTGACAGAATACGGACCGAATTACACCATGCGGATGGTAAATCGGTCTGTCAGTGAGCAAAGCGAACGGTCTATAATCTATTAAAGAGCTTCCGCTCTCTATCGAAGAGCCAACCCCATTTGTTGAAATACAGACACATGTTCCGGATATGAACGCGGAGCATGTGTTTGTTTTTATAGGAAGAGCGCGCGTGCGCATGGACGATCGTCCACGCGGGGTAATAAAGCGTCAGATAATTGCGGTGGATGGTGCGCGTGAGGTCCATGTCCTCCGGGTACATGAAATACCGTTCGTCAAAGAGCCCTGCTTCTACCGCCGCCTTGGTACGCAGCAGCATGAAACAGCCGCTCAGGTACGGTGCATTAACCGGTTTCTCCAGATCCATATCCCGCAGTTCATACCGTCTGTTGCGACGGGCTATCATCCATGCCGGCAGAAAACGGCGACCGAACACATCTATCGGAGCAGGAAGCCTTTTCGCCAAGTATTGTTGCGACCCGTCGGGATTGAGCACCTTCGGCATCAGTTGACCCACCTCCGGGTGCATCAGCATCCAGTCGTGCATGGCGTCAATATCCTCCGCCTTGACGCGGATGTCGCTGTTCATCACCAGATGCAAGTCCGTCCGATAGTACGCACTCTCCCGCAAGGCGATATTATGCGCTCTGCCATATCCCATGTTCTCCGGCATAGCCATATAGCGCAGTTTACGTGAGACCGCTTGCGCTGTAAGACCGCGTTGCTGTAAGACCGCTTGCGCTGTAAGACCGTCCTTCGGACTGTAAGAAGGTTCGGTATTGTCCAGCAGATAGATCTTCCGCAGGTTCTTCACCCGCAGCAGTTCCTGCACAAGAGGCAGCACCTCCTGTTCCCATGCCGGACGATATAAGACAATAGAAATATTGAGCATAATTGAGAATTGAGAATTGAGAATTGAGAGTTCTTAGCCCGAAGGGCACGATTATTTGACAAGTCAAATTTTGAGAATTGAGAATTATGATTTTCTCAGGAACTGGCGGATTTTGCGGAGCTGCTTGCAGGCAACGGTGAGGAGACCGGCTCCTACATGATTCTTCTTCAGTACGAAATAGTCCTCCTGGGTCTTGCTCAACCGCGCTTTGGCATCGCGGTTGCTGGCACCGCCTGTCTCCATGGCTACCAGTACTTGCGGGACATAACGGGTCTTGTACCCGGCAGTAAAGATCCGCAGCATCATATCATAGTCCGCGGATATACGGAACCATTCGTCGTACGGACCTACCTGCCGGTACACCTCGCGGCGCACATACACGGTGGGGTGCGGAGGCATCCAGCCGTACTTCAGATCGCCGCTGCGGAAGGCATTGCTCCGCCACCGGCGCACAACTTTATCGCCGTGGCGGTATTCTAAATCGCCATATACCACATCGGCTCCGGAAGACTCGAAAGCCGCGGCTATCTGCGCGATGGACTCGGGCGAATACAGCACATCGTCGGAGTGCAGAAATCCTATTACATCCCCCGTCGCCATCGCGATACCCTTGTTGAGCGCATTGTATATCCCCCCGTCCGGCTCTGAGATCCAATGAACGGAAAACCCCACCCTGGGGAGTTCTACGGACGGCCACCGGCAGTCCGATCGAGCAGAGCTCTTCACCCGCTCAAGGGAGGGAGAGAGGGAGGGAGGATCAGCATAGGTTTTGATCAAATCCACCGTGCCGTCGGTAGAAGCGCCATCTACGATGATATGCTCGATGTCTCCGTACGTCTGGCTCCGCACGCTCTCCAACGCCCGCGGAAGCGTCGCCGCAGAGTTATATGTGATGGTTATAATAGAGATTTTCATAATTGCATCGCAGTTAATTCACCATACAGGCGAATATATTCTTGTATTTTATCGTCATTGCTAAATTTGGTCAGCACGTGTTTTCTACACTCGCCGGAGCATTGCTGCTTCCATTCGCGTCCCGCTTTGGCTATTTCGCGCCGCACAGCGTCTATATCCCTATCCGGCAGGACAACAGCGGTCTCTGAAGTGGTCGTTTCCGGTATGGCAGTAGTGTTGTAGGATATACAGGGTGTACCGCACGCCATAGCCTCCAACAGCGTCAGTCCGAAAGCCTCCTGGTGCGCCAGATTAACATATATATCCGCAGCGGAATAGACTTGGGCTAATTGGGTCCTATTGTCCGTTTTGGAGATCATAACGCAGTGATCCGGCAGTTCCTGTTGCTGCCTGCGGCTGACGCCCACCATAACGACCGTGTAGCGGTTTTTATCGAGCCGCTGCGCCAACCGGATCCAGTCCTTCCAGCCTTTCGTCTCCGTCCATTGGGAAGCAACGCCTAAAATGACCACTTTGCCCTCTGCATTCCATTGCTTGCGCAATTCGGACGCGGTGGGTTGGAAGGTCTCTGTGTCTATTCCGTTGTAAATAGTACGGCAAGGATAGCCATGCAAAAACGATTGCTGCACAAGCTCGTTCAACCAGTTCGAGACAGTGGTTATACTCAAATGCTCCAGCCCGGTAAATGCCTGCTCTTTTAATATAAAGTTCCTTTGGGTGTTTCCTCTGTACAAACTGCGCGGATAGTCCGAATAAGCGGGGCAGTCCCTGCATTGGGTTTGCCACTGATGGCAACCGCTGAGGGTAAAATAGGCACACCGTCCTGTTATTGCCCAACAGTCGTGCAATGTCCATACAACCGGGATGTTTGCCTTTTTCAGGTATTCAAACAAAAGCGGATAGTTCAGGTAATAGCCGTGGATATTATGCAGGTGAATCAGGGACGGTTGCCACTCCTGAATAAACCGGATGAGCCGCTTTGTGGCAGATTCTGAACCCAGACCATGGGCATTGCAGAACAAGGAATAAACGCCGTGGGTATATTCTTCTATCTTGGACGAAAATGCATAATGAGGGACTTGCGAAGCATGCACATACCGCGCTCCGTGCGCCACCATACACTCATAGCCATTCTTCATCGCAGAAGAAGCTATTTCCTCCACTATGTGACCTGTTGAGCCGGTATTGAGCGATTCGTTGATATATATTATCCGTTTATTCATGTTGCTCTATTATACGGATCCACCGGGGCATGATTGCCGCCTCGCTGTAAGTCGCCTGCGCGAAAGCCTGTGCTTTCTTGGCACGGGCTTTCGCCTCGTCGGGGTGCGATATAGCATAAACTATCTGCTGTGTCAATTTTTCCACATTGCCGTTCTCTACCAGCCATCCTCTGCCGTCAGCCAAGAGTTCCACCGGTCCTTGCGGACAGTCGAAAGCCACACAGGGAGTTCCACACCACATCGCCTCTATCAATGCCAAGGGCAATCCTTCGTAGCGCGAGGAGAGCACAAAGAGCGAAGCAGCTGCATACTCTTTTGCTACGTCTGCTGTCCGTCCGGCGAGCACTACGTGCTCCAAACCTTGCTCGCGTATCTGCCGCTCCAGAGCCGCCCGTTGCGGACCCTCGCCCACAATGCGCAACTGCCATTCGGGATAGTGTTTCTCTATGGGTTGCCATGCCTGCAAAAGAAGGTCAAAGCCTTTCTGCTCATGCAACCGTCCTACCGCCATCACCGTTTTAGGGAATTGAGAATTGAGAATGGAGAATTGAGAATTATTTATCGCACATGGATTCGGGATGACCGTCACGTTCGTGCAACCGGCTTTCTCCCAGGCTGCTTTGTCTGCGTCGGTCAACACCACCAGCCGCTCCAAGGGTTTGACGGCTTGCACCAATTGCTTTGTGCGCACCTCTCCGACGAGCGACCAGAAGAGACTTTTATGGTTCGCCTCTATCAGCTGCCGCCGCTGGTTCATGGCGAAGTGCATCTCGGCGATCGTACGGCATGGCAGGTGACGCAGGAACGCTATCTCTTTGCCTCCCAGCGAGATACAGAGGTCTATCCCGTGCTGCACTATATATTCGGTTAGCGCACGCTTGTACATGCGCATGCGGCGCATGTGGGCGTAGTATTTAGGCAGTAACGGCTTGGTGTAGTCTGCGTTGAAATCGATATTCAGTTCCACCACCTGCACCTTTTCGGAGAGGGGGAAATAGCATTTCGGAGAGCCTGCCGGCGCCGGCTCCGTCGTCAGGATCGAGATCTCATGCTCCGTGCGTGCTGCCAGCCAGTTCACTTTCTGGGTCAGCACCCGCTCCATTCCGCCGGAGTTATACAGATGCGGGATACAATAAAGGATTCTCATGGCTGCATCTCCTTCTTTTTGCCCAGGCGGTTAAGGGCGTTCACTATCTCGTTCTGGTGGGTGGTTATGGCCATGACAATCGCCAGCAGCAACAGGCTCCAGGTCACCAACCGCGGATCGAAGAGCAGCGGAGCACGCGGATAGATGAGTGCATGCCCGACCAACAGGAAAGACATCAGATACCAATAGACGCTGTCCTTCGCGCGGTAGAAACTCTCCTTCACCCACAGTCCGATCAGAAACATAGCTATCGCGGTACCTACCGCCCCGAACGAGCGGTATGCTTCGCCGACCATATTGGTTCCCGTTCCCCACTCCGCGTCCGGTCCGAGGAAGAGGTACGAAGGCAGATCACCGCCGTGCAGCATCTGAGGCGGCACGTCCGAATGGGCAATGATATAGCCTCCTAATCCCGGTATAGGCGAAGCGATGTCAAGCGTCATGCCCTGGAACCAGGTAAGGTCATTCTCCTGCGCCCAACCGAAAAGGCGGAAGAGATTGACGTCATTGACGATCAGGTCTTCGTATATATCCCAGAACTCCTCTAACTTGAGATGGGCTAACTTAGCCTGCCATGCTCCGGGGTCCAGTCCCTCCTTGCGAAGGATCATGACGAGGAAGAGGGCGATGGAACCGCCTGCTACCAGCGTCAGTACCTGCCACCAACGGAAACGATAGACATACATGCTGAATCCCACAATAAGGATCAACGCCAGACTGACTGCCAGCTGACGGCTGCCGGTAGAGAGCAGAATAAGCATGAAGGTGCCAATGACCAACAGGTAGAACCACCATTTCTGTTTCGGCAGGCGGAAAAGGAATATCGCCATCAGATAACAACCGACGGTGAAGATATTGTTGAAATAGCTGTAGATACCTACGTCCCGGAGGTTGGCTCCGTCGGCATAGACACTCTGTAGCGCAGCCAGTCCGCCGGTAACGACAAAGAGCGCCCATGCAACCATGGTGATACCGAAGAACCAAAGATACTGGCGCATAGAGATGGTGAAAGTAGGCTTGTCCGGTTCTTCGCGGTTCAGTTGCAACAGCCGTGTAGCGCCAAGCATGTACCATGCGTAGCCGAAATAAGCCAAGGCGGTAGCCCGCGTGACGTAATTATCATTAAACGAGAAAGAGAAGAAGGACCAATAGATGCGCTCTGTCGGCGCATAGAAGACCGGATAGACGAAATTGACAAGGAAGAACGAGAGGGCAAAGAAGAACTCAAAACCCAGCCAGTTCTTGCGTTTGTTGGTAGCAAAGAAAAGCACGTTCTGCGCAATAAAACACGCCATCAGCGTCACGCAATAGTCGTAACTATACGTCCACGGCGCTTGGATATATAGCACCGTAGCCACGATGGCAAAAGCAATATTGAGCAGGTAGGTCAGCATTTCTCTTTGGCTCTATGGAGCAGGTAAAACAGGAATGCCATCCGTCCGAATTCGGGTTCTTCATGCCAAGCCGCGAGGGCACTCAACTGCCCTTCGGGCGAGACGGTAGGCCGGTGCATGGCTTTCCAATGATAGCCGCAGATGATATTCCGCTCATGAGCAGTCAGGGACAGTTGCGGAGCTACCAGACGGTAAATCTCATGATCCTGCACAATATTCAGCCCTTGGTATTCCGCTCCGCCGGACACTTTATGCGTGTGCTGGCGGAAGTTATTGAGCGTCTGCGGGAGGTATGCCACGCGTCCCTGTAAAGCCATACGAATCCAGAAAAGGCGGTCGCCGGAGGCGGTGAACTGCGCCACTTCGGACAGATCCACTTTCTCTGCCGCCTCTCGCCGGAAGACCACCGCGGAAGCATTGCATATATGGCTATATCCCAACATGTACCGCCGTATAAAGGTCTCTCCGTCCATCACCCAAGAACGTTTCCATATCGGGTCGCGCCTGCGGGAGATCGGTTTGCCTTCGCTGTCGATCCACCGGCTGTGGCAAAAAGCCAGCACGGCGTTCTCTTTCTCTATGGCGGCTATCAGACGGCTTAACAGAGTCGGTTCTGCCACGTCGTCGCTCTCGGCTATCCAGACATACTCGCCCGTAGCCAGACTGAGACCGCGCTGCCATTGCAAGAACGTGTTGCCGGAGTTGCTCCCGTTGACGATAAGCGTTTTGACACGCGGATCGCTCTCGTAGATCCGCAATACCGCTACGCTCTCGTCCGTCGATGCGTCGTCCAGCAGGATCACCTCAAAATCCCCGTAGTCCTGCGCGAGAATACTCTCCATACGCTCCTTCAGATACCGCGCATGGTTGTAATTAGGCATTATGACACTTACTTTCGGCATAGTCGGGCTCCTTTCATAAGAACATTTAAGTGTGCAAAGATACTGCTTTTTTTGCATATGTGCAATTTTTTTTGTGTAATTCAATTATTTTGTGTAATTTTGCAGATGAAAAAGAGTAAACTATGAATTTTAATCGCCAAAATATAGGAGCATGGGCGCGATTTGCGTTGGTTGTCGTGTTGCTGGCAGCCAAGGCGTTTTTGTTTGACCGCATCGTGGCGCTGGATATGTTCGTTTCTCCGGCGCTGGATTATTTCAAATGGGCGGCGGCGGTCATTCTGGCGCTGACCGTGATGTGGACGGACAAACGATGGCCGGTGTTTGTGCTGCTGGGCGTAACCGACCTTTGGATCATAGCGCACATCATTTACTACCGCGTCAATCATCTTTTT
>JAFUUZ010000022.1 GCA_017471285.1 Paludibacteraceae bacterium | reverse complement strand
GTTCCGAGCAAAGCGAGGATAAGAATTCCCCAATTCCCCCAAAACCTGTCCGCAAAGATACAACTCTATTTCCATTCCCGCAAATGCCCGTGATCCATCTGCGCTATTCCCGCAAATGCCCGTATCCATCTGCGCTATTCCCGCAAATGCCCGTATCCACCTGCGTCATTCATGCACCGCCTCCCTCACAGCCGGCTCTTGAGGCGCCAAAGGGATTTCTCTGTTGCGCTGCAAAATTACTGCCCTTTTGCCCTCTTTGTTGGTAAAAATGCAAAAAAAACTTTTTCGGAGGAGAAGACAGAATATGAACAAACCGATGACAGATAAGGGGTCTGCCCTGCTTTTCGCCGAAAGCGCCAAGCGGCAGCTGGAGATACCAGCATCCTGTAGCGCCCCGCAGCTGCCGGTTTAGCGCAGCCCTCCGCAGCTGCCGGTTTAGCGTAGCGTTCCGGAATCGCCTGCCTCCCGTTTCTTGCCCCTTTCTTCTTTTGTGCCCGATTGAATCGGGCTCCCTATTCAGCGTCCATTGTTCGGCATATTATGCCGCCCGTCCGTTATTCTGCCTTCCCTTTCTTCTTTTACGTGTGACAGCGTCCCCTCGTATATTCTTGGCAGTTGCGCCGTCTGCCAGACGGCATATATTGTCCTGCCCGGTTCTACTTTTCTATATTCCCCTAATGGTTGAGTACGGGAAGAGGGTCGGGCTGTTTCTGCTCTTTATACCTGCCGATAAAGAAAAACAGCAGACAGGTAATCAGGAAATATGCACCGCTGAGAATCCATAGGGTGATGTATTCCGCACGTGTGGTCCAGAGCGTCGCTCCCATCGAATTGATATGAATGAATCCATGCGCACCGGCAGTATATGGGATGATGTACGACAGATACCGCCAAGCGTCCGGTATCAGTTCTTTCGGCCATGAGATACCGGCCATAAACAGAAAAACAAGCGAAGTGGAAATCAATAACACAATACCGGTTTCCCTGTTGCGGATGAAGACGCTCATACTCATCGCAAAGAAGATGGTGGCTAAGAGGAAAGGCACAATGAACCGCAGCAGGTCGCCGGCCTGACCGATATGCGGCAGATCAAACAGCCGCGGCATGGCTATCAGCAGAATAGCCGCCAACGCATAGTAAATAAGAAAATAAGCAGCCGAGCGTCCCAAGACAAGCCGGAAAACGGAATAACCCCTTCCCGGAAGGCGGTATAATTCTTTGTTTTCCTCGCGTGCCGTTCCGCCCAACATACAGATTCCGAACAGCAGCGTCTGGTGAAGAATCATTACCAACACAGCAGGGATAAGAAACGAGCCGTAACCTCCTGTTGGGGTGAACAATGCCGTCTCGGTATAGGGTGCATCCTGTACTAATGACCAAGCCAATTCCTTACCCATTCCCATCTGTTCGTAGCGGTCAATCTCGATACTATTCATCGACTCCAGCATCACCATGTTGCAACTCAGATAAACGCCTTTCATATACAGGAATGATGACATGTCGCAGTAGAGCGACAAATGCGCTTGTCCGAATGGGTCTGCCAACTGTGCAGCGAAATCATGCGGGACGTAAAGAATCCCGTGTATCTTCTGGTCCCGCAGCAACTGCTCCGCCTCTGCCATCGAAGTACAGGAAAATGCCACCTTAACCTCCGGAGCGGCATTCCATTTATGGATAAACGCACGGCTCTCTTGCGAATGGCTCATGTCCACTACCGCCACAGGAATGTCGGTAATCTGCTCGTTCCAGTAAATAGCCTTGTAGATAACCGGATAAGCCAGCGTAGCGAGGAAGAAAATAACCATCACTCCCGGGTCTCGGAAGATGCGTTTCAGTTCGGTAGTAAAGACATTCCATGTGTCTAATGTCTGCAACCAAAGGTGCCGGAATATATGTTTCATTTCAAAGGATAGTTTTGATACACCAGTGCTTTATGCAAGCGTGGCGAGACGATTAACGCTAATAACAAGAACGCGCAAAGGGAGAGTGCCGGAACCATACTGTTGGTCCATGGAGCCGCCATTAGAGCCTCGTTCACATAAATCAGATAGTAATGCCGCAACGGTTCCAACCAACTGAGTGCCTGAAAAGGCGGCAGCATGTTCGACACGGGATATGTGAACCCCGAAAGCGAGAAGCCCAGCATGGAATACAATGCCCCGATAGAAACGGCATCCCGCAGCGTTGGAAGACAGCCGATGAGGAAAATACCCATCCCCTCCATGGCAAAGATATATAACAGCAGCCCGAACAACAGCCGTGCATGACTTCCATAGACAGGGAAGCCTGCAAAACCGAACATCATCGCGTAGCAGCCGAAGCCGAGTACCACATACATGATTGTATAAGGCATGAGTTTGCCAATCATCGCTACGATGTAATTGCTACCGGCGGTACGCAGCCACTGGCGCGAGGTCTTCATCTTCAACTCATAGCCGATGGTAAAGATGGTGAGCATGATACATACCAAGCCTAATATCCCCGGTAGAATAGTGCTGACTAAATAGACGGAATAGTTGTTCCACGGGTTGGCAATCATGTGTCCCTCTATTACTAATGGCTGGATGCGCCGCATGATCATGTCGTCCGTCATTCCTTTCTTCCGCAGCACTTCACGTTGGAACGCGCCTGACACGAGGTTTGCGACCGTTAGCATCTGTTTGTATGCGGTATTGCCGCCCACGGTATAGGCGTTAGTCACATAGAAATCCAACTGGGGACGCTTGAACGACGCCAAATCGTCGTAGAAACTCTCGGGAATGACGAAGATACCGTATATATGTCCTTGCTGCATCGCCTCACGCGCCTCAGGATAAGAGGAAGTAATGAGGCATATATCCACCGATGGGGTGGCCTGCATCTCATGGCACAGCCTGCGTGAGATGGACGTCTGGTCTTTGTCCACTACTGCCACAGGCATCTTTTCGGCATTTCCCTGCCGCATCAGCGTGATAAAGAAAAACGTAGAGAGCAGCATCACACCCACCGAGGCAAACATATACAGCGGTCGGACAAACATCTGTTTCAGCTCCCGACGCATCACATGCCAGATATTTACAATAATCTCTTTCAACGTTCCTGATTTTGAGTTTTCACATTTTTACGACCAACGCCGTCATGCCCGGTCGCAGATTAGGAATAGTCTGCTGAGGACGGGCATGTACATCAAAGGTCCTGACATCATATCCACCGTTCTGCTTCGTAGTACGCCATGTAGCATACGTGCCCATCGCCTTCACATGCGTCACAACAACCGGGTACCGGGCATCACCGAGCGCAGGTATCTTAATATCCACTATGCTGCCTATCGCAAAATCGGATAACATATCCTCGCGCACGGCGAATGTGAACCATACATCATTCAGATCGACGATGGACATCACAGGGCTGCCTTGGCCTACCAGTTCACCCGTTTTGGGGAACAGTTCGCTCACCTCTCCGTCACACGGCGAGAGCAAATACCGTTCGGCTTCCGCGGCGGCTATCTCTTGCAGAATACCGTCCACTTTCGCCACTTGTGCTTCCGCAGCAGCTTTATCCTCTTTGCGGGCACCTGCTAAAGCCATGTCATACTGGCTTTTGGCAGCCCTCACAGTAGCGGCAGCAGCCTTGTACTGAGCCTCCACTTCATCGCGTTTCTGCTCGCTCACTACGCCCTTTTCGTACAACCGCTGTACGCGTTCATAGCTCTTGCGATAGATTTCCTCACCGGCCTTGGCTTTTTGGTAAAGTTCGTACGCACCGGTTATCTGCTCGTGCTGGGCACCGTTCTTGGCTTTCTGGTTGACGGCATCCGCCATGTCCCGAGCCGCCAAGGCCTGCGCTTTCTTCGCTTCCACTTCCGGCGAATAGATGATTACTAATGTGTCGCCTTTGTGTACCTGATCGCCTTCTTCGTACAGGTACATCTCTATGCGTCCCGGCACTTTGCCGGACACACGGTACTCGGAGGCTTCCGCCTCGCCTTGGATAAGTGTTTCTTCCGGTTTGAGGGCGAATATACCCACCAGAGCCACTACAATCACGACTGCCAACAGAGCCACCAAGCCCGACAGCAGACTTCCTTCTTTTTCCTTTTTCATATCTGTCAATTAATTTTGTCCTATATATTGAAGCAGTTTCGCCTCATTCATTTTCGCCTCCGTCTGCGCGTCCACCAGATCTGTTGCAGCAGACATCCAAGCCGTTTGCGCCTGCATCAGTTCGCTGCTGGATATCATCCCCGATGCGAACGATTCCTGCGCCATGCGTAGCACCTCCGCCGCGTTACGGCAGGTCAGTTGCGCCACGGCTATCTTCTGATGCGATTCCATTAGGCGCTGGTTGGCTTGCGTGGTCTGCAGGATCAGCAGTTCGCGCGTCTCTTCCGTCTTGAGTGCTACGGCGTTAGCAGCGTGCTTGGCGGCTTTATACCGTAAAATATCGTCCGCGTGTGCTATAGGCACATTCACCACCACGCCCGCGGAGAAGAACCCGTGCCCTTTCCAGTCGCTTCGCACACCGTTCTCCACATTCGGGTTGGTATAGACATAGCCGGCAGAGGCAACAATCTTAGGTTGCAGACCCGCACTCGCCAACTTGGCGGTACTTCGGGCTATCTTCTCCGCCTCTTGCGCCATCAGCAGCTCCTTGCGGTTGGCTACTGCGTTTCCTGCATCAATCGTCTCTGTCGCTAAAGTGGTCTGTTCCAGCCCACTGGCATCCACGGTAAATACCTCGCCCAACGGCAGACCGCATAGTTGCGCCAATGCCATCCGCGAAAGGGTCAGACCGTTCTCCGCTTGCAGTTTCTTTACTTCCGCCTCGCCGCGTTTGGTTCGCACTTTCATCAGGTCGGACTGCGTAGCCATTCCCTCATTCACCAACTCTGTCACATCGCTCTCCAATTGGCAAAGCAACCGGTAGTACTCGTCTGCCAGGCGGTGTTTCTGCTCTACGCTCACCACACGCCAATACGCTTCATCCACTTTGGCTATCACTTCATCGTGACTGGCTTC
>JAFUUZ010000021.1 GCA_017471285.1 Paludibacteraceae bacterium | reverse complement strand
AATTTTAAATTATGAAAAACGTATGAAACTGCGTCTGAAAATAGCCTTATGGCTTGAGAGCCTGCGGCGGAAAAACCTGAAAGAGCTACACCCACTTCGCCAGCTCTTCTGGGAATCCACGCTCCGTTGTAACGTCCACTGCCTCCACTGTGGAAGCGACTGTGTCTCGTCTGTTGAAACGCCCGACATGCCCGCGGAAGATTTTCTCAAAGTGATAGATACGGAAGTCACGCCGCACGTGGATCCGCATAAAGTGCTGATCATCATCTCCGGTGGTGAACCGCTCATGCGCAAAGACCTGGCGGATATAGGACGAGCCCTCAAATCGCGCGGCTATCCTTGGGGAATGGTCACAAACGGTCTGGCACTTACCAAAGAGCGCTTCGATGAACTGGTCTCTGCCGGACTTCGTTCCATAACCGTCTCGCTTGACGGACTCGAAAAGGACCATGTCTGGCTTCGCCAGCACCCCTTGGCTTTCGAAGGTGCAACCCGTGCCATCAAATTAATAATTGACCACAATGCTTCTTTACTCCCTCCCCTTGTGGGGAGGGGCGGGGTGGGGTTTTTATCTTTCGATGTCGTCACCTGCGTCAACCAGCGCACGATAGACCACTTGCCCGAGATCCGCGAGTACCTCTGGTCCCTCGGCGTGCGGGACTGGCGCGTCTTTGGCATTGATCCTATGGGCCGTGCCGCCTCTAATCCCGAACTTCTCCTGACGGATGAACAGTTCCGGTATCTGATGGACTATATCGCTTCCGAACGCGAGGCGGGTAGGCATGTCTCCTATTCATGCGAGGGCTATCTGGGTACCTACGAAGGACGCGTCCGCGACCACCTCTACCAGTGCGCAGCGGGAATCTCTGTCGCTTCAATCCTCATTGACGGCTCTATCTCCGCCTGCACCTCTATCCGAGGCAAGTATTACCAAGGCAATATCTATCGCGATTCGTTCTGGTCTGTCTGGGAGAACGGCTTCAAACCCTACCGGGACCGCTCATGGATGCGCAAAATGGAACCATGCAAGGACTGCAAAGCGTGGACTTTCTGCGAAGGAAACGGAATGCACCTCCGGCGTGAGGACGGATCGCTCATGCTATGCCATCTGCACAGGCTGGGACAATAGGATAAAAAAATACATAATTTAGGAAATTCTTAAAATTTGAATGTTCTAAACCTGAAATTTTGCCTCACTCTTAGAGTGGGGCTTAATAATTGTATACTTTTTCGTAATATGTGCTATTGTGGGATTGACAAAATAGCAGTAATTTTGCACCCGATAAAATTCGGCTCATTTGAGAGCCTGAGAACCGCTTAAAATTAATAAAAATAATAATATGAGTAAATTTTTACAACGTGCATGGGCGCTCGGAACAGCGATCTTGGTTTCAGCTACCCTTTTTGCACAACAATTGACCAACGCGAATTTTGAGGATTGGTCCGGAACTGCTTTCAATGGTGAGGCGCAGCCGAAAGGATGGAACGCTTCGAATGTAGAGCAGGTGGGAATGAAATTCAACTTCGCCCACAAGGAAGCTGGCCGCAACGGCGGCTATTGTATGATGGTTCAGGACCAGGCAGTAGGCGCTATGGGTATTACCGAGACCTCGCCGGGTTATTTCTCGATCGGTAAACCATGGGCGTACCTGCCGAGTATCACCCAGATCAACAATGCCACCGCGGGTACTTCCGGCGGGCAGAGCAACTGGCATTACAGACCGGACTCCATGGAGGTATGGATCAAACGTACGGGATCCAATTGGAACAAGGAGGATTACTACCTCCTCTATTATGCCTGGGTGAAAGAGGCGAAAGGAACATCCTATAAAGGCAAGAACGGTTCCTGTACCAACCACTCGGAGACCAACGAGGAGTCGGATATACGTATCGCCATGAACGGAAACGAGTGTAATACTACGGTTCCCGGTGAGCAGGTGTGCGAAGGAATGTGGCGTGAGCGCGCTAACTACAACAACTGGACGAGAATCGTGCTGCCGATATATTATTTCAACGACAACAAGCCGAACTACATGAATATCATCTTCTCGGCTTCCAACTATCCTAACTTCCGCGCCAATGACGGATTGTACGAGGGCAACTCACTCTACGTTGATGACGTGAGTCTGATCTATTCGTCCAAAATCCAGAAACTGTATGTGGACAACAAGGAGTGGAAAGGCTTTGACCCCAACAGCACGGAGATTCAGTATTATTCGCTGGGAGAGAACGCCACCGCGATCCCTACTATCGAGGCGATGCGCGGAGCAGGATCGCTGACAAACGCGAAAGGAACGACCAAGTCTTTCCCCGGACGCAAACTGAGCGGAAACGAGATCACTATCGTTCCCGGAGACCTCAACAACACGCCGACGGTCATCACCGTCAAAGCCGAGGACAACTCTAGCACAACGACCTATAGGATCCAGTTCCAGAAAGCTGCCAGCAGCAATGCCAAGTTGGCTGGTATATCCGTTAACGGCGAGGCGTTGACGGGATTCAGCGCAACGAAATACAACTACAGCGTGGATCTGCCGTACGGAACAACTGACGCTCCTGTAGTGACAGCCGAAGGTCAGGAAGACGCCCAGGTTATCAACATCACCCAGCCTACGTCGGTCAACGGTACCGCAACAATCAAGGTGACCGCAGCGAACAAAACAGCCACCCAGACCTATACCATCAACTTCAAGGTGGGACTATTGGCGGACAATGAACTGCAGGACATCCTGGTCAACGGCAAATCCATCCCGGGATTCAATCCGTCGCAGACGATCTACAAAGTGTCGCTGCCGGTAGGAACGACCCAGATGCCCTCTGTGACCTATGTGTCCAAATATCCGGCGGGCGAACAGACCGTGGTCGCTACTGCGCCGTCGATCATTGACGGAGGCCAGTATACCCTCGCGGTGACAACACCGGGAAACCAGATTGCCAAGGTATATAAACTGAACTTCAGACTGGAAGAGTCTTCGTATTCGTACCTCAAGACATTGCAGGTGGCAGGTGGCTATATCGCTAATTTCCAACCGGATAACTTCACTTATTATATCAACCTCCCCCTCGGTACTACTGCTATCCCGGATATTACTTATACGGTAGGAGACGAGTTCCAGACCGTAGCTGTAACGCCGCTGGGCGCAGGAGTGCTGGACGGAACGGTACGTGTGACGGTTACAGCCGGAAACGGAGACCAGTCGGTGTATAAACTCGTTTTCTCTACGGAGAAATCGGACAAATCTACGCTGAATAATATCTTCATCGGAGGTGTGGCGCTTGAGGGCTTCAGCCCGGATGTGACTTCCTATAACTACGTCCTGCCGGTAGGTACGACCGCTCTTCCTGAGATCACATGGGAAGCAGGCGATGAGTTTCAGACCGTCTCGCCGACATACGCCGGACCGAATGGCAAGAGCCGTATCACGGTTACTGCCGGAGACGGAAGCACTACCATCTATATCATCTCGTTCTCCGTGGAGACCTTCAGTGTCAACACGCTGGCTTCTCTCGCCGTGGACGGCTATGATATCGGTTTCCAGCCGGAGACCAATGAGTATTGGGTAAACCTGCCGCAAGGAACTACTTCCCTGCCCGCAGTAAGCTATACGCTGGTCAATGATAATTTCCAGACCGCTTCTGTCCGTCCGCTAACAGGAGGTCTCTCCGGCGATTATAAGATCACGGTTCGCCCCAGCAGCGGGGCAAGCCGCACTTACATCATCCATTTCTCGGTGGCTACTTCCACCAACGTGGACCTCTCCATGATCTATGTGGGTGGTACGGCATTGGAGAACTTCGACGCGGAAGTGACGGAGTATGAGATCACGCTGCCGGAAGGCGTAAGCAAGATCCCTACAGTCACCTTCGACAAAGCGGAGACCTCGCAGCGCGTGCTGAGCGTGCTGGACGGCCGCGTCCAGACAATAACGGTGACCGCGCAGTCCGGCGCTACACGTACGTACACCATTACGTTCATTGTGACGGTTTCGGAGAACGCGTATCTCGAGATGATTTACCTGGGCGCCGACAGCGTGCCTCTGCCGGGCTTCGTTCCTACAACGCTGAACTACGAAATCCTGCTGGAGAGCACCACCTGCCCGTTGATCACCGTGAAAAAAGCGGCGGGGCAGCAAGTGACAATCACGGCTCCTTACGGTGCCGGCGTGGCGCAGATCAAAGTGCAGCCGGAGCAGGGTGCAGCGAATATCTATGAGATCACGTTTAAGGCCGGAGCGGTAGCTTCGGTACGTCTGGCGGGTATTAAGATAGGCAGCGATACCCTTGCAGACTTCTCTCCTACGACGCTGGAGTATGAGCTCTCTTATGCCGGCGCGCTGCCGACGGTAGAAGGCGAAGTAGCGGATCCGTCGCAGACCGTACAGGTCCTCTGGAAAGGCGACACGGCTTCCCTGCATGTCTCCGACGCAGAGGGAAACAAAGCGGCGTACGTCATTCATTTCCATCGTGAACTGTCTGCCGACAACGCACTCGAAGCGATTTATGTCAACGGAGTGCTCATCAACGGCTTTGCTCCGGAGATAAAGAATTACGAGGACTCGCTCGAAGCGGGAAGCACTTATCCTGAGATCAGCTACAAAGCGGCTGCAAATGCGCAAGTCGTTTATTTCGGACAAACGGAAAACGGCAAATGGGCGATCACAGTGCTTGCCGAAAACGGCACTCCTGCTACTTACACCGTCCGCTTTGTGATCAAGAAATACAATGACGCTACGCTGAAGAACCTGCTGCTGGACGGCGTGCAGATAGCCGGTTTCGATCCTGCTACGCTGAACTATACGCAAGACATCGACGAGGGTGCCCAACTGCCGAAACTGACGGTAGAGGCACGCGAGGGTCAGACGATCATGCAGGGTAACATGAATGACACTCTCCAGCAGGTGATCGTTCTCGCGGAGAGCGGTGCTACCAAGACATATACCGTCACCTATAACCGCGTTCAGAGTAGCAATGCTCTTCTGGCGGACATCCTCATCAACGGCGTCAGCATCGAGGGCTTTGACCCGGACACTACCCACTACGAGGATTCGATTGCATGGCGCAGCCGTTTCGTACCCCATGTGTTCCCGGTAGGTCAACTGCCTAACCAGACGATCACTACCTATTTCAGCCGCCCGAACGGCACAACGAAGATACATGTAGTAGCCCAGGACGGCGTGACGAGCAAGGATTATTTCGTTACGTTCCCGGTTCGCAAATCCAACAACACCGCGCTGGGGGACTTGTACCTCTCTTCCGAAGATGCAGAGATAGCGTTCAGAGCCAACAAGACGGATTATGAAGTGATCCTGCCGTATAGCGCAACGATCTGTCCGCAGATGGTCTTTGAGAAAGACGAGCCGGAGCAGCGGATAGACGTGATCTCACGTCCTATCGGCCAGACCAGCCAGATCATCGTTACTGCAGAGAACGGCGACACACGCACCTATAACATCCTCTTCAAACGCGAAGTGCTCAAGACCAAGAACCTGCTCTCCATGATTCGAATCAAGGAGTTGGATCAGGAACTGAGCCTAAAGGATAAAGCAAAACGCGACTTTGATGTAGAGATGCCGTTCGGCTCTCGTTCGCTCACGGTGGAGTATGAGAAATCCTACGAGGCACAAACGGTATTCATCCAGCCGGGTGGAGTACATAACCCGACGATCATTACAGTCAAGGCGAACAACGACACCGTAGCGGATGAGATTTATACCATCAACCCGATCGTTCCTACCGCTGACCCTGCTGTACTGACTGATATTAAGGTAAATGGCGCCACTATCAATGGATTTGAGCGCGAGCACTTCTCGTATATCGTAAAGGTAACAGATAAGCCGATTCTCCGCTACACACTCAACAAGGGCGCAGAGATCAATATCTTGGAGCAGACATCCAAACACTGGAAAGCGGAAGTGACCTACGGCGAGCGCACCAATACCTACGATGTTTGGTATTACTACCAGAACGACGTCGTGCCGAATATGGATTTTGCAGAATGGTCTAACGCAAGCACCACGACATCCGCAAAGAAACCGACGGGGTGGCACGTATTGGCAGATTTCGCACCGGCTTATAGTTATTTGGCATTGACATTTACTCCGGGCGATGAAGTAAAACAAGACGGATCCAATAGTGTGGCTTATCTGCATACCCAATATAATACTGTTCCTTTAGCAGGATATATTCCAGGTTATATGACACTTGGAAATATTGAGTATCATTACCAGCGGTGGGGTAGTAGTGCCTTCTCTATCAGCGGAGGTATGACCTTCCGTAATACACCGGATGAGATGTCCTACCGCATAAAGGTGGATCAGGTGAACAATAATGCCCGCGTCCTATACACGCTCAATGGGAGTGGAGGAGAAGAGACCTTGTTGCGTGAAGAAGCAAAAACGAGCGGTTATGTGACCCGCACAATGGACCTAACACCGGCCAATGCTGTAGCAGAAGAACCGACGCAATTGAATATCACCTTTAACTCTTTTGACTCCGAGTCAGGAAAGAACGGTACAGTAGGTGGCGAAGCAAAGATGTATGTCGATTGGCTGCAATTCTCTTTCAACCATACCCTCGCTTCGATGAAGGTCGATGAGTTTACGGCTACCAAGTCCGTCAATGCGTTCGAGGCTACCCTGACGGATCCGGAGCGTATTGAGAAACCGATACTCTCTTTTACAGGAGAAGTAAGCGATCAGGCGCAAGATGTAACATGGGCTGCACCGACCAAGGATGCGGACTTCGAGACCCGCACCGCTACTATCCGCAACTGGGCGGAGAACGGAGTGGACTACACTGATTACACGCTGACCGTCAAACGTCCGCTTGACACCCGCAACGAGTTGGCTAACATTCTCTTGGACACCGTCATGATCAACGGTTTTGCTACCAACAAGACCGATTATGTTGTGACCCTGCCGGCTTCTCGTCGTAACTTGCCGGATATTCAACCCGTTCCGGCTTCGTCATTGCAACAGGTAACAACCTCTTTCAACCCTGCTGATTCTACAGTAACGATCACCGTTACGCCGGAGAAGGGTGAAGCGCTGGTTTATACCGTTAAGTTTACCTCTCCGCGCAGCAACGACGTTACGCTGACAAATATTATCGCAGACGGCTTGACTTACGACCCGGATGTGAAGACCTACGAACTGGCGGCAGAGCAAATGCCTGTTATCTCGTTCGTTAAGAAATCCGACCTTCAGGAAGTGTCGCTGCAGAACGGCGTACTGACCGTTACTGCAGAGGACGGAACGAAAGGTACCTATACTATTACGCGCGTAGATCCTGTTATCGCGCCGAATGGTACAATCCATGAGTTCTCACTCGGAGATAACGTGATAGCTGACTTCGGTGCGGCTAACTTCACAAAGGATGAGGCGAGACCGACTGAGGCCGTGTCCTTCATCCGTGAGCAGGATGCAGACTCCGTGATCTTCGTCCAGACCGAGACACAGATGACATGGGCTGTGCCGGGTACAGGCAAGACCTATACTTGGTCCTATCCTTCTGCGCTTTCGAATAACACCAAACTGGCACAGATCCTGATGGATGAAGCGAACTACAACGACTTCGTGCCGGAGCTCAGCGATGATCCGTATGAGATTTATGCCGACACGACGCTGCTCTTGGAGGCCGTTGCAGCGGAAGACAAACAGCATATTGTCACCACGCAGGCTATCGTGAATGAGGACGAAGGCGTCACGGAAGGCGTTGAATATACCATCGCCGTTACGGCGGAAGACGGTGTTGCTACCCGAACCTACCGTGTCCGCGTCCTGCGGCCGAAGAGCAGCGATGCATCGCTGGCTGGAATCATGCTGGATAGCGTGCTCATCGACGGCTTTGACCCTGCTACAGAGTCTTATACCGTTACCCTGCCTCTGCCGGCTGACGGCGTGAAACGTGCCCAGCCGCAGATGCCGAATATATCGTATGTCGCCGCTAACGCAGGACAGAAGATATCTGTTGAGCCTGCCAAACTGGGCGAACCTATCGTCTTCACTGTCGAGTCGGAGGACCGCAAGGCTACCAAGTACTACTATCTCACCGTCAATGCCGAGCCGAGTCACTGCGTGGATCTGACGGGTATAACCGTCAACGGCGAAGCAATCCAGGGGGATAAGGACGAGCACTTTGAGTCGGGCCGTCACTTCTATTCGCTCTCCCTCAAGACGAGCCAGATAGACGTGGATTATACCTCCGACGACCGCTTCCAGAAAGTGACGATTATCCGTACCGACCTGGAGGAAGGCAGCAAATATCGCTATGTGCTGCATGTAGAGGCTAAGGATGGTGTTACTACTGCCGACTATCAGGTAAATATCTATGTCGAGAACAAATCCAACGACCGTACACTGGCGAACATTACATTGGATGGCAAGAACTTTGTGGACTTCGAACGTGCGCTGAATGAAGACCTCGCGTTCGACCCGGATAACAATAACTATACCATCAACCTGCCGTCCGGAACAACACTCCTGCCTGAGGTGAACGCACAACTGAAGATGGACGGTCAGACGGTAGAAATCGACCAACAAGGCGACTCCGTTCTGCTGAATGTAACCGCGGTGGATGGTACGACGAAAAACCAATACGTGCTGCACTTCGTAGTACCTCTGTCCAAGAACGCGAACCTCAGCATGATCTTCCTTGACGGCGAACCATTGCCTTCGTTCGATCCTGCTTACTACTTCTATCAGGTGGACCTGCCTGTAGGTACGTACGAACTGCCGGAAGTAGTGGCGCAGAAAGCAGAGGTGGCACAGAAGATTCTGTCCACGGAGGTGGATACGGATAAAAACCGGGTTACTATTAAGGTACAGGCGGAAGATCCTGCTACCCGTGAGAACACCTACGTTGTTGTCTTCCGTTTCACCCAGTCCGATGCAGATACACTGGCTATGATTTATCAGGATGGTAAGGCGCTCGAGACCTTTGCTCCGCAAACCAAGTACTATGCCTTGACCCTGCCGGTAGGTACTATGGCATTCCCGGAACTGGGTTGGGAGGAGGCAGACGACTGGCAGACCGTGACGATGGACACCGTTGAGTCCACGGCCAACCAGCTCATCCGTCAGATCATTGTTACTTCCGAGAGCGGAAAGAAGAATACCTACACGGTTTCTTATACGATTGAGAAATCGGATGTGGACTGGCTGCAAATGATTTTCATTGACCAGAAGCAACTCGCTGATTTCGACGCGGCTACCTATGAGTATTATTACGAACTGACCGCTTCGTATGCAGCGGAACTCAATGGTCAGTTGCCTGCGGTTGAGTACCTCAGCGGCGATGAGTACCAGAGCGTGCTCGTTTCGCAGGTACGTGACTCCTTGGAGAGCAAGTCGCTTGGTTACAAGACGGTTATTACAGTAACAGCTGCTACAGGCGCTACGAGGACTTACACGATCCACTATCCGGTTCAGAAATCCGGCGAAGCAACGCTGAATATGATTAACCTTGCCGGAAAGCCGCTGGCTAACTACGATGCTGAGCGCTTCAACTACAGAGTGGAGATAGATGTGGAAGCTTCCGTTCCTGTTGTCACGGTTATCAAGAAAGAGGAGATCCAGGTGGTGGAGATCACGATTAATGAAGATGTCGTTACTGTGCTGGTAACTGCGGAAGACGGTACACAGGCTACTTATACCCTGACCTTCGAACGCATCATGTCTTCTATCACTACTCTCCAGGATATCATCCTCCGCGACGAAGAGGGCGTTCAGCTGCCCGCAGCGCAGTTCCCATTCCGCTATGACAAGTATAGCTATACGATCGATATCCCGTACTCGGCGGAGAAACCGCTGGAGGAGCAACTGCCTTCTGTGGAGACCATAGTAAGAGACCCGCAGCAGATGACGGATAGCGTTCATTACCTTCTGCCGAACGGAGATATCCAGGTGGATATTACCGTCACGGCTCCTAACGGAGAGAACCAGGCTATCTATTCGCTCGTCTTCCATTTCCTGAAGCCGACGGATGCTACCTTGGTGAATGTCCTGATCAAAGACGAGGAACTGGTTGGCTTCCTGCCTCTCCAGACCGAGTATATGTATGCGCACCCGTACGGGTCGGATTCGACGGACTTCTTCTCTGCGGCGGATGTACAGGCCCTGCTCAGCGACCCGCTGGCTACCTATACAATCACGGACAACGAGGAAGGAACGATCTTCATCCGTGTAGTAGCGCAGGACGGCAATACCGAGATCACTTATACTATCTCCCAGTCGATCGCCAAAGATAACGACTGCTTCTTGAGCGCGATCCTTCTGGACGGAGACACGATCAGCAATTTTGCCTCGGATGTCACCTTCTATACTTATTACCTCCGCGAGGGTGCTACTGCGCCGGGCGTAGAAGCAATACCGCATTCGGAGAACGCCGAAGTGTCGGTTCGCGAGGTTTCTGCCGGAGATACATGTATGATTATTGTTACGGCGGACGACGGATCCGAGATGCATTATTATATCCATTTCGCTGTCTCGTCTATCAATGAGACGCTCGAACCTACGGCGAACGACGTAGTAATCAAGCGTCTGCCAGGTACGAACCAACTCTTTGTAGGTACGATCCGCAAGGACGTTCATTTCGCCCTCTTCGATCAGAACGGACGTCGTCTCTTCTACGAGAAAGTGCCTACGGCAGACCCGAACGATGTAGATCTGGTAGAAGACCTGGTAACGGGCGAACGCCTTAATGACGTAATGAATACCGGCTCCGGTCTGATAGTGGATATTAATCCGGGGCAGATATATTTCTATACCTTCCTCTACGGCGACAAGACCTTCATGCAAATGCTCAAGGGTGACACCGCCAAGAGACTGGTATCCGGCAAAATTATCTGCCAATAAGCCTGAAAATAAGTTATAATTTAGAAAAAGTCCCACATATATTTGCGTATGTGGGATTTTTTTTGTAACTTTGCCGCCCAAAGTAAATCATCATAAATCAATATGACTGAAAAACATACCAAGAAACGTGTGCTGGTGACTTATATCGAGGCGGGGTTTGGCCATATTACTACGGCTAACTCTATCGCGGATGCCATTGACGCGCTCCATGAGCCCGATATAGAGGTGATTCGCAAATATACCTTTCAAGCTCATCCCTCTTTGCTTAAACTGGAGAAGCAATTCATCCGTGATGTCAAATGGGCGAACACCTTCCCTTGGCATAACTATATCCAGATGGCGGCTACCCATATTTTCGGTATTCATAATTCCTTGCCGTTTGTGGTCAATACGTTATATCGCCGCCAGAGAAAGGTATATTTTGATATTCTGAAAGAGATTCAGCCGGATATTATTATTGACACCCACTACCTGACTTCCTTCCTCGCTACCCAGTATAGGGACATGGTGGACCCGCATGTCAAGGTGGTTACTTACGATCCCGATAACAACGTCCATAACTGGTGGAATATCCGCGTGGATAAATTTGTGGTCAACTGCCGTCTGGCTTTCCACGACGCGCTACGCCATGATTTTACCCGCAAGCAGCTGATGATTGTGCCTTTTGTGACCCGCAAGGAGATCATGGACGTGACGGAGGACAAGTCTTTCTACCGCACCAAATACGAACTGCCGCAAGACCGCTTTACCGTAATGGTGGCGGCAGGAGGGTATGGCCGCTCCGGCATGAGCAGGGTGGTGATGGCGTTGCTGGCGCATGTCAAGCATCCGATTACGCTGATCGCTGTCTGCGGTACGAACAAACGGCTTTATCACCGTCTGATGAAACTCAGGGACCGTGTGGCTCCTAAGATCGATTTACGCCCGTATGAGTTCGTGCCTAAGGTATATGAGCTGAACCGGGCGTCGGATATACTGCTGACCAAGGGAGGACCTAACGCCATGCTGGATAGTGCGCTCATGGGGGTTCCTATCGGTGTCTTCTATTGCGCCTCCCATATCGAATATGAATCGATGCACCTCTTTACCTCGATTCTTAACTGCGGACGTTTCTTCACCCAGTCGCACCGGATTGTCCGTTGGGTGAACGAATGTGTGACGGACCCCTCCATCCTGGATATATACAAGGAGGCGGAGGAAGCTATCCGCAATGACGGAAACGGAGCTGTGAACATAGCGAAATTTATCCAAACATACGAAGCATAAAACCGATGAGCAACACCAATAAGACAGTCTCGGAAAACCGTTCTGTAGCTTCGCGCTTCAAACCCTCGATGGTCGTCTGGCCGATTCTCTTCGGCCTGATCGGAGTAGGGTATATGCTCTGGCGCGAGATGCACGACGACATACCGCAGGGCCCGATCACTCTTGCTGAGAATTGGTGGGTCTTTGTGCTCTTGGTGATTCTGTTTACGCTCTTCAAGGATTTCTCGGGTATGTACAGGATGCGTGTCATGTCCGGACTCCCGCTGAGGTTCAGCCAGCTGTTCCGGGTGCGCATGCTCTATGAGTTCACTTCGGCGGTCACTCCTTCTGCTGCCGGCGGATCGTCTTTGGAGGTCATTTTCCTGCATAGGGAGGGCATTAAATATAGCAAAGCAACCTCCATGACGGTCCTGGCGCTTTTCCTGGACGAGATGCTGATGATCGTGCTTTTCCCCCTTCTGTTGCTGTTAATACCTTATGGCGAGCTGTTTACTGCCGAAGGCTATTTCCAATACGGTTACCTCTGGGCGTTTATCATTGGCTATGTAATGAAGTTCGTATGGGTCACCTTGCTCTTCATCGGCCTGTTCTGCAAGCCGTCAGTTTTTATCAAGATAGTGGGGCTTGTCTGCTCCCTCAAATTCCTCCGTCGCTATCGCTATCGGGCGTTGCGTACGGCGGTGGAGATCCGCCAGTGCGCCCAGGAGATCAAACATGAGAAGATAGGCTATTGGGTGAGAATGATCGTTTCTACGGCGGGTATTTGGGGCTTCCGCTTCCTGATAGCGAACATGGCTATTATGATCTTCAATCCCCTTACCGGAGCAGACAATATGATGTGTTTCGCACGCCAGTATATCTTGGGAATCGTCACGATGATCGTTCCTACTCCGGGCGGAAGCGGCTTCGCCGAAGTGATGTTTGACGGCTTCCTGGGCGAGTTTATCACGCAGAAGATGTCCACTGTCGTCATCACCTCTATCTGGCGTCTGTGTACCTATTACTATTACCTGGTAGCCGGAGTTATTATCCTGCCCCAATGGCTGGGAAAAAGCAAACTAATCCGAAAACGCAATGCAAGCAAGTGAGATTCTTTTTTGTATCTTCAATTATCATGAAGCGTCCAATGCGGAGTTCTTCTACCATGAGCTTCGTCCGTATTTCCGGTGTCATATCATAGATGCAGACAGTGGCCAGCGTCCCGATCCGTGCGACGGCGACACGGTCTATCTTCCTAATGTGTTCTATTCCGGAATGATGCACCATGCGGTGACTATGGCGGACGAGGGGCATTACCCTTACTTGTTCTTTATCTGCTCGGATGTGCAGATCTCGCATGAGGCGTTGATGCAGCTCAAAGATATTCTTCTCTCGGAGTCTTTCGAGGGGGTAGGTGTCTATTGTCCTTCTCATGCGGATGACTCCTATACCTGGGTGGCGTGGTCTTATTCGCGTCATAGCGGACGCCGCCGCTCCGTGGCTTTCGCGGAGGGTATGCTGGGTATGTATGCTGCTCCGGTATATAAGCAGCTGGAGCCGCTGGACATCAATCCGCACGGATGGGGACTGGATCTCGTGGCTTGTTTCTATGCGCGCCATTGGGGAATGCGGGTAGAGATAGACGACCGCCTCTCTATCACCCATCCCAAGGGCGATGTGCATAAAAACACCCTTGCTCGTGATGAAGCAAGGGCCTATCTCATGCGCTATCCGGAGGGAATGGCTATCCGCCGCTATTGGGTGGCGTGCTCGATCCGCAATGCTGCTATCCAGCCGTTCATTCTGCCTCCATCTTATCGCCGCTGGCTACGCTTTTTCCTGCCGGTCTATCGTTTCTTCCACCGCCGCTGAACGCTGACTGCTGAACGTTACTTCCACCTGTACCCGATTCCTAAGGAAACGGACTGCGGGTAAATCATGGCGTTAGCTATCTCCTGGCCTTTGTATTCCTTGTAGAACCCGGCTATGTCGGACAGACTGACTTTGTAATGGGCGTTGATCTGAATACCTATCGGGAACTCGTATCCTACCGTCACCGCTACGCCGAAATGATTATCATGCAGGCTGTACAGTCTGCTGTAGTCGTGGGTGTCGGTAGGAGTGGCGGGAGTTGCCACGGCTGCCGACTCATCTACGTTCTTGAACTTGCCCGCTATGTTGGACGCGAAAGTGAAATGGGTGAATATTCCGCCGCCGAACTGGATATAACCCTTCTCCATATTGCCGAACCGGCCTAAGAAATACACCGGTATGTCCATGCCGAACGACCATAGGTGGTTGGCTGTGTCGGTGGCTGCGAAATAGTTCTGGTGCGCCGTAAAAATCACCTGCGGCTGGATGGAGAAATGCTTGGTAATCCGGAAATCCATGAATCCGCCGAACTCGCCTCCGATATGCATGTAGGAACTCATGGGCTTGTTGTTGCGGGTGATGATAAAATTGCTCATATTGGCGTTCGCCAGCAATCCGCCGGAAACAAGCCGGGGTAACTTCTCCTGGTCCAGCGAATCGATCATGTGCTCCGTGTTGAACTCCACTAACTTGGCTTTCGCTTCGTCTAATTTTAACTGTATCTTGCTGTCTTCCTGAGCGGTAATGGATACCGGCAGTAATGCAAGAGCCATTAGGAGTGCTATTCCTGCTATTTTGTCTTTCATAATATATAGGATTTACAACGAGATTCTGACAGTTATCTTGACGCCGTTTCGTCCCCAGGCGGCAATTCGTCTGCGGCCATGGATCATGACCGGGTCGCCGTTCTCGTCCACGGCGGGTCTGTAGCCCATGGTAGGACGTGTCGGGTCTATCATCTCCATCTTCTGGATCATATACGGCAGCTCATAGTCGTTGTACGTGATTCGGCGGATGTAATCGATACGGATGAATTTGAGGATATTCTCAAATCCGGCAGTGATCTCCATGTACGGCAGTTTGCCGATCGGGGAACTGGTGCGATAGCCGTCTTTGATATAGCCTTGCTGGTCAAACGCGTTGTCCACGATTCCGTTCTCCCACGCCGTGTGCGGGAAGTCATACAGTCCGCTTCCTGTCTCCAGATAAGGGTTGTTCTTCTTGGTCAGACCGCCATAGACACCGGAGAAGGACACTACGCCGCGCAGCTTCAGTTTGTTAATACCCGGAATACGGTTCAGGATCCAGCCTTTGAAGTAATAGGTTGCGAAAAGCGACACATATTCGTCCATCATGAACTCCATCGGTTTCATCAGGTTGAAGCTTCGCTGACCCAACAGGATACTGGTGCTCGTCTCGGGTATATGCAGTTTGGTGAACGGCGTTTTCTGCCATATCATGCCGGTCTTGATACGCATGTCCAAATGTCCGAAAGCGGAGAACCAGAAACGCTTGTCAAACATGATTTCCGTCTTGTTGTAGATAAATCCGTCGCCGCCGTTGTGCCGGTCGTCCAGATAGCCCACGGTGTGCCGCAGATTGATTGTCGGCGCATCTTTCTCCAGTCCCCACGGGTTCTTTATTCCCTCGCGGTCGATACCTATCATGGAGCCGGGGGAGTACTCCAACTCAAACACACCCTCGTAGTTGCGGTAAGAGCCTATATTGCTCAGCGATTGCGAGAAAGTGGTGTCCGTTCCGTTAATATGCCTCGTGTAGTCCACGCGGTCGTACCGCAGCGAACCGGCAGCGCGGTTATTCGTGAAATCGAAACTGGCTTTCAGCATCAGGTTGTTCCGCCATTCTTTCATGTATTCCGCCTTGGCGTGGAAGACATACTGCGCGAACGGCATGGTCGGCCTGCTGGTAGGAATAGACATCAAGATGTTATCCCGCCGCACTACGTCGTTCACCTGGCCCGGTTCCTCGATGTCGTATTGCGCCATGAATTGCAAGTGGTGGCGCAGTCCGTCGTATGGCTGGTTCTTGTGCTTGTTGAACGAATAGACGAGTGTCGCGCTGTATTTAGGCAGCAGGTCTTTGGTGCCGAAGGCTACATATCCGCGGAAGAAGAACTGGTCGTGCAGCCGCGCCGTCGAACCGCCGCCGACGCGCAGACGGACGCCCTCTAACATGTTCCAGCTGACGAAGTTATATATCGGTCCGAAATCGAACTTGCTGAGATACATGAACTCCGCTTTGCGGGTAGGTATGTACTCGGTCGTGACGGCGTTCACAAAGAGCGCCAGACTGTTGAACTTAGGCGTGTTGGTGAACTCGCGAACCAGATCGACCACCGAACTCTCGTATTTAGTCAGCGGCTCCGGGCGCATCTCGTCCGTCCATTGACCCTCCCATACCAGCTCTGCCGTTGTGTCGTTGACCTCCGGCTCCGGACCGTTCAGGTTGGAGAAGGTCTCCCTTGCTATCGGTGTCTCCATGTCCCAGCCTGTGTATATCTTGGTCTGGCGGGCTAACATACCGCGTTTGTTGTTGATGATATAGAATTTGGCGTAGGTGCTTGTCCTGTCCGGTGCCCATAGACCGTTCTCCAGCTGCTTGTAACTGTGCTCGATAGAGAAGTTGCTGACGAAGTTGAGGTTGATGTCCGGCGGGATGTTGATCGCGTATTTCTTCAGGCGGAACGTGCTGTCGTTCACGATATAGAGGTGCCCTGTGAAGCCGTAACTCTCCGAGTTCACTGGCACGAACGCCAGGTCTATACACGGATAGCCGTCCACCATGATTGTGTCCATGATGTAGTACTGGTAGAAACTCACGGCAAGCGTGCTGCTCAGCGGCGAGACGAAGCGGTTGAACAGCAGGTTCATGCTGTTGTCGTTGATATCTACGTCCTTGAAGATAGCGTTTATATTCTGCTGGAACGACTCCGAGCCGATCACGCTCTCGATACCGAAGATACGTTTCTTGTCCAGGATCTTCTTCTCGCGGTGAGGACGTTTCTGGTAGTATTCCGTGTTCAGGTGTTCGCGGATGCTGACAGTCACGTTCGGGTACACGCCCGTCGTGTCAACGTATTTCTTCACGAAGGCGAAATCTTTCCAGAACGGTTTTTCCCAGTTCACCTTGATGTTATCCAGCGCAAAAGACATACGGCTGTAACTCTTGGCGGTGTATTGGTCAACGGTCTTCACGCAGAACGAGTCCTTGTGTGCGATCACGTTCTTGATCAGCTCTACCGCAGGGTTGCCTTTGCGTTTGTAATCCCGCTTGCGGTGCTTCGGCGTCACGACGATATCTTGCAGACCGTAAACGTCCGGAGTCATCTTGACCTTCACGTTCTTGCGGTTCTGACCCTTGCGGAGGGTCAGCATTTCGGTCTTGTAGCCCAACATCTGGAAGTTCAGCGTGTTGTAGCCGGCACTGTTGCTGATAGAGAAGTTACCGTCTATATCGCTCGTCGTACCTATCTCCGACGGGATCATGCCTTTGCTGGTGGTTGATTTCAAGAAATATATCTGTACGAACGGCAGTGTCTCGCCCGTGTCGCCGTCCACTACCGTACCCGATATACTTGTCACCTCCTGCGCACTCGCCATCCCGGCGAAGCACAGGATCAAAATTACTATGTACCTTAACTTTTTCAATTCGTAATTCTTAATTTTGAATTTTTAATTTTGAATTTTTAATTCGTCAGTTTTGCTGACGCAGGCTCTCCTCATGAATCAACTCCCATAACGCCAACTTAAACTCCGTCCGCAATCCTCCCCCTTTAGGGGGCTGGGGGGCTTTTAGTCTTTCAACTATCATCTCGTATCTCTCGGGCTGGAGTGGTGCTACGCCGTTGGCTTTCTTCCATTCTCCTATCCGCCGGCTGACATCCATTCGTGCGGCTATCGTGTCCCATAGTCTCTCGTCCAGCTCGTCTATCTCCGCCCGCAACCAATTCAATTCGGTCTTTTTGCTTTCGACTTTCGACTTTTGACTTTCGACTATCTTCGCTAACGAAGAAGGCTCTATCTGCTGCTTGGCGTCCGACAGCGCTTGCTCCGGATGGCAATGCACCTCTACCATCGCTCCGTCCAGACCCAGCTCGAATATCTTGTTCATCAGTTCCGGCACTTTGGCGGAATCGCCGCTCATGTGGCTCGGGTCCAGCAGCATCGGTATGTCCGGCCGCGCCAGCCGCACCTGATGCGCCATCGCCCAGCAGGGACGGTGCCCGCAACCTCTATGTACCGCCAGGACGGGGATGCCTGTCTTCTCCAACCGCTCTATGTTGCCTATCCATAGCGCCGCGTCTTCGTTCACCGGGTTCTTAATCAATATGCCCTTTATCTGTCCTCCCTCTCTTGAGGAGAGGGCCTGGGTGAGGTTTTCCACCGCCATCGGGTTAGCGCTTGTCCGGGCACCGATCCACAGGTAGTCAATACCGGCGGCTATGGCTTTCTGTACATGCTCCGGCGTCGCTACCTCTGTTGCAACATCCATGCCAAACACCCTCTTCACCTCAGCCAGCCATACCAATGCCTCTTCGCCTACGCCGCGGAACGTGTGCGGACTCGTGCGCGGCTTCCATGCGCCCGCGCGGAAAATAAAAGGCATCTCACCGCAAACGGCCTTTATCTGCCCCGCGGTGAGTACTACCTGCTCGCGACTCTCCGCAGAACAGGGACCTAATATGTAAATCGATTTACAAATTTGAGTCGAAAGTCAAAAGTCGAAAGACAGCAACCTTGGGTTGCTAAAAGCCGCTGTTTGGCGCTTTTTTCTTTGAGCGAAGCGGTCTCTCTATTAATAGCTCATCTGCAACCGGAACAGCATAGGATCCGGTGTCCAGCCTTCCTCGTAATAGAAATCGGAGATGGTGCAGAATACCTCTACGAACCCTACACCTACGGCATAGTCGATATGTTGCTGGTAGAAATAGGGGGTGGTGGTGCTGTCGGTATCCTGGATCTCAATCTGCTTGTAGATCGTCTCCGGAAGCGCTACCTGGTAGGCGTTGTTCTTGCCGCTGTTGTACTCGTGGCTCACGCTCACCTCGGCGTAGTTATATACGTTCTCCGTGAGTTCGGGAATGTCGAAATGGCAGAAGAACATGTTCGCGCTCTGGTCAAAATCCCATTGCGCCGAAGTCACCGTCAGGTCAATGGTCTTCTTATGGAACGGCTGTCCTTTCTCGCATCCGGAGAGCAATACGCCCATTACTGCCATCATACAGATAAATAAGTATTTTCTCATAATCGTTTTTTTAGTTAAAATCCCAATTTGGCTGCAAAGGTACAACAAATTTTTGAATTATGCAAGAGCACGCGCGTTTTTCTGTTTTTTTCTTGCGTATGTGCAATTTTTGTTGTACCTTTGCACGCTGAATCGTAATGGAACCTATTTGCGCCATATCAACACCGTACGGAACGGGGGGAATAGCCGTCGTACGGGTCTCGGGAGAGGGGAGTATCGCTATCGTGGATACGCTCTTTTGCGGACGTGTGCCCTTGGCCGGAGCCAAAGCCAATACCGTGCATTTCGGGAGGATTGAAAGAGACAAGGAGGTATTGGATGAGGTGCTGTGCACGGTCTTCCGTGCCCCCCATTCGTTCACAGGCGAAGAGACGGTGGAGATAGCCTGCCACGGCAGTCTTTTCATCCAGCAGGAGCTGCTCCAATGGCTGATTGACGCCGGTTGCCGCGCTGCAGAGCCGGGAGAGTTCACACGGAGAGCATTCCTCAACGGCAAGATTGACCTCAGTCAGGCGGAGGCGGTGGCGGACCTCATCGCTGCGCAGAGCAAAGCGGAGAAAGACCTCGCGCTGAGCCAACTCAGAGGAGCGGTATCCAACGCACTCAACGAACTAAGAGAACGGCTGCTCCATTTCACATCGCTGGTAGAACTGGAGTTGGACTTCGCAGACCATGAGGAACTGGAGTTCGCCGACCGCTCCGAACTGAACCGTCTCGCGGATGAGATAGAGGGCAAACTGGCGGACCTGATGGCTTCTTTCAGAACGGGAAACGCCATCAGAAACGGTATATCGGTGGCTATCATCGGTGCACCGAACGTAGGCAAATCGACGCTGCTGAATGCCTTGCTGGGCGAACAGCGCGCTATCGTGAGCGACATACAAGGTACCACCCGCGACACGATAGAAGACACACTCGTCATCGACGGAATCCTATTCCGGCTGATAGACACCGCCGGTCTGCGGGAGACAGGCGACAAACTGGAGAACATGGGTATCGAACGCAGCCGGCAAGCGGCAGAGAAGGCGCAGATAGTGGTAGTGGTAAGGGAGCCCAATGACCGCTGCGCGGAAAGAGAAAAGACCGCTTCGCTCAAAGTAGAAAGCGATGTACCATGTTCCGGAACGGTGATTGAGGTGGTGAACAAGGCGGACCTGATAGAAGGACTATCGGACCATCTACCGGCTACCAAGGACGAAAGGATATATATATCTGCGAAGAAGGGGGATATAGAGCCGCTGCGGCGGGAACTCGTGCGGGCAGCAAGGGAGACTATGCACACCGGAGCCGTCACCCTCTCCAACGCACGGCACTATGAGGCGGTTTGCCGGGCACATGAAGCCATCACCCGCGTGCAGCAGGGGATGCATGACTGCCTGTCCGGCGAACTGCTGGCTATGGATCTGAAGGACTGCATCGATGCACTGGGAGAAGTGACAGGACAGATAACCAACCAGGAGGTGCTGGCAAACATATTCAGTAAATTCTGCATCGGAAAATAAATGACTAAATCGTAAATGACATGATATTATCCATGACAGGTTATGGCAGAACCGAAAGCCAATTCAGAGGCCACAAGATCGTTTGCGAGATCCGATCGTTGAACTCCAAAGCAATGGACCTGACCGTCCGGCTGTCTCCCGCACTGCGTGCACGGGAGTTGGAGTTGCGCAACCTCGTGACGAAGAGAATCGAGCGAGGAAAAGTGGACCTCGTTATTGAAGTACAATGTGACGAAGTACCAAGTACGAAGGCAGCGCTGAACTGGTCGGCGGCGGAGGAGTACGCACGGCAGTACAGCGAACATTTCGGTACGCCTGTCCCGGCTGAGGTGATGGCGGCTATAATGAGGCTGCCGGACGTGATGAAGAACCCGGACGAGGAGACGAACCTGACGGACGAGGAATGGCAGGGGATACAGACGATGCTGGATGAAGCGCTGGATGCGTTCGTCGCTTTCCGGATACAGGAAGGAGCGGCGTTGCAGGCAATGTTCACAGAGAAACTGGACGCTATAGCCAATCTGCTGGCGCAGGTGGAGCCGTTTGAGAAAGGCAGGGTCGCAAAGATCAAAGAGAGGCTGGAGCAGAACCTCGCGCAACTCTCCGCACAGACACAGGCGGAGATTGACCGAAACAGACTGGAACAGGAGATGATCTATTACCTCGAGAAACTGGACATAACCGAGGAGAAAGTGCGGCTCACCAACCATATCAAGTATTTCCGCGAGACAATGGGAGAGAGCCTCGATACGCAGATAAAACATTCGGGGAGCGGAGCCGGAGTAGGGAAGAAATTAGGCTTCATAGCACAGGAAATGGGACGCGAGATCAACACCCTCGGCTCCAAATCGAACCAAAGCGAAATGCAGATCATCGTCGTCAAGATGAAAGACATACTGGAGCAAATCAAAGAACAAGTCCTCAATGTGCTCTAAATCGTACATCGTAAATAATTATGATTTATATTTTCTGTGCGCCTTCGGGGAGCGGCAAATCAACAATGGTGCAGCACATGCTGCATAAATACCCCGGGAAATTTGAACTGTCTGTCTCTTGCACCACCAGACCTCCGCGGGGACAGGAAGTGAACGGCAGGGAGTACTATTTCATCTCCGCTGATGAGTTCCGAGAACGTATCGCCCGCGATGAGTTCATCGAATACGAGCAGGTCTATGAAGGCCTCTATTACGGCACGCTGAAAAGCGAGATCGAGCGCATCGAGGCGGCTGGCAGACAAGTGCTCTTTGACGTGGATGTCAAAGGGGGAGTGAACCTCAAACGGATATTGGGCGACAAGGCGGTATCGGTCTTTATCTGTCCTCCGTCGATAGACGAACTGCGACGCAGGCTCGAGGGACGAGGAGACACTTCGCCCGAGATGATAGAGAAACGCCTGGCGAAAGCGGAATACGAACTGAGTTTCAAACCTCAGTTCGACCGGGTTGTGGTGAATGACGATCTGGAGCAAGCGTTCGCCCGCTTAGATGCGATAGTTGAAAGGTAAAAAGTTACGGGTGGCGGAATAGCATCATACGCCATTCGCCCTTCTCACGGGTTTCGAGATACTGAAGGCCCTGTTCTTCCGCTGCGGCGAGGAGAGCAGGGCAGTCTGTTTCATAGAAGCCGCTGATCCATAACTCGCCTTCACGACACAGCAGACGAGCATAGAGAGGCATTTGGGCAAGAAGGATATTGCGGTGGATGTTAGCTATTATTAAGTCGAAAGAGGAAAGTCGAAAGACCGCTTCGCTCAAAGCAGAAGGCCGAAAGTCGAAAGCAGATAGATCTCCCAGCCTTGCGTCTATCCTGACCCCGTTGAGCGCTGCGTTCTCAAGCGTGTTCTCTACGCTCTTGTCGTCTATGTCAATGGCTGTCACTTCTTCGGCACCGCGTTTCTTGGCGAAGATTCCCAAGACCCCCGTCCCGCACCCGTTATCCAGTACTCTCTTGCCGGTCAGGTCGGTCTCTAACAGGTGCTCAATCATCATAGAGGTCGTCTCATGGTATCCGGCTCCGAACGCGCAATGGGGAACAATCCTTACGCCCAACGGCAGTTCCTGAACCGGGTGCTCAGACTCCCATACAGCATTCCAGTTCTCGTCCGGGACCTCGGAAACGGAAAATGGAAAATTGAAAGATGAAAGGTATTCTCTGATCTCCCCTTGGTGCTGCTGCCATAGGTCCGAAGGGATATAATAGTCCGCTCCGCCTTGCTCCGGGGATGAACCGGCGTCAATAGTGTCCACGCCCAGATCACACATGTGCTGGTCAAACAGGTCCTTCTGCCATTCCTCGGCAAAATCAGTCTTTATGTGCAAACAACGATATAGCATATCCTACTAAATAGTTACTTCCTCCGATAAAGACCGCATCTTCCGCTCCGGCATGTTCCAACGCGTAACGGATAGCTTCATCGGGTTTGTCTATAGCCTTCCCTTCTTTTCCCCACAGGCTGAGCATTTCTTCTGCGGACCGTGCGCGCTGCGTGTCCGGGCGCGTGAAGAGATAGCGGTATTTCTCTCCTGTCGGCAGAAGGCGCATGACGACATCTGTGTCTTTGTCGTTCACCATCCCGAACACGATCCAAACATGCGGGTTGGACAGGGTCTTGAGTTGTTTGGCAACATACTGGAGACCATGGCTGTTATGCCCGGTGTCGCATATGACGAGCGGGTGCTCACGGAGCGTCTCCCACCGGCCGTGCAGACCGGTCATTGCTGCGCAATGGGCGAAACCCTCCGCGATGGCTTCCCGCCCCAAGGGCGTGAATTTCTCGTAGTGTCGTAATGACGTAATGACGTAATTACGTAATACCTGCAGTGCCACATATGCGGTCTGGAGGTTGAGGTCCTGGTAGATTCCTTTGAGATCGCATTCCGGTGCCTCGCGAAGCCGGCGTGAACGCAGATACCCGCACTGGTCGGCAAACCAGATGCGGCAACGGGTCGTTTCGAGACCTTCTCCTAATATATCGCACTCGCGCGCGCGGTCGAGAAAGACATTCATCGTCTGCGGATGGGTCTCCCCGATGACGCAGGGAACGCCGGGTTTGATAATTCCGGCTTTCTCCCGGGCTATCTGAGGCAGCGTAGAACCCAGAAACTCGGTGTGATCCATTCCTATATTGGTGATGACAGACAGGATAGGTGTCAGTATGTTGGTGCTGTCCAGCCGTCCTCCCAACCCTACTTCTACTACCGCTACATCCACTTTCTCCTGCGCGAAATAGGCAAAAGCCATGGCGGTCATTGTCTCAAAGAAAGAAGGCTGTATCTTATCCAGAAAAGCCCTGTTCTGCTCTACAAAACGCACCACTTCGTCTCCGGGAATCGGCGTGCCGTTGATGCGGATGCGTTCCGTGAGAGAGACGAGATGGGGGCTGGTGTATAACCCTACTTTGAGTCCGGCAGCCTGTAGTGCTGCGGCGATAAGATGGGAGGTGGAGCCTTTGCCGTTGGTACCGGCTACATGCACGGCGCGCAGCTGCTCATGCGGGTTGCCTAAATGCGCCATAAGACGGAGCATGTTGTCAAAACCCGGTTTGTAGGCTGCGGCACCTACGATATGAAACGGCGGCCGCGAAGAATACAGGTACTCCTGGGCGCGGAGAAAAGACGAGGATATGTCGAAAAGCGGCGCGCCGGAGAGGAGTTGAATATTGTACGTTGAATATTGAGGCATTTCTTCCTGTTGGCCCCCGTGGCGGGGATAGACGAAAATGCGGAAATGGGACAGAATGTATTCGTATTCCTTCCACCGGTCAATGATCCGGTAGTTGTCTTCGCCGATGATGAGTGAGAACTCATGCTGCGGATAGGCTTTCTGAAGCTCACGCAGGGTGTTGGCAGTGTATGAAGGACGGGGTAGGGAGAACTCGAAATCCGATGCTTTGAGCCCCGGAATGTCCTGCACAGCCTTGCGTACTCCCTCCAGCCGCTCCTGTTCGGGGGCGAGGGTATGCGCCTCTTTGAGAGGGTTGTTGGGCGAAACCATGAACCATATCTCGTCCAGATCGGTATGCCCGAGCACCCATTCTGCCAGACCTGTATGCCCGAAATGCACGGGGTTGAAACTGCCTCCGTAAATACCTATTTTCATTGGTTGCTGACTACTTTAAAATCCAAAATCCCATCTTGTCTTCGTCTGGAGAGCCATCGGTAGAAACCCGGTGTGACATGTATGGCATGGTCTCGGCTGGTGAGCGCTACCGTCTGGCGGTTGGTAGGGTTATAGACCGATATATGCAGCCGTCCGTGTCCCTTGGAGGAACGTACCTGCTCCGCCAGTTCGTCGGCTACTTCACGCGTCAGCCTGTTCAGCGGGAGAGTAATGTTTATGCCCTCGGTGCGCTTCTCCTGAGCCTCATTCAGCATCTCTACTTTCTGCACCATAAACTCATATTCGGCATTCTCCTCCGGTTGCTCCTTGAACCACCGCTGTCCGGCTCCTTTCTGCTGGATGACGCCGGTAATGAGGACATACAGATCCTTCAGCATCATGTGGGCAAACTGGGAGTAGGCGGAACCGAAGAGCGTAATGGTATAGCTGCCGGAATAGTCCTCTATTGTATATCTGCCGTAGGGGTTTCCTTTCTGGCTGATACGCTGTTCGGCTTCGGTGACGATACCTCCGAAGAGGCTGATCTGGTTCTTGTGCGCCGCGATAAATTCGGACGGGAGCACCGGTCTATCTTCTTCGGGTGCAGCGGGTTGTACGGGCTTCTGTGCCACTACTACCGGCACCTCGTCCTCTTCGGTTTCCGGAGAGCCGTAGTCGAGTGTCTCTTCCTGCGGCAGGTCCTCCTTGGGCGTCATCTCCGCAATGGCAGCCCGTATGTGGTATTCGGCGTCTGCACGCGCATCCGCACGGCGCCATATATCGAAAAGCGACAACTCATGCGCGGTGAGGTTGCATAGTTCCCGAACCTCGTATTCGTACTCGTCCAACGGGTGGGCGGAGAGATAGATACCGATCAGTTCCTTCTCTTTGTTGAGCCGCTCGATCGTGTTCCACCGCGGTACTTGCGGCAGATCGGGGTGCTTCACCTCCACCGCGATGTCGAAATCGTCGAAGAGCGAGTTGGCATTGGAGGCTTGGTCCGCCTGCCATTTGTTGCCGTAGTTCATCAGCAGTTCCAGCCCTGTGTCGCCATACTCGTCCGTGCCGAAGAACTGTTCGCGGTAGATGTCGTCAAAGCACTCGAAAGCACCCGCTTTGGCGAGGTTCTCGATTGTCTTCTTGTTGCATGATTGCAGATTGACGCGCTCCAGAAAATCAAATATCCCGGTGTATTTGCCGTGTGCCTCTCGTTCGTGTATGATAGCCTCCGCCGCTCCTTCTCCTACGCCCTTGATGCCTCCCAGACCGAACCGGATGGCGCCGTCTTTGTTTACTGTGAAGGATAGTTCGGATTCGTTGACATCGGGTTCGAGCACGCTCAGTCCCAGAGCCTTGCATTCGTCCATCAGTTTGGTCACCTCCTTGATATCGTCCTTGTGGACGGTGAGGTTGGCCGCCAGGAACTCAGCGGGGTAGTGGGCTTTGAGATAGCCGGTCTGGTACGCTACCCATGAATAGCATGCCGCGTGCGATTTGTTAAACGCATAAGAAGCGAATTTCTCCCATTTCTCCCATATCTGATTTAGTATCTTGGGGTCGTGTCCGTTCGCCTTGCCGCCTTCCATGAATTTGTCCTTGAGTGACGCCAGCACGGCTAACTGTTTCTTACCCATCGCCTTACGCAGTTTGTCGCTCTCGCCGCGGGTGAAGTTAGCCAGCAGGCGGCTCAGAAGCATGACTTGCTCCTGATAGACGGTAACGCCGTAGGTGTCCTTGAGGTATTTCTCCATGACGGGAAGGTCATAGGTGACAGGCTCCAGACCCTGCTTGCGACGGATGAACTGGGGAATATAATCCATCGGACCCGGACGATAGAGGGCGTTCATGGCGATGAGGTCCCCGATGACGGTAGGTTTCAGTTCGCGGAGGTATTTCTGCATGCCTCCTGACTCAAACTGGAAGACCGCTACTGTGCGCCCTTCCTGGAATAGTTTGTAGGTCTCTGCATCGTCAATAGGTATATGATCGATATCGATGTCTATGCCGCGGGCTTTCTTGATGTTCCGCAGACATTCTTTGATGATGGTCAGGGTGATGAGCCCGAGGAAGTCCATCTTGATCAGTCCGACTGACTCCACCACATGGCCGTCGTATTCGGTTACCAGCACGCGCCGTTTGCTGGCTTTATCCTCTACAGAACTCAACGGGGCGAAATTGGTCAGGTCGTCCGCTCCGATGATCACACCGCAAGCGTGTACACCTACCTGGCGGATCGTTCCTTCCAGCCGTGCCGCATACTCGAGCGTAGAGCGGATATTGGGGTCTCCGTATTTATACTCGTGCTCCAGCTCGTCCACTAACTCATAGCACGAACGGAGGTTTACCTTGGGCTTCTTGGCTCCTTTGGGCAGTTTGCTCATGACCGAATCCGGGAACTCGCGGTCGGGGATTAGCGCTTTCAGTTCGTTCACCTTGGGTAAGGGTACTTGCTGCACGCGCCCCATGTCGGCAAGGGCGGATTTGGTAGCCAGTTTGCCGTAGGTGACGATATGTGCGACATGTGTCTCGCCGTACTTGCGGCTGACATAATCCAGCACTTTGCCGCGGCCGCAATCCTCAAAATCGGTATCTATATCCGGGAGGGAAATACGGTCGGGGTTCAGGAAACGCTCGAACAGCAAGTCGTATTTAAGCGGGTCCAGATCGGTGATCCGCAGGCAGTAGGCTACTACCGAACCGGCAGCCGAGCCACGTCCCGGACCGACAGACACGTCCAACTCTTCCCGTGCCGCGCGGATGAAATCCATGACGATAAGGAAATAACCCGGGAACCCCATTTTGATAATGGTATTCAGCTCAAACTCAATACGCTCTTTCAACTCCTCGTCGTTCTCCAACCGCTCTTCTCCATACCGGGTTCTGGCGCCCTCCATGGTGAGGTGGCGCAGATAGGCGGATTCGAACGCCAGACGGTCCGGGTAGTCTTCCTCCTTGCCGAACGAAGCGGGGATGTCGAATTTGGGCATGATTGCACCATGGTCGATATCGTATATCTCCACCTTGTCTGCAATCTCCTGGGTGTTCTCCAGAGCCTCGGGTATGTCGGAGAAGATAGCAGCCATCTCTTCGGGGGTCTTGATCCACTCCTGTTTGGTGTAGTGCATGCGGTTGGCGTCGTTGACAAAGTGGTTGGTGCTCAAACATATCAGCCGGTCATGCGCTTCGGCGTCCTCTTCGTTGACAAAGTGCGAGTCATTGGTGGCTATGACCTTAATATCGTACTTGCGCGCGAGCGCGATAAGGAAGGGATTCACTTGTTTCTGCCGCTCATAGACCTCCTGGTCGCCGTCGGGCTTCTGCGTCTCATGCCGCTGGAGTTCGATGTAGTAGTCTTCGCCAAAGAGATCTTTGAACCATTTGACCGTCTCCTCCGCCTCCTTGAAAACGCCTTGCTCCACCATCTCTTCTGTGCTCAACTCTTCTTTCGTAGGGGTGAATTGGGCGAGGCCTGACAGGATTTTCTGCGGCACTTCGCCGCCGAGGCAGGCTGACGAACAGATGATCCCCTCGTGGTATTTCTCCAGCAACTCGCGGTCGATACGCGGGGTGTAGTAATAAGCGTCGGACATGTATCCCTGCGAGACAATGCGGCAGAGGTTGTGATAGCCGGTCATGTTCTTCGCCAGCAGGATGAGGTGCCATCCGGACCGGTCTATATAATAGGACCTTCCCTCGCCGTTCATGGCTTTGTCGTCGCCGCGCGAGTGGCGTCCCCGACGTGCGCAATAGACCTCGCAGCCCACAATCGGCTTGAAGGGCTCGAACGGTGTGCCTTGCTCTTCGGCGGCGGCTTTGCGTTTTTTGTTAAGCCCTTTGGTGTAGTCCAGCAACTCCTTAATGCCGTACATGTTACCGTGGTCGGTAAGCGCTACAGCATTCATGCCGGAGGCGATACATTTGTCCACGATCTCTTCTACCTTGGATAGTCCGTCCAGTAACGAGTAGTGGGAGTGAACATGCAAATGTGTGAAACTCATTTCCTTTTCAGTTTAGCAGGTGCGTTTGATTTAGGGTATGTGATAGGTGTAGTGCCTTCCAGATGGATGCTTGCTCCGTTGAGGGCTTGTCCCGAGAGGCTCCAGCCCTTGTCGGTCACGGTCATGCTGCCGCTCGTAATGAGCCATTGCGCAGCAGGATTCAGATAGCCTTCGTTAAAATATGCCTTGTCGGTAAAATAGAAGATAGATCCGTCTATCAGCTGCTGCTCATTGTCGCGATAGCCGGCAAAGACCGTTCCGGCTTCTCCGGAGACGTTGATTGGATAGGTTCCGGCTGGGATCGTCGTCTCGCTGGATGAGGTGACAAGATAGATATAGGCGAACGGAACGCATGCCGCGCCGGAGACAGTGATGTTGGCGGTTGCGTCGTATGTCATCAGTGTCCAGAGACGCAGATCGCCCTCCGCCTCCGAGTTTGCCTGCGTGGTGGTGAGGGTCTCATGTTTGTTGCCCGAGAGATCGCCGGGACCTGAAACGGCATCCGGCTCCGGGTAGTAATCCGGCACGGATACAGGGGTGATACCTCCGTGCAGAATGTCCGCTCCGCCTTGCGTGCCGCTGACAACAGGCTTCTGCTCTGCCTGCACTACCGGCTGGAAAGCCTCGCTGATAAAGGCTACTACCATGCAGTTCTCCGGTACCCATTTCTCGTCCAACGTCAGGGTAAAGATATCCGAATACTTGCCATCAATGATGAGCATGTCATCGCCTTTCGCCGCAGAGAGAAAGGCGCGGACGGCATTGGTATGGCGGAACTCCTTCCAGCCCTCGAAGGTCTTGTAGTAGTCTGCCTGGGTGTCTATCATACCGGATTCTTTCACGAGCACGGTTAGTTTCAGCTCCGGATGCTCTTCCTTGAGGATTCTGCCCGAGAGACGGACTGTCAGTTCGCGGGTGGCAGGGTCGTATTCGTTATTGATGAGGATGGAGGCATAGGTCTCTTTCTCGAACTGGGAGGCATTTGTCGTCTGGAAGTATGCGGGATGGAAGACCACAGAGCTTTGACTCCTGCCTTTTTCATCCTGGTATTGCGTAGCAGCGCGGTTGACAGTCACGTTGGGGGCTCCGCTTACCTTCAGCGCCGAAGTGATCGTGTTGCTCCCCTTCACCGTGAAATGGTCGGGACTGTAGCCGTAGTGGTGCAGCACCAGAACATAGTTGGTGTCATTACCGACGAACTTATGGATGCAATCCATGCCGTAGGGACAATAGCCGCATCCTTGGCCCGTGAACTCCTCGATCAGGTGCTTCTTGGGGAAAGAAGTAGGGATTGTTTCCTCCTGCGGGGTTTCTTTGTCCGGAGTGTTTGGCTCGCAGGCCGCAAAAAACAACAGAGTAACCAAGTACAATGTACTGAAAAGAATCTTTTTCATATAATTAACAATTTACAAATTACAAACCACAAATTACAAATGATAAACTTTGTTATCTTTGACGATATAGAGGATGCCGTCTCGGAGGATTTTGGTGGTCTTTGTCTCCTCCTGGACGCTCTCCAGTGCCTGTGCCCCGAAGATGTAACGGACGGTGAGTTTTCTGGACTGCGTTCCTTCGGAGAAAAGATAAGTTATTTCGGTCTCTGAACTGGCAGCGGGCATATAGTGGATATACCAATCGGCCATGCCGCCCGGGGTGAACTGCAGAGTCTCTTCTTGCTCTTTGTTGCCTCCGGTGCATTTGCCTGCGCAGCAGAACTCATCCGTCAGGCCTGTCTCGGAACGGGTGATGGAAACACTCAGCGTACCGTTGCAAATCAGACTTCCGTTTATACCCATCACCATCTCGCCCGTCAGAATGTCCTCTTCCGCCTCTGTGAGCGTGATATCCATTCCTTCTTCAGGTATGTTGCCATAGCCGGTCACTGTTACGGTGAGCGCATGGATGTTAGTGACTGACAAAAGACACAGGAGTGTCAGAATACAATTTCTTTTCATATGCTTGTAAAATATGTTTGTCATTCGGGTCCAGCGTGAGAACAAGGACGCTGAGGTGTCTCGCGTCGCATCCCTCGGGAATGTCGATCGGCTCTTTGTCCGCTATCGCGCGGAGCACATGGCGGTGGTAGTATTCCATGTTGACGGAGTTGTCCGGCATGGCTTGTGCTCCTTTCACGCTGTCTTCTATCAGCCAGTAAGCCGTTTCTGTCTTCTCCGTAGAAGGGACGGTGTTGTCTTTCATCGTCTCGTACAGGGCGGTTGCCCATTCCTGCGGATCGATAAACCAGTTGCCGTTATAGGGCTTCAGATCTATGTTACCGGTCGGGAAGGGGGTGGAAGCGTTTCCGCCCATCCATCGGTAGATACTGTCTGCCTCCGGACATGTGTAGTCGTATTTACCTTGCGTGAAGGGGTTGGACGCCGGATGGAGGGAAACGATATATAACTGCCCTTCGTACCTCTCTTCCAGTTCCCGTGCCTTCTCCGCCGCCGCAGGGCAGTTGACACAGCGGAAACCGGTGTACTCCACCAGCACATGCCTCCTTCCGCTCTCTCCCGTATCGATCGGGATTAACTGTTCGTCAGCCGGAATGATCTCGCATCCGGTAAAGAAGAAGGCTAGAATGTAAATGAATAACTTGCGCATACTCCTTCCATTTGTGGTACGTACCGGCAAATACCGCCGGAACAGTTATATCCTTCCCTTGTCTTGGTATATCCTATGTTAGCGCGGTGGGCGCCGTAGGTAAAGGTCAGCCCTGCCGTGTAGTAATGTTTGTTGGTCGCATCCGGCGCGTAGCCGATATTGTACATCCATTGTCCGCTGAGCATCCAGTGGCGGTAAAGGGTCAGTTCGTACAAGGCGAAGAGCCATTGACCCTCATGGTCCGGCGAATAGAGATACTGGATCTCGCCCCGCATGGAGATGTTGGTGTTCACCTGGGTCCGTGCGTCGATGACCGCTATTCCGGAGCGTATCATACCCCCGTGACCGGTTATCGTCTGTTGGTTATAAGCCTGGTACATCAGCATGGCGTTGAGCCACCATGTCTTGGAGAGGCGTTTGTTAAGCTCCATGTTGACATCCGTATAGGCCTCGTTCTGCCCGTTCTCCGCCGGCACGCGGATATGACTCGCCGCCCACCGCATGGTAGTGCCGTACCGTCCGCCCATCTTGGTCTTGCGCGGCCACGTGTAGCGCACCTCCGCCTGCACCGCCCATTCCTGTTTGGTATATTGTGTGGCGTAAGGGTAGAGTGCCGCTAACGCATAGGTGTGCTGCTGTGCAAAAGCCGGCATATGGTTCAGCCTGCCTGCCAGACCCGTACGAAGTCGCTCCGAACGGAAGGACATGTTCTCCGAATATTTCATCTGCGCCAGCACGGACAGCCCTTTGCGGGAGTAGCCGAGACTGATGAGTCCTGCCATCCCGTTTTTGTAACTGAAGTGGTTCTCTGTGCCGGGGTCGTTGAATTTATAGGCAAACTCCGCGAGCAGGTCAAACCCCTTCACTTGCAGCCCGGTGCGCACGTCCGTTGCGCCTATCCAGCGGGGCAGGTTGTACATGTACATCCCGTCACCCGTCACCGGTAACCCGTCACCCGAAGCAATGATCGTGTCCTGCGCTTCGTATTTGGAGACCCAGCTGCCGCCTACCGTCCAACTTATGTCTCGGGCTTGCATCTGCGGGATCCATTCCTCTATATGCAGTTCCGCGTCTGCGCCTATGGCTGCGTCGCGGGCGTAGTTCCAGCCGAAAGCATTGTCCTTGTAACAGTTCCAATACCGTCTCTGTTTGCCGCCTATCGCCGTGAGATGAATGCCCTTGTAGGGCGTGGCTTCTATTTTCGCGCCGCGTAAGGCTCCGTCGATACCTAACGCACGGTCTTCGTAGAGGTTGAGGATCAGACCCGAACCGAACTGGCCATAGACATCGCCTATCGTGATCTCGCCCCATGTGAATGAAGCGGCGATGCTGAGATGGCTCATGCCGTAGCCGTTGAAGTCCGCTTCGTATCCCGGTAAGGGCCATTGCGTCAACTCCAGACGAGTCTTGGCTCTTAACTCCCGAAAGGAAGTCTTCTTCCGTCCACCCGTCACCGATAACCCGTCACCCGTAACCCCTCTCTGCCAGTTGACGCCCAGATCGAGGTAACTGTTGCTGTGGTACATAACGGGAGTCCAGTCCAGCAATCCGTCATGCTGGATAGCTCCGCTCACAAACACCGTGTCGCCGGCCCATAGGCTCGTACAGCAGAACAGACTAACGCAGATATTTCGCAATCTCTTCTTCGTCACCTTCCGCGTAGCCGATGTGGTTGTAAACGATCTTGCCCTTGCCGTCTATTACAAACAGATGGGGGATATTCTGTACGTTCATGGCGCGTTTGAGCGTGCCGTTAGGGTCGAGCAGTACCTTGTATTCCCATCCGTTGCCGTTTACTAACGGTTTCACTTTATGAATGTCCTGAGCATGGTCTGTCGAGACGATATACACCGTCACGCCGTACTCGTCCTGCCAGTCCGGGTATAACTCGTTGATCGCTTTCAACTCACGCATGCAGGGTTTGCACCACGTGGCAAAGAAAGAGATAATGACCGGTTTGCCATCCTGCGCGAGAGAACCTATGTTCACGCTTTTTCCGTCTATATCGTCCAGACTGACTGCTGGTAAAGCCGCCTCCATGCTCATTACCCCAAGGGCGAGACATATGATAAATAATAGTCGTTTCATCATTATAAACTTTTTTAGGCCGCAAAATTACAACTTTTTTGGGACATGTGCAAGAGTTTGTATAGTTTTATACAAAAAAAAGCGCCGCGCGGGCGCTTTTTCTTAGTTGCGGAATCGGAGCTCGCCGTCCCGCAGTTCGACAATGACTGGTTTCTTGTGATCCACTTTTCCGGCTATGATAGCCTTGCTCAGTTCGTTGAGTACCAGCCGTTGCAATGCTCTCTTGACAGGTCTCGCACCGAACTGCGGATCGAACCCTTCTTTCGCGATATAGGAGATAGCGTCGTCCGTCACGCGCAGGTCTATGCCTTGCTCCTCCAGCATCTTGTGGATGCGGCCTACCTGCAGTTTGACAACCGCGCGGATGTCTGCTTCGCTCAACTCGCTGAAGTGGATGATCTCGTCAATACGGTTGATGAACTCCGGACGGACGGAGGCGCGCAACTGCTCCTCCGTGAGGTTGGAGGTCATAATGATGAGCGTGTTCTTGAAATTGACGAGGCGGCCTTTGTTATCCGTCAGTCGGCCGTCGTCCAGCACCTGAAGCAGTACGTTGAACACATCCGGATGCGCTTTCTCGATCTCGTCGAAGAGAACGACGGAGTACGGTTTCCTGCGGATCGCTTCGGTGAGCTGGCCTCCCTCGTCATATCCTACATATCCCGGAGGGGCTCCGATAAGACGGGTGGCACTGAACTTCTCCTGGTATTCGGACATATCAATACGGGTGATCATGTTCTCGTCGTCGAAGAGGTAGTCTGCCAGGGCTTTCGCCAGTTCGGTCTTTCCTACACCGGTCGTACCGAGGAAGATGAAAGAGCCGATAGGTCTCTTGGGGTCCTGCAGGCCGGCACGGCTGCGGCGGATAGCATCGCTGACGGCTTCGATAGCTGCGTCCTGTCCGATGATACGTTTGTGGAGCTCTTCCTCCAGATGGAGCAGTTTGTCACGCTCCGATTGCATCATCTTGGCTACTGGTATGCCGGTCCAGCGCGCTACTACCTCGGCTATATCGTCCTCGTCCACTTCCTCTTTGATAAGCGTCTCCGCGGAGATGGCATGCAGCGAATCCTGAGCGGCCTTGATATTGCCTTCTGCAGCCGGGATCTGGCTGTAACGGATCTCTGCTACTTTGCCGTAGTCACCTTCGCGTTCGGCTACTTCGGCTTGGTGTTTGAGGGTCTCGATACGTGCTTTCTCGTTCTGGATGGTGGCTACGTAGCCTTTCTCTTTGTTCCAGCGCGCATTGAGTTCGTTGGATTGCTTTTTCAGCTCCGTCAACTGTGTTTCAATGGCTTTGAGTTTGACTTCGTCCTTATCGCGCTTAATCGCTTCGCGCTCGATCTCCAGCTGTTTGATCTGCCTGTCAAGCGTATCGATCTCTTCCGGTTTGGAATCCACCTCCAGCCTTAGTTTGGCGGCTGCTTCATCCACCAGGTCGATTGCTTTGTCAGGCAGGAAACGGTCGGTGATGTAACGCGCGGAGAGAGTGACCGCAGCGATGATAGCATCGTCTTTGATACGCACTTTATGGTGGGTCTCATAACGCTCTTTCAGTCCCCGGAGGATGGAGATCGTGGCCGCCTCGTCAGGCTCGTCCACCATCACTTTCTGGAACCGCCGCTCAAGTGCTTTGTCGGTCTCGAAATACTTCTGGTATTCGTCCAAAGTGGTAGCTCCGATGGCGCGCAGGTCACCTCTCGCCAGCGCCGGTTTCAGGATGTTCGCTGCGTCCATGGCACCGCTGGATTTGCCGGCGCCTACAAGCGTGTGGATCTCATCGATAAAGAGGATGATCTCGCCGGCTGAGGCTACTACTTCGTTTACTACGCCTTTGAGCCTTTCCTCGAACTCACCTTGATATTTTGCGCCCGCGATGAGCGCACCCATGTCAAGCGAATAGATCTGTTTTTTCTTCAGGTTTTCCGGTACGTCACCGCGCATAATCCGGTGCGCCAGACCTTCGGCGATAGCCGTCTTGCCCACACCCGGTTCTCCGATCAGGATAGGGTTGTTTTTCGTCCTTCGTGACAGGATTTGCAGCACACGCCGGATCTCGTCGTCCCGGCCTATAACCGGGTCCAGCTTGCCCTCGCGGGCACGTTCGCAGAGGTTAATCGCGAACTTGTTCAGATTTTCATTCTGGTTGTTTTGATTCGTCGTATTCATAGTTGTATAATGTTTAGTTATTACTTTTTCACCTTTCGTACTTCGTACATCGTACATCGTACATCGTCTTTCCTTCAATTTCCGCGCCAAATACCGCAGACCTGCCATTTTGTCAGTCACCCGTAACCATCCGTAATTCGTAATTTTTAATTTTTAATTCCTGATTTTCTTGCGTATGTGCAAAAAAAGCAGTACCTTTGCACCTCAATTCAATTTAATTTTTAATTTTGAATTGTGAATTGTGAATTGTGAATTGTGAACTCTTATGTTAGAATATATCGATCGTAGAAATTCCGACTGTTATAAATGGGATTCGGAGTGTGCGCAAGGATGCCTTCCCTTGTGGGTGGCGGATATGGATTTTGCGGCAGCCAAGCCGATTCGGGAAGCGATGCAGCGCCGTCTGGATCATGGCGTCTTCGGCTATTCAACCGTGCCGCAGGCTAATTATGATGCGGTAGCGTCGTGGTTCTCGCGCCGCCATGGATGGAACGGGATCAGCAAAGACAACCTGCTCTATACAACCGCCGTCGTACCCGCTATCTCTGCTATCTTCGCTGCGCTGCAGGGCGCATCGCCGCTCCGCGTGCTCACTTTTACTCCGGCGTACAACTGTTTCTTCTCATGCATCGAGAATATGGGATGCGAGTTGGTACCTTCTCCCTTGGTGCTTCGCGGCAACCGGTTCGAGATAGACTGGGCGGATGTGGAGGAGAAGGCGAAACGGGCGGATGTCTTTCTGCTCTGCAATCCTCATAATCCTACAGGACGCGTATGGAGCAGGGACGAACTGGAACGGCTGACGGCTATCATGCGGCGTGAGCACCTCTTTGTCCTAAGCGATGAGATCCACTGCGAGTTCACGTTCCCCGGACATACATACACTCCCTTTGCATCCGTTGCTATCAATGATACGGATTTCTGTGTCTGTACCTCCGCCAGCAAGGCATTCAATATAGCCGGTCTGCTTTGCGCTAATATCTTCGTGCCCAATAAGGAACTCTTTGCACGGATCAACCATGCTTTGGAGATACATGAGGTGAACGGCCTGAACCCGTTCGGACTGGTGGCTCAGGTGGCGGCTTATAATGAGTCCGAGGAGTGGCTGGATGAACTGAAAGAATATGTCTATGGCAATTTCTGCTACCTCCGTGATTTTATCCGCGATTACCTGCCGCAACTGCGCATCCATGAGACGGATGGTACTTATCTGGCATGGGTGAATATAGAGGCGCTGGGTGTTTCTTCCGAGCGTTTCTGCCATGACCTGGCGCAGCAGGCGCATGTCCTTTTCAATCCCTCGGAGATGTACGGAGGGCAAGGCTATGTCCGCATCAATCTGGCTACCTCCCGCGCCGTCCTCGCCCAAGCCCTCAACCGCCTAAAAGAATATCTGCAATGAGAAAAATCCTGAATTTCATCTCCCTTTGCTTGCTGCTCGTGGGATTATCGGTTCCTGCGCAAGCTGAATATCGCGAACTGACCGGTAGTATAAGTGCTGATATCCCGGCGGACTATATATACCGTTATATTACCGACTACAAATCTTTCTACGTCAGTCCGGATGAGAAGACATTATTGTATCTGGAACTGATCAAACTGAGTAATCTTCCTTCGCCTTGGCAGGATGTAGTAGAGATTCAAAACCAATATTACGGCTACGACTCGCTCACGATACTATCCGAGAGCAAGACATTTATGCTAAATCCCCGAGAGACATATTGTACCCGAACCTATCTCACCGCACAAGGAGATACTTTGCGGTGCGATACCCGTCAGGTGCAGGCGGATTATATAATAGCAGTCCGTTTCAAGGATTTTACAGGCACGCGCAGCAAGGTATTTGACCGCTATTGCGCTACGGTCTATGGTCATTCGAACCTATGGGACAGGTGGCGGTTATATTCCGGCCGCAATTTCTGGATACTGATGATAGCTATCCTACCGGTCATGATCCCGGGAGCCAAACTACGTGCCAAATACGGAAAAACGGATCGTTTCCGCAAGAGTATTGCCTATGGTGCTGTCTGTGCGATAGCCACGCTACTGACCTTCGCACTTATCTGCGGCGGTCAATGGGACGTAGCAGCCATCCATGCTGCGGTGGCTTTCGGCTTGGGTTTCTACGCGCGGATGTCGGGAGAAATATTCTATTTCAGCGCTTAAATACCATCCCGGTTGCACCATAAGGCGATAAAGATGCCGATCGGTACAACCACCATTACGCCGATAAATACGTAGGTGAAGGTGCAAGGTACGCCGGTCATGAACCAACCTAACCATCCGCACGCACCTGCTGAAACAAGCAGAGACAGGATGCCTGTGGCAAAACCGAAATGGATACCGGTCAAGAGCAGTAAAGTAGCGATACCGAACACGATTATAAAGAACAGGGCTCCTAATTCCTCATCATAATTCATCATACAGTCGCTGTAGCGGAATTTAGCATCCAGCTGCTGCACCAGTTGCTCCATCTGGGCGTTATGCATCTCCGCGTCCAGTGGATAAGATAATAATAAGTAGTCATACACGCGCACGTAAGTGATCTCATGATAGGTTACGCCGTTGTAGGTGCGGTCGTTTTCTATTTTATAGCGGTACAGTTTGTACCATGGCTCGTATTGGAGGTTGCTGATTTCCGGTTTTTTCTTGTATTGATCGACAATAGAACCGAACCTGTAACACTCTGTGGTGTACCGGATCTCGTTGTAAAAAAGACTTCCGTTCCCTTCCTTGGAAGTGATCCCCCACACGAAATGATGTGCCGTTTTGTCCGCCATCTCATCGTCGTAGTTGACCGGGTCGGTCATTGTTACTCCTTCCGGCAGCGTAACGGAGAAATTCGCCCGCTCGTTTGTGTACGTGTTACCGTCCCATTGACCCTCAATAGGCATTTCCGCGCGTGCTTGGAGAGCGTCCTTCTTGCATGACACAAATACTAAACTCATCAAAACCATCCCTGCAAAAGAGATGAATAGGGTAATTTTTCTTTTCATGGTATTCATTGTTTTCAAATTCAGTTTTGTTTTATTTAGTTTAGTTTAGTCTTGTTTTGTTTTGTTTGTCTTGTTTTGTCTTGGCACGTTTTGTTTTGTTTTATTTAGTTTAGTTTAGTCTTGTTT
>JAFUUZ010000020.1 GCA_017471285.1 Paludibacteraceae bacterium | reverse complement strand
TTACTCAAGAAATACTTTTGGTTCTTGCGAGCCTTTCAGTCCGGACCAATCTCCAGACAGGAGATTAGTAGGAGGTGGTTGAGTTCGCCCATGAACGACGACAAGAAGTCTCTTGCTCGTAGTACCTTCTATCACATGAAGAATGAGTTGGAGGATTTGTTCGACGTGAGCATAGCCACCAACGAGAAAGGTGAGTTCTATATCGAGCAGTCTTTCAAGGAGAATGAAGAGTTTCGCAAGTGGCTTCTCAATAGCCTCGCCGTCGAGAGTTCCTTGGAGGACTATGCCAACATGCACGGGCGGATCATGTACGAAACCATCCCCGGAGGTGTGCAGTACCTGCAAACGGTCGTGGACGCCATGCAGCTCTGCTACCGTCTTATCATCCGCTATGGCAGTTTCTCCCATGAACCGCGTGAGTTTATCTTCGCACCGTACGCCATCCGCATCTACAAACAGCGTTGGTATGCAATTGGTGAAAGCTCGGATCATCCGGGCGAGATTCGCACGTACGCTTTTGACCGCTTCATGCAAGTCTCAACTACCAATTCCACCTACGAGATACCGGAAGGCTTCGACGTGAAGAAGTACTTTGCCGATTGTATCGGCATGACCAAGGGCGAAGCTGGAGAGGTGCAAGATATAGTCGTACGCGTCGCACGCAAAGGCGTTTCGTACTTGCGCACGCTTCCGCTCCATAAGTCGCAGCAGGAAATCAATACTACTCCGGAGTACTCCGATTTCCAGTTCCATCTTGCACCGAACTTCGAGTTTATGCAGGAGATTTTAGGTCGTGGCGACGAAGCCGAAGTGCTTTCCCCGCAGTCCATCCGCGACCAGTTCGCTCATAAGATCGCCGAACTTAACAAGCGTTATAATGAATAACTTCGTAGCCATAGATTTTGAGACGGCCAACTTCACGCAGCGGCGTGGACTACCAGACGATGGTAGTCCACACTTTTGATAGTCCACAATGCGGTTCTATAGCAGGAATTTGTGAAAATTCACGGAAAAATGCTATAAATATGCGATTTTTTTAACAGAACTATTGCGTATATCAAAAAAAAGCAGTACTTTTGCAGCCGAAATTAGTGAATATTCACCCAAATATGCTATAAATTATGATTTTCAATCGCAATTTGTACCTTCAGAAACTCATTTCCGCTGATGGAAATGGTATGATTAAAATTATCACCGGCATACGTCGGTGCGGTAAATCATTTCTTTTATTCAATATCTTCCGGAACTACCTTCTTTCCCATGGTGTTCAGGAAGACCACATCATTGGCTTAGCACTCGATGATGTACGCAATATTGGACTGCTCACACCCGAGAAACTACTTGATTATATAGACAATCACATCATAAATGACGACAAGAAGACATATATCATCTTGGATGAGGTTCAGTTGGTGGATAATTTTGTCGGAGTGTTACTTAGTCTTACACACATGCAAAATGTTGAGGCATACGTATCTGGAAGCAACTCAAAATTCCTCAGTAAGGATGTGGTGACGGAATTTCGGGGTCGCGGATGGGAAATACGTGTACGTCCATTGAGTTTTGCTGAATACTTGGAAGGTGTTGGAGGTGAAAAACGTGATGCTATAGAGGATTACTATACCTATGGAGGACTGCCTGCTGTCGCAATGATGTCAAGCAAAGAGTCGAAACAATCTTATCTGAAAGATCTGTACCGTACAATTTACCTGAAGGACATTATAGAGCGCAACCGTCTTCAAAATGAGGAAGGATTGGAAGAGATATTTCGAGTTTTGGCATCATCTATGGGAACTACGGTTAATCCCACCAAGATTGCAAATACTTTCAAGTCAGTATCAAACCTCAAAATATCCTCTCATACTATTTCCAAATACATAGAGCACCTAAAGGATGCGTTTATGGTTAGTGAAGCTGAGCGCTATGATATAAAAGGACGTAAATATATTGGTGCAGATAGTAAATACTACTTTGAAGACCCTGGCATACGCAATGCTATTCTCGGTTTCAGGCAAGTGGAATTTAGCCACATGATGGAGAATGTACTATATAATGAATTGTGTGCACGCGGTTACTCGGTTGATGTAGGACTAGTAGAAGTCTGGGAGAAGAACGAGCAAGGCAAGATGGAGCACAAAATTTTGGAAGTGGATTATGTAATTAATCGAGGCTCACAGCGCATCTATATCCAATCAGCATATATGATGCCCGATCAAGTCAAATCTGCTCAAGAACAACGCCCGCTTACAAAGATAAGTGATAGTTTCCGCAAAGTCATCATTTCCGGAGACAATTACGGAAAATTCTATAATGACGAAGGTATTTTGAGGATAGGAGTTTTTGAATTCTTACTTAATGTCAACTGCTTAGACGAATAATGTGAATATGTAATTTGAGTACTATGATACGATTAAATTGCTTTTTTCAGGCCACCGATGGTGACCAGTACAAGGATGCTCTGCGTGCTGTAGTAGCTCTGACCGAGAAGTCCCGCAATCATGCCGGGTGCATCGCTTATGATGTGTTCCAGAGCGCGACCCGCTCGGACGTTTTCATGTTCTGCGAGACATGGAAAGATGACGCTTCGCTCAAGGCACACTCCGAAACGCCGGAGTTCAAGAAACATGTCGCCGAGATTGAGGCATGCGGACAAATGAAGTTGGAACGATTTGAATTTTAATGACTATGATAGTTACAACTACACCGACCATTGAAGGTCACACCATTAAGGAGTACAAAGGACTGGTATCAGGAGAGGTTATCTTCGGTATGAATTTCCTGAAGGACTTTGGCGCGTCGCTTCGTGATTTCTTCGGAGGACGTACCGACAGTTACGAAAAAGCTATGCTCGAAGGTCGCGAGACTGCGCAGAAAGAAATGCTGCAGCGCGCTAAAGAGATGGGCGCCAATGCCATCGTGGGAGTTAGCTTCGGCTATGAGACGATGGGTCAAGCCAACAGCATGATCATGATTTCCATCTCCGGCACAGCTGTAGTCATCGACTGATGATATAGATTTCTAAACGTGGCTAATTGGAGACTATGAGTATAAATAACAGGCCCAATCCTAACGTGGCTTTCCCGAATCCGAAACTCCCGAGACTCTGCTTCATCAAGAATGTAGTGAAGAATCCGCGTATCATCATTGGTGACTACACCTACTACGATGATGTGGACGGGGCTGACCAGTTTGAAAAGCACGTCACACACTTCTACGATTTCATCGGCGACAAACTAATCATCGGGAAGTTCTGCGCTATAGCCAAGGGTATAGAGTTCGTGATGAATGGCGCCAACCATAGGATGAATGGCGTGTCTACGTACCCGTTCTACATCATGGGTGGCGATTGGGGGTCTGCCATCGCTCCGGTGAAGGATGAACTTCCCTTCAAAGGTGACACCATTATTGGCAATGATGTCTGGATAGGCCAAAACGTGACCGTGATGCCTGGTGTCCATATTGGCGACGGAGCCATCATCGGAGCGAATTCTGTTGTCGCTTTAGACATACCCCCGTATTCTGTTGCTGTGGGCAATCCATGCCGCGTTGTTCGCAAGCGCTTCGACGACGAGTTCATCGCTTATCTCCTAAATCTGAAGTGGTGGGATTGGGATATAGAAAAGATAGAAGCCAATTTTGAAGCGCTGTCCAGCGGTGATCTATCGTTGATAAAGATAATTGAGAAATGAAGCTTGAGGAAGCCATAACGTACGCCATCATGTCGGATGGTCATGGAAAGACGACTGACCAGATAGCCGCTGCTATCAACCGCAATGCCTGGCATGTACGTAAGGACGGCAAACCGGTTACATCCGCGCAGGTCTATGCCTGCATTTGCCGCTACCCCTCAATCTTCACCAAGGAAGCCGGACGCATCTGCGTGATGCTATAATCCACAGGGCGTGGACAATCAGGCTCACAAAAGATTTTCGCTTTTGTTTTTTAAATACACCAGCCGCAGGGTCGAGCCTACCTGCGGCTTTTTTAGTGTCTTTTGGTAATTGAGGCTAAAACCATATCTTTGCACCAAAATTAGCAAAGGTATGGCTTTAACTTTGAATACGTCTATCGACGGGGAAAAGTTCTACTCCTGTGACTTCCCCGATTTGTCGATCTCAACCACCTATGGTTTAGCCAATGTCACCATCGTAGTGAATGGCTCTACCGTTCTTTCCACACGCTATTACGCTGTTTCCGGAAGGGTCATAGTGCGCAATCTCGTGCCGCTGATTGAGTTATCCATGGAGCAGCAATACAAGTCCTTCTGCTCGGTCGGCGTTACGGTATCGGCTGCCAATGAAACGGTGTCCGCTTCATGCCAGGTTCTGTTATGCAAAGTTAAGTGCATGACAGTAGATGTAGATACCTTCCTCGCCAATTCGTTCCTGACTACCAACAACCATCGCCTCACTACCTTGTATAACGACGAGGTCGTGCCGTTCTACATCGCAGGCAGCGGCAGCTATTCGGTAGGTACTTTCTTCTTCACGCTTCGAGTACAGAAGACCGATGGCTCTTACGACACCTACGAGACTTTCTCCGGTCGTCGCTTCGGTTATGGAGTAGTTACCTCCACCATCTCTGCCAAGTCCCTACAGGACACGTGTGAGGCACACTTTGGAGTTGGCTGCCGACTGCTGTCGTTCACGCTCAAGTTCAATTCGCGACTCATGCACTACTACGTTGTGCCTTGCGCTTCTGCTCAGGAGTTCCGCTTCACGAACGTATTCGGATGTACAGAGACAGTGGGCATTCCGTACGCCACCATTTCCAAATTGGAATCAGACTTCTCCGAAGCGATGGTGGACGGCCGTCTGCTGCACTACGATATCAAGCATACGCGTACATACGAGGTGCAGACCGCCCAACTGCTATCCGGCTACATGACGTGGTTGGAGCAGTTCCTTACATCCTCATCGATCATGCGCAAGCTGCCGGATGGTATGTATGCTGATGTGCTCATCAAAGAATATTCTTTTGAGCAGACCGACGCTCCGGGCGAAGAAAACACCCTTAGCTTTACGTGGCAGTTTGCCGACGGCAAGCAGTCCACGCAACGGTTCAGCATACACACCGGCATCTTTACCGAACAATATAATCAAACCTTCGCATAATGGTCAAAGAAATTGAAGCGCAAGAAGAGCGCGAGAAATATATCAAAGCCTGGAACGACACGATGCTCCACATCTGGCAGGAACGTATCACCTTGCTCGAAGTAATCGACACAGGGCGATTGCTCGCCTCGCCGGTGGCTATGCCCGTGAGAGCGGATGGTCGCTTCGTCGAAGTGACGCTCTCACAGGAGTTCTTGGAGTACGGTCTTTGGCAGGACTATGGAGTTGGCCGCGAGACACCTCGCGGGAACTCTGGAGACATAGGCCATGCCAAAGTGCGGCAGCGCCGACCGTGGTTCTCCAAGAAATACTACGCCTCCGTGCTCAACCTGCGCGATTTCTTCGGTGATAACCTTGGGCGAGAGTTCCAAGGCATCATGGCCGATACCTTCGAACGCCTTAATAAGTTATACTAACTAATACCTTAAAACTATGGATAAAACAACCATTACTAACCTTATCAACGCCATGGCAAACCAAACGGCTGCCAATTCAATCACACCCCAATCTTTGGCTAACATCCTCCATGCCATCAATGAGAACACCGGCAATGGAGGTGGCGGTAGTTCCGGAGGCGGAAGCAGTCTTCCGCTTGGCTTGAACTGGTTCTTTGGACACGTATGCCAACTCACTACCACCGCTGCCGTGGAGTGTCCCATCGTTACCGATGATACAGATTGCTCTTCCATCTGCGGTAGCGTTATCGACATTACTACGAACGATTCGGATGAGCCGCTCTTGCGGTGCGTCAGCCGTTGTCTGGTCGAGATTACCGGCTATGTTACGCTCAAGGTCAACGACAGCTATACGGCCGACCGTATCATACAAATCTACAAATATGATACGGAAGGGGAGCGTACACAAATCGCCATGAATGCAGTTCACTTTACCGGCACTACGCAGATCTTCTCCGTGCCTATCAACTACATGTGCTTTCTCGACCCCGGAGAAACTGTCCACCTCACGCATTTCTCATCGAACGGCACATCCAACATCTCCGCTAATTCAACCCTCTACATCAAGGCAACCCCAATCTAATTAATCTATAAAAACTATGAAAAACCTTAAAGCCTTAACTCCCCAAGCGTGGGTCGCTATAGCCCTCGCTTTCGTGGCAGCTGCCACATTCATTGCCGGCATTATCATTCCGCCTCCGGGGGAGGTTCACCCCTCTATCATCCAAGGTGTCGGATTGATGATCATTCTCGTCGCAATCTTCTTTGCATGGGATGCCGTCATCCGTGGGCTCAATACCAAGATTGAGCACGGAAAAACAAAAATCACAGTTTCACAAAAACCTAATCCTGAATCAGAATGAGAAAAATTTTGGAAATCATTGTTCATTGTACGGCTACCTTCGCTGATCAGCGCGTCACTGTAGCCGACATCGCACGCTGGCACAAGCAGCGTGGTTGGAAAACCATCGGCTATCACTATGTGGTAGATCAAGATGGGAATGTATTCCCCGGACGCCCCTTAGAGCAGGCTGGAGCGCATTGCCTCGACCACAACAAAAACTCTATCGGAGTTGTTTATTGTGGCGGTCTGAATGCCGAAGGCAAGCCTGCTGACACCCGCACCGATGCGCAAAAAGCCGCGTTGCTTGGGCTGCTCACAGACCTCAAGCAGCGCTTCCCGGAGGCTGTTATTCACGGCCACCGTGATTTTGCGAAGAAAGCATGTCCGTGTTTTGATGCCACCTCTGAATACGCTGCCTTATGAGAACTATCTGCAGAGCCATTATGCTTATAGGTGTGGTACTGCTTTCGGCTTGCCACACGACCCGACACACGGTGTCGGAGGTAGGTGTGGTGCAAGACGAGCAGTCCTCACACCAGGAACAGACTACCACCCAAAGGCTGGATAGCCTGTTCTCAAAGCTATCCGTCTCTGCGGATAGTATAACCATTGATCTGTATGATAGTGCGCCCACAGCTTTGCCGCAGGCTGACTCGCTTGCGGCAAACCCAAACGCACAGGCTCAACCGGTGTCGGCCAAGCCTGCGCGTAAAGGGCGCATTACCATACATCAGCCGCGTATAAATAAAGAGGAAAGGAGTGGCTCGAATGTGCTTCAGCAGACCAACGTGGCCGACAGCACCCGGAGCAATTCCCAAACCCACACATCCACTAATGACTCTAAAGAGGTCATTGGTGGCGCTGAACCCCCAAACCTAACGGCGGTGTTCATTGTGTTGGGCTTGGGGATTATGCTCCTCTTAATAGGTGCAATTCTCGGCTACTTATGGCTGCACAAGAAGCATATCATTTGAGCTACACCTTTATATATCAAAACACGTACGCATGTGTATAGGCTCGCGCTTATGCACGTGCGTATTGCTTTCTACCGTTCATCGGGACATTTTTGGGACAGAAATAAAAAAATCAGCACGTAAAGTGCTGATTTTCAAGCGGGTGGAGTAAGGGGCTCGAACCCTTGACACTCGGAACCACAATCCGATGCTCTACCAACTGAGCTAAAACCACCATGCTGCTCTTTTTCAAAAGCGGGTGCAAAGGTACAACTTTTTTTTGACATGACCAAATTTTTTTTACTTTTTTCACGAATTTTTAGTGTTTTTGCGTGAAAATCGTTACCGCACAATCAAAATTGTGTATTTTCTCGAACAAAAAGGGCATAAAATGCCGTAGCAGACTTCACCTCTTCCCTTGCTACAAGCCGACTCCCAAAGGTTTGCGCGCGCTCGCGCACGACCTCATCCCCATGCGCTCAAGAGAGACTTCCGACCTCCCCGAACCCATAGCAGACCCCATAGCCTTGCGCGCTCATGCGTGACCTCATCCCCTTGCGCGATAGGTAGCAGACTTTCGCCTTTCGTCAGCCGTAGCAGACTTGCATGGCTCGCGCCCTCATGCGTGACCTCATAGGCTCACGCGATAGGTGGAGACTTTCGCCTTTCGTCAGCCGTGATAGACTTGCAAGCCTTTCGCGCGCGGGGTCTTGCGTGCGCATTATGTACGCGGGAGACTATAAGCCTTTCCACAAATAGCAGACTTTCGACCTTTCCCGATTACATAGCAGACCCCTCGCTTCTCGTCCGTGAGAGACTTGCGCCCTCGCTGATTAGGGTGAGACCTCCGCACTTGGACTTGCACACATGGACTTGCAGCCTTTCCCGATTACATGGAGACTTGCGCCCTTTGGTCATGTAAGAGACTTGCGGCAGTCAGTCGGGCGGTGGAGACTCGTCCACTTTGAGCGCGCGGCAGACTTTCGGTCACGATTTTAGCAGAGACTTTCGCGGCTTGACTTTCGCAGGCAGACTCCGCATATAGCGGTACGAAAGAGACGAGCCGAAGCAACCTAATAGCAGGGCGGTTGGGGCTACCTAATAGCAAACTCGGGGCACATCCCCGAACCCCTGAAACTGCTGAATTGCAACGAGTTACGATTTCAATCAGCGAAATTTTGGAACAACGAGGTACGAATTTCCATGTAAAAAGTGCCGTCAGCCCTTGATTTTACAGGCTGTTCCTCGCCGTTCAGAAAGCCACTTTTTGGGGTGTCTTTTCGTGTTACGTATCTTCATAGTACATTTGCACAAAATTTAGTACAAACTATGTCAGATTACGCAACAAACACGTCCGTCAATCTAATGATAAACGGACAGCAGGCAGCCGAGACGCTCGCCAACCTGAAGAAGCATGCGCTTGACCTCTCCGAGCAGATTGCCAAAGCAGCTGCAGCCGGTGACAAACTCACTCTGCAAAAACTCCGGAAAGAACTCCGGGACACCAATCGTCAGATTAAGGAAATGGAGTCATCCACCATGCAGGTCGATAACGTCCTCCGGCGTCTTGATAAAGCAACCCCGAAGGAGTTGCAGAAAACGCTCCAGACGCTCAACAAACAGTTGGACTATATGGAGCGTGGCTCTGATGCCTGGACTGCACAAGCGCAGAGAATACGATTGGTAAAGGAGGAGATTGCCCGCGTTAACGGAGAACTCGCCAAGTCGCAAACCTTCTTGGAGCGGTTCAATAGCAAGTGGCAAGAGTGGCAGACTGTTGCAGTCGGTGGTGTCGCTGCCCTGACGGGCGCTGTGATGGCAGGAAAGAAGGCTGTGCAGATGTATGCTGAAATGGAGCAGGAAATGGCATCTGTCCGCAAGTACACCGGCATGACCGCTGAGCAGGTCGAACATCTAAACGAACAGTTTAAGAAGATCGACACACGCTCTCCGCGCGAGGAACTCAATCGCCTTGCACAAGAAGCAGGCCGCCTCGGTAAATCTTCCGAGGAGGACGTTCTTGGCTTCGTAAAGGCGGCTGACCAAATCAATGTAGCGTTGGATGAGCTTGGAGATGGGGCGACATTGCAACTTTCTAAACTCACGTCCATATTTGGGGATGAAGAACGGCTCGGCACGGAGCGGTCGCTCCTCGCTGTTGGCTCTGTGATCAATGAGTTGTCGCAGAACTGCACGGCTGGAGCTTCATACCTTGCTCAGTTCGGCCAACGACTTGCAGGTGTTGGCGCTCAAGCCGGTATGACCGTTCCTCAGGTCATGGCCTTTGGCGCTGTTCTTGATTCCCAAGGACAGAAGGTTGAAATGTCAGCCACGGCTCTCTCCAAACTTATCATGAATCTTTTCAAGAACACAGAGAAAATTGCCAGCGCAACCGGCATGGATCTTGAAAAGTTTAACGCTGCCCTCAAGTCTTCGACAAACGAGGGTCTATTGATGTTGCTCAACCGCTTGAACGA
>JAFUUZ010000019.1 GCA_017471285.1 Paludibacteraceae bacterium | reverse complement strand
GAAAGGTGAAAGGTGAAAGGTGAAAGAGGTATGAGATTAGTATTTGCGAGCAATAACGCGCATAAGTTATCGGAAGTACGTGCGATGGTGCCAGCCGGCGTGGAGGTTCTGAGTCTTCACGAAATCGGTTTTGACCAAGAGATAGACGAGACGGGTACGACTCTGGCAGAAAACAGCCGTATCAAAGCGGACACAGTAGCCGCATTTATAAGCAGTCAGCCATCATCTATCCGCCGTCAGATAGACGGTGTATTCGCCGATGATACGGGTCTGGAGATAGACGCATTAGGCGGCAAGCCGGGAGTCTATACCGCCAGATGGTATCTCATGTGCGACAACAGGTGCGCAAAGGGGGATGAAAAAATCTCCGGGAGTCCACTTCACGATGAAATGATGATATTCAAGGCAAACAGAGCAAAGGCGCTACGGGAGTTAGCGGGAGAGAGCAACAGAGATTGTCATTTCAAGACAGTTATCACATTGATTACCAATGATCAAGAGTGTCAGGTAGAGGGTATTGTTCGTGGCCGGATAGCCGAAGCAGAATACGGCGAAGGCGGATTTGGATACGATCCTATATTCATTCCGGAAGGCTACGACAAGACATTCGGCGAACTACCGGCAGAGGTAAAGAACAGCATCAGCCATCGCGCCAAAGCCTTAACCGAGTTGGTGAAACTGCTCAAAGCTTAAAAACGGCAACACGATTGGGAATTTATGAATTATAGACGAGCCATATTAATGATTTTAAGCGTCTGCACGACCGTTTTTCTATATGCGGGCAAATGGACGACGCATTTTGCATATAACAACGTGACCCAGATAGCGATGTCGGATGATCAGGTATTTGCCTTATCGGACGGCAGCATCTACAGCGTAGGCAAACAAGACGAGCAAATCCGCGTATATAACAACCAATCGGGTTTGCACGGAACCGGCATCACTTGTATCCATTACGACCAGACAGGCAAACAGTTGATCATCGGTTACGGCACGGGAAAGATCGATATTCTCACATCCGGCGGCGTACAGTATATCAGCGAGTTATATACCAAAGACATGACTCAGCGCAAGACGATCTACAATATTACCATCAACGGAAGGACCGCTTATCTGGCTACAGCTTATGGTATTCAGACGTTGGATATGAGGGAACGCAAGTTAGTAGACAGTTATTGGTTGCGTCCCGGCGGTCAGGAGATAGACGTAAAAGACGTGTTGCTTGCCCGAGACAGCATCTATGCCTTCACGGACGACAGTTTATTCTGCGCCAAACTGAATGCCAACCTTGTGGATTACCGCGTATGGAAGCGTGAGCCAGCGGGTCGCGTAAGCAGAGACAGCGAGAAAGGTATTCATTATAAGGACGCGACAAGCAACTGGTATGCGGGTCATGGAGAAGGGATCGTGCGTTACAGTCCGACAGGAAGGCGGGTTTACAAGCCCCAAGGTCCTCTGGTGAACAAACCGTATTATATCTCGTCTGCCGGCAATCAGATATTCATGTTAGCCGGCGGCCGCTGGACCTCTCAAAACAACGAGCGCGGCCATGTGATGCGTTATATCAACCGCTCTTGGACGAATATCCACGAAGACTCCATCCGCGCACAAGCCGGCGTGAGCAAAGCGCGCGATATGATGAACGTAGCGGTGGATCCGCGCAACTCCAACCACTATTTTATCACCAGTTACGGAACCGGACTCTATGAGTTTCTCGGCAATCGCTGTGTCAATCATACAACGGCTAACGGCGTGATCACCTCTGCCGTTTCATCCAACCCGAAGGAATACACGCGTCTCATCGGAGCCCAATACGACAGGAACGGCCGTCTATGGTTTCTCAATACCGCCAGTCCCACACCTATCATTGTCAAAGACGGCAACTCATTCTATGGCATTCCGCTTGTCATAGAAGAGCAGCCTCTGTCAATAGAGATCCCATGCGACATACTCATTGACAAACGCAACGAGCAGTACAAATGGGTTGGTATCGCATATAAAAAACCGGGATTAGCGCTATTGGACGACAATGGCACTCCCGCAGAAACGAGTGACGACCGGACATTTTTCCGGGGAGAATGGGTGAACCAGGACGGGCGAAGCTTCAAGCCGGGAAATATATATGCTATGATGCAGGACCGCCAAGGGCGTGTATGGATAGCCACAGAACAAGGTGCAGCCTATATTGATGGCGGTACGGATTTCTTCCTCTCGGACGCCATCGTCCAACCGGATGTGACGGACAACAACGGCGAGAATCCCGTCAGAGAGATGAAGGTCAAAGCACTCTGCCAGAGCCAGGACGGGCACATATGGATCGGTACAGAGAGCCTGGGAGTATATGAGTTAAACGAAGCCGCGACCGAGATCCTTGCACACTATACAACGGATAACTCGGCGATGTCAGCAAACGGCATCTTGTCGTTGACCAGCAGTTCAGACGGACATCTATGGATCGGGACTGCAGAAGGATTAGTGGAATACGACCCGAACGGTCCGGGCGAAGGACTTAACGAGGCGCAGAACACAGAAACAGCAGAGGACGAAGGTAGTATGCAGCGATGGAAATTACATCTATCCTACTCCAACCCCACAGAGATAGCGGCAACCCCAAAAGCCATTTATGCCATAGCCAACGGTTCGCTATTCAGCATAGACAGAGCAGACAATGAGATCGTATATTGGAGCAAAGCCAACGGACTGAACGGCACAGGAATTATTCATATCGCATATGACCCCTCGTCCGGCAGACTGATCATCGCCTACGGAAACGGACATGTTGATCTGATAGACGAAAACGGCGAAGTAAGCCAAATGCCTGACATATCGATGAAAGCAGGCTCTATGGCACTGACAATCAACGACATATGTATCGGAACGAAACAGACTTATTTAGCCATGCCGTTCGGTATCATTGCCATTCATCCGCGTAAAGGCGAGGTGAGTGACACGTATTATATCGGAGAGGACGCGGCCAGCATCGAGGTACAGCAGATCGTCGAAAAAGGCGATTCGCTGTATGCTTTCTCCTTCGACCGGATGTATCGTGCGTCGCTGAGCGACAATCTGGTAGATTTCTCCTTCTGGTCGTCAGATTTGATTCCGTTCGAGCAGATCCAGCAAGCGGAGGTACATAACGGGCAGATCTACGTACTGGCACATGATTCCTTATATCGCCTGACAGGAGCCGAATGGAAGTTGGTCACATCCGAGCCGCTGGAATGGATTCACGCAAGCGGCCGTCAGTTATTGACTTATCAAAGCGGGAAAGGTCTCTTCAGACTAATGGATAACGATACATTCAGCGGTTTGAGCGATCATTATACAGCCAATGATGCAATCTATACGAATGGAGAATATTGGTTAGCAGAAGAGGACAAAGGTCTGGTCCGGCTGAGTTCATCCGGCGATGAGAGTTTCCATCCTGTAGGTCCGCTAAGCAATTTCGGTTATCATCTGGATATTGCCCATGACCAGTTATATGTATCTCCGGGCGGCCGATGGGCAACGCAATACGGCAGACAGAGCAGCTTGAGTATTTATGACGGCACGCAATGGAGAGGTATTCCATGGCAGAACACATGGTATTATACAGGACACGATATCCGCGATGCCGTAGGCTATGGAGTGGATGCCTCCGACCCGGGACATTTCTACGTAACTACGTTCGGAACAGGTGTGTTTGAATTCCGCAATTACAAAGCGGTCAAGCATTACGACAGCAGCAATAGTACATTACGGCCAGCCACCGCCGAGACGAGCGACTACTATTTCACCCGAACAGACGGTGCGATGATGGATGAACAAGGTAACTTGTGGCTACTGAACGCGACGGAGACAGGCAAGCCGGTACATATAGTTAATCCTTTAGGCACTTGGTATGGTCTGAATCTGCGCAGCGGAGGCAAAGAACTGAAATACGAGACTCCTGCAGGCATCTGGCCCGACCGTCGTCACAGCCAATGGAAATGGCTGATGAGCCAACGTGTAGAACCGATGTTGATCTTATTAGACGACGGAGGGACCCCCACTATCTCCGGTGACGACCGATGCGTAGCCCGCAGTTCGTTCGTGGATCAAAACGGGAATATACTGACACCGACACAGTTCCGATGCTTTGCCCAGGACCAGACGAACCGCATCTGGATCGGAACGGATAAGGGTCTTATCTTAATCCCGAAAGAGGTGGATTTCTTCAGTTCGAATGCTTGCCGGCGGATTATCATTCCCCGCAATGACGGCACAGGATTAGGCGACTACCTCTTGGGCGACGAGCAGATCAACTGTCTGGCGGTAGATGGCGGAAACAGAATATGGATCGGCACAGCCAACTCGGGTTTGTACCTGATAGAAGACGATACAATAACCGTAGCGCATTTCACGGAATACAACAGTCTGCTGCCGTCAAACGGCATCCAGTCGATTGCAATCATGCCCAAGACCGGCGAAGTGTTTGTCGGAACCAACCTCGGTATCGCATCCTACCGCAGCGATGCGAGTGAAGCGCAGCCGGACATGAGCGGAGCCTATGCCTTCCCTAATCCTGTCCGACCGAACTACAGCGGCATGATCAGTATTTGCGGGCTGATGGAAAATACAACGGTCAATATTATTGATGCCGGCGGCAACCTGGTTTGCAAGACCAAGAGCCATGGCGGCATAGCGGTATGGGACGGCAGGTTACCGGACGGACGAAAAGCCACACCGGGCGTTTATAGCGCGATGTGCAATGCCAATGGCGGACATACCGTAGTGAAAATCATGGTAATACGATAAAAGAAAAAGCAGGCAATTGCCTGCTTTCTTATTCCTTGATAAGTTTGAGGAACTCTTCTCTCGTCTCCTGACGGGTGAAAGCGCCGGTGAAGTCGGATGTGACGGTCATAGCGTGTTGTTTCTGCACGCCCCGCATCTGCATACAAAGGTGTTCCGCCTCTACGACGACCATTACTCCCAGCGGATTAAGGGTATTCTGGATGCAGTCCTTGATCTGCGTAGTCAGCCTCTCCTGCACCTGAAGCCTCCTCGCATATACATCCACTACGCGGGCGATTTTACTGAGTCCTGTGATCCGTCCGTTCGGGATATATGCCACATGCACTTTCCCGAAGAAAGGCAACATATGGTGTTCGCAGAGGGAATAGAAATCTATATCTTTGACCACCACCATCTGGCGATAGTCCTCTTCGAAAAGGGCAGCACGTAAGATCGCCTCCGGATCTTCGTTATATCCTTTGCACAGAAACTGGAGCGCTTTTCCTACACGTCGCGGCGTCTTGACAAGTCCTTCACGGGCAGGGTCTTCCCCTATCAGCGACAATGTTTTCTCCACCGCTTCGGCAACAGCCGCGGTCACCTCCGGTTTCTCATGAAATTCCTGCAGGTCCATTATTGCAACACTTGTATTTTATCGCGCACAATATACGTATCCCCCATCAGTTCGGGATATTGCTGCACGAACAGTTTCTTATACTCTTTGGCTTCGTCGTACGTACGGAAGTCTCCCAGACGTACTTTCCAGAACGGAGGCAGATACTGGACATAGAGGGTCTGGTTGATTTTCTCTTTCAGTTTGGTCTCCAGATCCAGAGCCTCGCTCTTAGCAATTTGCTGCTGGTTGGAAGAATAAATCTGCACGCGATATCCGTCCATCTCCACCAGCTCGCGTTTCCCGTTCACCGCTTCGTCCAGCAAGACCGCTATTGCGCTATCCTGAACGATCTGCATGCCCGGTAACGAGTCAAAAATCGTCAATAATATAACTAAAATTAATTTCATCAATCTATTTGTGATTTGTTATTTGTAATTTGTCCGTGCAATTTCCGTGCCATCAATAGCGGAAGGACGAGCCTCCGACGAACTCGCGGAGGAAGGATGTAGGCGGGATTTCTTTCTCCGGCACCGGCACGAAATATTGGAGGAACTTGAGCAGGCGGTGCGCCTCGCTGTATTCTTCGCAGAACTTAGGCACCTCCGAAAGGATCGGCTCCGCATGCCGTTTGAGAACGGCGAACTCGAAGATCAGCGCGGAGTTGAACATGACATCTGCCTCTTCCTGGAAGGGATACACCCATTTGGTCTCCCCTCGGATAACGGACGGACACCGTGCTATCGTTTGCTGCGCAGAGAAACCGCGGTATTTGTAGTCGCGCACGACGCGGCGCAACAGACGTATGTCCGTTGTCGGAATCCAGTTATGATTATCGATATTGATCGTCGTAAGGGTTGAGACGTATATCTTATAGGTAAGGGATTTATCCACATCCGGCAAGATACAAGGATTAAGCGCGTGCAGTCCTTCGATAACCAGGACAGAGTCTTTCTGCAACTTCAGTTTATTGCCGCGGAAGACCCGCTCTCCTTTAGTAAAATCATACGTCGGCAGGTTTACCTCCCGTCCGTCGAGCAGGTCATGTATCTGTTCGCGGAAGAAAGGCAGATCCACCGCATTCACATCCTCGAAATCGTATTCGCCATTCGCATCTTTCGGTGTGTCCACGCGGTTCACAAAATAATCGTCCATGGAAAGGACTTCCGGTCGTATTCCGTCAACCAGCAACTGGATCTGCAGACGTTTGGAGAAGGTGGTTTTTCCCGAAGAAGAGGCTCCGGATATAAAGACTATTCTGGGGCGTTTCTCGGCGATAGAGTCGGCTATCTGGGCTATTTTCTTCTCGTGCAGCGCCTCCGCCAGTTTGATAAGACCGAATGATTTATTTTGTTTGCAAGCCACGTTGAAGTCGCTTACATTGTTGATTCTGAGCAGTTTGTTCCAGCGGTTGTATTCCTGGAAGATCGTAAACATCTTATCCTGCGCAACAGAATCTTCCAAGATAGTAGGGTTGGTTCTATTGGGGATTCTAAGCAGCAGCCCGTCCGTGAACGGCTCCAGATCGAACACATTCAAATATCCGGAAGACGGCAGCAGCACATTCGTGTAATAGTCGATATAGTCGCCCATGCGGAAATAGCGACAGTAGGGGTTTCCGAGTGCTTCGAAGATCGACGACTCGTTGTTGTACCGTTCGGCGAACATACCCATTACCTCTTTGGTCTGTTTCTCCTCCTCTATGATCGGCCGGTCCTCACGGATAATGAGCAGCATTCGCTCTTTGATCGCCGCAACTATCTGAGGTGTTACCACCGGCGGCTCTTTCTCCTCATCCATCTTGGAGTCCTTGCTCTGGTGCCATTGCAGGGTGCAGTAATACCCTTTGCTGATGGGGTGCTCCACGCGCAGGTCCATCTCCGGGAAGAGTTCATTCACGGCGCATGCCAATACCATATTCAATGTACGCACATAGGCGCGCATGCCCGAGGGCGAACTGGCATCCAGGAACTCTATATCCTTGGGTTTATAGAGCAGGAAATCCAAATTCTCCACTTTATAATTCACATGCGCCGCTATGATCGGGTATTTCAATCGAATTCCTATCAGTTCTTTCAACTGAATGAGCGAAATCCCTCGCGGCACTTTGTGGTAAGTGCGGGTGTTTTTACAGAAAATGGTAATTGTTTTCTCCATCTATGTAGTTTTTTCCGGTTTATCTATTTATTCCAGTTTATCCTGCTTTATCAGTTCGTCTATCCTGAGCGCCTGCACCAGAATCGTTCTCATGTCAGCGAGGCGCACTTGGTTCGCTGCATCCGAGATCGCACGCTCGGGATCCGGGTGCGTCTCAATGAACAGCCCGTCCACGCCTACCGCCATCGCCGCACGCATGAGGTACGGCACCATCTCTCTGTTTCCTCCGGTGACACCGGCTTGCGAAGAAGGCTGCTGGACGGAATGGGTAGCATCAAAAATGACCGGACATCCGAATCGGCGCATCTCTACCAGCGAGGTCATGTCCACTACCAGCCTTCCATACCCGAAGGACGATCCTCGCTCCGTGAGCCAGACGCGCCCCTCTTTAGCGGCATTCGGAGAGACTTGTTCGATCTTGGCGATAGCTCCTCCCATGTCCCATGGAGCCATGAACTGGCCCTTCTTGACATTCACTATCCTGCCTGTTTCCGCTGCAGCCTGCAACAAATCTGTCTGACGGCTCAGGAAGGCAGGAATCTGCAGCACATCCGCCACTTCCGCCACGGGGGCACACTGTGCGCTCTCATGCACGTCTGTCAGGATCGGCAGACCGAACTGCTCCTTTACCTCCTGCAGGATGCGCAAGCCTTCCTCCATCCCCACTCCGCGCGGCGAAGCCGAAGTACGGTTCGCCTTGTCGAAGGAGGATTTATAATAGAGCGTGACGCCCAAGTCATAGCAAAGGGCGCGGAGTGTCTCCGCGGTCCTGAGCGTAGTGTCGCGGCTCTCTATCGCACAGTTGCCGGCAATGAGGAACATATTATTCTTCCGTTTCCTTGCGTTGTGCGAGCGCAGAGTCTTCCACTCCGCGGAAGACCCGTGCCCATTGTATTTTCAGTTTGCCCGTACCGCCTTTCTCGTTGCCCGGAAGCCAGCTCTGTGCAAGGAAGAACATCGCCTCCTTCGGCAGTCTGTTCGGCAGACGCAGCAACTCCATATTGTTCACATACCAGATCAGTTCGTTCTTGGTCCAGCGGAAGGTATAGACGTAATACATCGACCGCAACATTCCGGTCAGGTCCACCATCTGTGTCTTGGCACCGTTCACGAGACCCATCTGATGCACGTTTCCGTTATAATGGTACAAGGCCACCATCGGGCTGTTCGGTTTGCCGGTCGTCAGACCGAAGAAATGGTGTCCCGTGCCCTGGCTGCGCACCTTAGCCATGAACATACCGGACTCTTGCGCGAACGCGTCCTTGGTGTTCATCACATCCGATGTATAGTTGAAGATGTGCTCTACGAATCCTTTCTTCGCATCCCAAGCCACGGCTTTCTTGCTTTCCTCGCGTGTCTCCAGATCCATACGTCCGTCCACGAAGAAGGTGTTCTTGCCACCGTTATATGCCTGCAGTTCCGACGTGCGGGAATGACCGTCCTTCATAGCCGGATTGGCATATCCGAATCCTGCCTGCCAGTTCTTGGACGACGACATGTCATCGTCGAAAGAAGGCCGGAAGAGCTCCGCCCAGTCGATCTTCTCTTCGCGTTGGGCGTAGTAGAACTTGATATCGTCCGAGTTAGCCAACTCCAGATAGCGCTGCTCGGTCTTATACTCTTCCGAGTGCTGCCACCGCTTGGCGTCCGCCCAGAGGGCATGACGTTTCTGGAAATCTTCCGTTTGGATCTCCTTCTCCAACTCGGTCAGTTGACGCAGTTCCGGCGAATTGAGCACCTTCAGATAGTTCTTGTAGAAAGGCGAGTGGTAGATCATGTTATACGCCCGCAGTTCAGCCGATTTGAGACACTCGCGCAGGCTCTTGATTTTCTGAAAATCGTCCGTTTCGCGGAATTTCAGGAAAGCTTGGAATGTTTCGTTCTCCACCGCGCGGCGGTAACGCCGCATGCTGAGAGCGGAACGCAGACGCTCATAAGCAGTCATTTTCTTGCCTTCGTCCGTGTCTTTGTACTTGCGGTTGATGAGTTCGTTCTTACGTTCCAGGAAGTCAGAACTCTCAACGGTTTTCTTCAACTCCAGATACTCCGCCAACTCAGGCGATTTCTCAATCATGCGGTAGCGTTTAACACGCTCCTGCATCTCATAAATCATTTTCTCGAACGCTTCGGTCGAGAGCATTTTGCCGGTCAGTCTGGCAGTAAACAGGTTCATAATGACATTTACAATTTAATCATTTACTATTTTATCATTTAATTTTCACTTGTGCGATTGCCTCTTTCAAATCGTCAAGAGAGTCAACGAAGATCGGTTTGAAGGCCTCTTGCTCCGGGATGAAACGCAGACTCCTCATCAACTCGATCTGTTGTTTAAGGGGTTCGTAGAAGCCCTTGTAGTTCAGCACGAAAGTGGGTTTGCGGTGCTCTCCCACGATAGCCGAGGAAGTAGCGTCCATCATCTCGTCCAGCGTGCCGTAACTGCCCGGCAAACAAACGATCAGATCCGAGAGGTCCCTCATGATCTGTTTGCGTTCGGACATGTTCTGAACCATATACAGTTCGTCGCAGTTGTCCGCTTTGCGTCCGGCGGCTTTGATACGCGGAGGGATGACGCCTACGACATACGCGCCTGCGGCTTTTGCGGCATTGCTGGTGCGGGTCATTAATCCGCCCGTAGCACCGCCATAGACGAGGGTGTGCCCCTGCTCACCGAGCCAGGCTCCCAACGCATCGCCCAGAGCCAGGTACTCCTCGGGGATACTGTCTTTTGCGCTGCAATAAACGGCGATCTTCATAATTGATAATTTATAATTGATAGTTGATAATTAATTCTTAGTATCTTTAGTGGTCTTAATAATGGAAGTTAATAATTTAATGAGCTCCACACAATCCTCATAGATGGATGTGTAACTTTGCTCATCAATATAATCTCCAGCATATAATAATTCCAACCAATATGATGTCTCGTCTGCCTCTTTTAAGGCGATATTCAGTTTATTGATAAAATCCAGCCGACTTTGAGCATTTTTGGCCTCACGGCAATTAGCGCCAATAGATGTACCGGAACGTAATAACTGTTTGGAAAGAACGTATTCATTCTGTGCAGTTAAGTACTTATACGCCTTTACAACTCGTAACGCAAATGCAAACGATTTGGCTGAAACAGTATTCTTATTATCCGGCTTTGTCATAACTGTCTAATTGATAATTGATAGTTGATAATTGATAATTATTTCGTAGTATCTTTGGTGGTCTCAACTGTCAACTCTCAACTTTCAACTGTCAACTTTCAACTGTCAACTGTCAACTATCAACTGTCAACTATCAACTGTCAACTATCAACTGTCAACTATCAACTGTCAACTATTTAAGCGTCGATGTTGGCGTATGTTGCGTTTTCTTCGATGAACTCACGTCTCGGCGCCACGTCGTCACCCATCAGCATAGCGATAATACGGTCCGCCTCGGCTGCGTTCTCTATTGTCACCTGTTTGAGCACACGGCGTGCCGGATCCATCGTAGTCTCCCACAGCTGCTCGTCGCTCATCTCACCCAGACCTTTGTACCGCTGGGTCTTGATCTGCTTCTCGTCGCCGTTACCGAACTTCTGTATAAACGCCATCCGTTGCTGGTCGTTCCAGCAGTACTCGCTGTAACTGCCCTTCGAGCATTTGTACAGCGGCGCGCAGGCGATATAAAGGTGTCCCTGCTCGATCACCTCTTTCATATGACGGAAGAAGAGCGTCATGATCAGCGTAGCGATATGCGCACCGTCCACATCGGCATCCGCCATGATAATCACTTTGTGGTAACGGATCTTGGAGAGGTTCAGCGCTTTCGGGTCCTCTTCAGTACCGAAGGTTATACCCAGGGCGGTAAAGATGTTTCTCACCTCTTCGGATTCGAACACTTTGTGCTCCATCGCTTTCTCCACGTTCAGGATCTTACCGCGGAGCGGCAGGATAGCCTGGTGCACACGGTCACGACCGGTCTTTGCGGTACCGCCTGCAGAGTCTCCCTCTACGAGGAACAGCTCGCACTCGCTTGCGTCTTTCGACACGCAATCCGCCAGTTTACCGGGCAGGCCTCCTCCTGAGAGCGGACTCTTGCGCAGGACGCTCTGACGGGCGTTACGCGCCGCGATACGTGCCTGAGCCGCGAGAATCACTTTCTCCACGATCTTCTTCGCGTCGTCCGGGTGTTCCTCCAGATAGTTCTGCAGCGCCTCCGCTACGGCAGAAGAAACCATTCCCGCTACCTCGGAGTTACCGAGTTTGGTCTTGGTCTGACCCTCGAACTGCGGCTCTGCCACCTTGACGGAGATAACCGCCGTCAGTCCTTCGCGGAAATCATTCGGGTCGATCGTCGAGTTACCGTCTTTGTCTTTCAGCTTGGCCTTCTCCAGCATCTTGCTCTCCTCGGCGTATTTCTTCATGACACGCGTCAAAGCGGCGCGGAAGCCGGCTACGTGGGTACCACCCTCGATCGTATTGATATTATTGACATATGAGTGTACGTTCTCGTTGAAATCGGTGTTGTAGATCATCGCTACCTCCACCGGTGTACCGTATTTGTCGGTATTGAGGTGGATCACTTCGCTGATCAGCGGCGTACGGGTGCCATCGATATAACGGACGAACTCGCTCAGCCCCTTCTCCGAATAGAACACCTCTTTCTTGCACTCCCACTTGTCACTTGGTACTTGGTCACTTGGTACTTTAACTCGCTTGTCCTTCAGCACAATACGGATACCGGCATTCAGGAACGCCAGTTCGCGCATACGGTTCGCGAGGATATCCCAATGGTAAACGGTCTCCGTGAAGATCGTGTCGTCCGGCCAGAACTGCACGAACGTACCGGTCTTGCGCTGCTCCCAGTTACCGATAGCCTCTTCTTCCGAGATCGTGTGCACCGGCGCCAGAGGTTTACCCTTGGCGTAGTCCTGGCAGTGGATCTGTCCGTCGCGATAGACCTCTACATGCATTCTCGTCGAGAGCGCATTCACGCAGCTCACACCCACACCGTGCAGACCGCCGGAGACCTTGTAACTGTCTTTGTTAAACTTACCTCCGGCGTGCAGGACGGTCATTACCACCTCCAGCGCAGACTTATGCTCCTTCGGGTGCATATCCACCGGAATACCACGTCCGTTATCCTGAACCGTAATGGAGTTGTCCTCGTTGATATGAACGGCTATCTCGTCGCAGAATCCGGCGAGCGCCTCATCAATAGAGTTATCCACTACCTCATACACCAGGTGGTGCAGACCCTTCAGCGAGATATCGCCGATATACATCGCAGGCCGTTTACGCACCGCCTCTAATCCCTCGAGCACTTGAATACTCGATCCATCATACTTTTCTTGTTGCTCTTCCATTATTTTTTATTTTCACATTTTCGCATTATCAACTATCAATTATCAACTATCAATTATCAACTGTCAACTATCAATTATCAACTGTCAACTGTCAACTGTCAATTGTCAACTATCAATTATCAACTGTCAACTATCCATACGGCTTCAGCCGATCGTTCGAGGCTTGGCCGAGATAAGAACTGTCAATTGTCAACTATCAACTGTCAACTATCAACTGTCAACTAATAACGCGCACACGCGCATAAAATCGGCTGCAAAGTTACAAAAAATTTTTGACATACACAAGAGTGTATGCTATTTTTCTGCATTTTTTCAAAAGAATACGACTTTCCCGATCGGTGCATCTAACAATCTGAAAGTCCCGTTCCGGCGGCTGATTGCTTGCGCCACGCTGTCCGGTTCGTTCCATGGGTGCATTGCCAGCGCGTACTTGTCGTGGTGAACGGTAAACACCTGTTTCGGTTCCAAGTCGCGGATCGCTTGCTCCAGCCCTTCCGGCGTAGTGTGAATATACCGCCAACGGTCGTTATACTGACCGTTCTCTAAAAACGCCAGATCAACCTGACCGAACTGCTCACGGATCGCTTTGAACCGCTTGTCGTAGCCCCCGTCACCGCCGATATACACCTTCCGTCCGGCGTACTCAATCATAAACGACGCCCAGAGCGTCTGATTGGCTCTTCCCAACAAGCGGTTGCTGAAATGCCGGGTCGGCAGGCAAGTGATGGATAATTGAGAATTGATAATTGATAATTGAGAATTGAGAATTGTGAATTGTGAATTGTCATACCAATCCATCTCGACGATTTGGTTGTCGGAGTAGTGCCAATACCGCAGATAATCGGCTATGCCCAGCGGACAAACGACATGCCGCACTCTCGTGCGTATGTCCCGGAGCGTGGCGTAGTCCATGTGATCCCAGTGTTCGTGGGTGATGATGAGCACATCTATCTCCGGCAGATCATCGGGACGGTAGATGTCCGTTCCCGCGAAAGGTCGGAGCATCACCGAAGCAGGGAACTCCGGCTTGAGCACCGGATCGACCAGAAAACGCTTGCCGCCCAGACAGAAGAGGTAAGACGAATGTCCGAACCACACCACCCAGTCGCTATCCGTCGGAAGACTTCTAAGGTCCGTCTTATACGCCTCTACCGGCGATTTCGGCTTCCGCCCTTCTGACGGCTGACTTCTGACAGCTGAAGGCTTTCCCGTAAACTGCGGTGTCGGCTCCTGGTTCTGAAACCGTCCGTCGCGATAGTTAGGCGAAGCCTCGATCCGCTCTTCCGACACATGCCGGAACGTACCGAAAGCAGGGTGCGCCAACACACCCAATGTCAGCACTCCTATACATGATACTATACCTATTATAATAAACAAGACTTTCATCTGTCAACTATCCATACGGCTTCAGCCGATCGTTCGAGGCTTAGCCGAGATAAGAACTATCAACTGTCAATTGTCAACTATCAACTATCCATACGGCTTCATCCGATCGTTCGAGGCTTAGCCGAGATAAGAACTATCAACTGTCAATTGTCAACTATCAACTATCCATACGGCTTCAGCCGATCGTTCGAGGCTTAGCCGAGATAAGAACTATCAACTGTCAATTGTCAACTATCAACTATCCATACGGCTTCAGCCGATCGTTCGAGGCTTAGCCGAGATAAGAACTATCAACTGT
>JAFUUZ010000060.1 GCA_017471285.1 Paludibacteraceae bacterium | reverse complement strand
GGGAAGGACATGGTCACGTAACCTTGTGCCACGGCCGGCTTAAGATAATTGTATATGAAGTTTCTTCTGCTTTGTTGTCTCAACCCCAAGTCAGCAACAATCTGACGACGAGGTAATGAAGACTTTCCTATAACCTGAACCATCTTACGCACCCGCAGGTCAACTTCCGTTCTGACAAAAGGACGGTCTATGCTTTGTTTGTCGTCAACCATCCCGACACCCGTAAGATCCAATTGCACATGACAGGACTTTATGCCTTCATTCACATCGGCATAGTCACTACTTAAAAACACCTGATGCCCTGCCTTTTGCAAAGCTGCTGCCACTTCCGGGACGAACTTCTTGTTCTCTCTGGTCTCTTTAATAAATATCTTCATGACCTTCTCTATTTGGCTTGTTCCTTTTCATGTGCCAAAAGGAACAAGTTAAATCGGCCGCAAAGGTACAACTTTTTTTTGATATATACAAAAAAATCGGAGATTTTTAGTTTAGTGGATTGAGTTTAGAGATTGACAAAAAATGGAAGAGTGTATTTTAGGTTATAATGTGCAGGATGATTGCTACACAAAAAAAGACGGACCGAAGCCCGTCTTTTTTTGGGTTGTTTATTATTCAGTAAGCGCCTCCGTCAGCGCAGGAGTATGGCGGAGAGCGAGAAGCCGTTGGCAGAGATACGTACTATAGCCATGCCGCGCAGCGCACCGAGCGAGAGGGGTTGGTAATAGTCTATACCTTCGGTCAGACCCGCGAGCGGCAGACGGCTGAAAGCTCCTTCAATCTTTCATACGCTTGCGCGAGGGTGGCACTGTCGCCGGCATCCACACCGTACATCTTGCCCTCATGCCACAGGCTGTCCGCCTGCGCAACAACCTCCTGCGCCTCATGGTGTTGAGGGATGGAACAAGAAGACAGCATCGTCATCAATGACAATACTATCAGCCATATTTTTCTTTCGCAGGGCATGAGCGATATGGGTTTATTCCTCGCTGAAATGGACAAGTACGTGGCGGTAGGAATTGAAGATCTTCGATTTGGAGACAAAGCCCAGATAGCGGCGGTCCTGATCCACTACCGGCAAGTTCCATGCGCCGGTGTCTTCAAAGACCTCCATTACTTTCTCCATCGGCTGGTCAAAACTAAGCACAGCAGCCGGAGAGGTCATCAGCTGACCTACCGTAAACCGTTTGTACAGCCGCGGCTGGAACATGATATTACGCACCTCATCGAGCAAAAGGATACCCTTGAGATGGCCTTCATGATCAATAACCGGGAAGATATTGCGGTGGCTTTCGCTGATCACTTTGACGAGTTCTCCCAGTGTCATATCAGGGAAGATCGTGATAAAATCCGTCTCAAGGACGCTGTCCATCTTGAGCAGCGTCAGGACGTTGCGGTCTTTATTATGAGTAAGCAGTTCCCCTTTCTGCGCCAGACGCATGGCATACAGCGAGTGGGGTTCAAAGAGCATGATTGTCAAATACGAAATGACAGAAACGATCATCAGAGGCATGAAGAGATGGTATCCTCCTGTCAGTTCGGCAATCAGGAAGATACCTGTCAGCGGAGCGTGCATGACGCCGGACATGAGTCCTGCCATACCTACCAGGGCGAAGTTCGCCTCCGGCACCATCAGTCCGCTCATATTCATGATCCGCGCCGTGAGAAAACCGGTGATAGCTCCCATGAAGAGCGAAGGCGCGAAGATACCTCCGACACCTCCGGCACCGTTGGTAGCCACCGAAGCGACAATCTTGAACAGGACGATAGAACCGAAATAGGTCAGCAGCAGCCAATGCCCGTTGCGTGCCGCCCATTCGTTATGCTCCAAGGGGCTGTTCTGGATTGCCGACATAGAGTCCCCGTTGATGAGCTGGCGGATCACATCATATCCCTCTCCGTACAAAGGCGGGAAGATATAAATCAAGACGCTCAGCGCCACGCCTCCGATAAGCAGTTTCGCCCACATGCTCCTGATAGCGTGTTTGAACCATTGCTCCAGTTTGTTCATTCCCCTCGTGAAATAGAGGCTGATGAGTCCGCATACGACACCTAAAACCAGATACCACGGGATTCTGTTTACCATAAACGGTTCGGCGGTGTCAAGGGGGAACATCGGGTCTGTTCCTGTCAGTATATACGAGATAGCCGTAGCTGTGACAGAGGAGATGAGCAAGGGTGCGACGGAGGTCATAGTCAGATCCATCATCAGCACCTCCAGCGTAAACACCAGACCGGCTATAGGCGCCTTGAAGATACCTCCGATAGCTCCGGCAGCACCGCATCCGATCATGAGCATCATGGTCTTTTGGTCCAAGCGGAACGCTTTCGCGAGGTTGGAGCCTATGGCTGCTCCCGTCAGGACGATAGGAGCCTCCGCTCCGACAGAACCTCCGAAACCGATGGTGAGACCCGACCCGATGATGGAAGACCACATGTTATGCGCCTTGATGATTGATTTGCGCTGCGAGATAGCGTAGAGAATCTTAGTGATACCATGCGAGATATCATCGCGGACAATATACTTGACAAAGAGGGCAGCCAGCGTAATACCGATGATAGGAGTGATGAGATACCACCACGTATTTCCGTCCCCTATGAGCTGTTCCTCTACAATCCATTGGATAAAACGGATAAATGATTTCAGTATTGCCGCTGCGGCGGCAGAGAAAGCACCTACGAAGAAAGAGAGAAGCAATACCAAATGCTTCTCGCTGATGTGACGTTCCCGCCACTCTATCATCCTATCGTAAAAGGTGCTTCGCACGTTAAACCGTTAAGCTGTTAAACCGTTAAACCGTTAAACTGTTACTCGTCCCAACCGATACCTTTGTATTTGTCCAGATCCCACTCTTCCTCTACCTCGTTGAGATATATAGTATGTTCCTCATCATCGGAGTTGTCAGGCCTATCCGGCTGTTCAGACTCGATGACCGTGACATCAATCGGCGCATGAGAGATCTCGATAACCTGGTTCTGCTCTTTATTCAGTTCCGTCCACAGCGCATCTTTCAGTTCGTCAATCCCCTGTCCGGCAACGGAGGAGATGAAGACCACCGGAATATCCAAGCCTTTCAGGGCTTTGGATTTCTTGAGTTTGTCCAACTCCTTGTCCGTAACCGCATCGCATTTGCTGACAGCCAGAATCCGGGCTTTGGTCAGCAACTCCGGATTGTATTTCTCCAGTTCGTTCAGCAGAATGCCGTATTCCTTCTTGATATCCTCGCTGGTGGCAGGCACCATAAAGAGCAGCACCGCATTGCGCTCTATATGCCGCAGGAACCGCAGACCAAGCCCTTTGCCCTCGCTGGCTCCCTCGATGATACCGGGGATGTCAGCCATACAGAAAGAGCGTCCGTCGCGATACGAGACGATACCCAACTGCGGCGTGAGGGTAGTAAACGGATAGTCCGCTATCTCCGGTTTGGCGGCAGAGACGACGCTCAGCAGCGTGGATTTGCCGGCATTGGGGAAGCCGACGAGACCTACATCCGCCAGCACTTTGAGTTGCATGATAACGGTTCTCTCCTGTGCCGGCTCTCCGGGTTGGGCATACCGCGGAGCCTGGTTGGTAGCAGTACGGAAATGCCAGTTTCCCAGACCTCCCCGTCCGCCTTTGAGCAACACGACACGTTCGCCGTGCTCTTTGACCTCGCAGATAAACTCCCCTGTCTCGCCGTCATAGACCACTGTTCCGCAAGGAACCTCGATGATCTTGTCCTCTCCGTCTTTGCCGAAGGAGCGGCTTTGACCTCCTTTGCCTCCGTCGGTAGCCATGATATGCTTCTGGTATTTCAGGTGAAGGAGGGTCCAGAGGTTGCGGTTGCCATGCAATATTACCGACCCGCCTTTTCCTCCGTCACCGCCGTCCGGACCGCCTTTCGGCAGATATTTGGCACGATGAAGGTGCATACAACCCGCGCCGCCCTTTCCCGAGCGGCAGTAGATCTTAACGTAGTCGATAAAATTGCTTGGCATATAAAATCATTATTTAATGTGCGAATCCAAAATACGCTCAATCTGCAGGAACACATCCTCTACGGCGTGGTTTCCGTTCACAGGGCAGTAGTTGCCATGATGCAGATAATACAGCGCGATAGGTTCCGTCTGGTTGTGATAAACGGCTATACGATGGCGGATTGTATTGAGGTTGTCATCCGCCCGTCCGCTCACTTTGCCTCGTTCGATAAGGCGCTGGATGAGCAACTGTTCGTCCACCAGCAGGTCTATCATGATGGCGTCCATCCGATATTTCTTCAGCAGTTCAGTCAGCGATTCCGCCTGGGAAACAGTACGTGGGTAACCATCCAGAATAACTCCCTTGCTATCCTTAGGCAGGGAAGAAAGATAGTTTTCAATCACGCCGTACATCATCTCGTCCGGAACCAGATTCCCTTGCGAGATGAGCGCATCTATTTTCTTACCCAGTTCGCTACCCGAAGCTATCTCAGCCCGGAGGACATCACCGGTAGAGAGATGCTGCAAACCGTATTTCTCGGTGATAAAACCCGATTGCGTGCCCTTACCACTACCCGGGGCACCGCATAAAATAATATTCAACATGTACCTAATACCTTTTTAACAGACAAAAACGAGTTGCCCATATAGCTGGGACAACTCGTTTGTAAAGCTACATTGCCTGGATTAGAGAGCAAATTTAGCGCCGGCTTTGATACGAACGACCTTCTTAGCAGGTACGCTAACGATAGCACCGGTACGCGGGTTTTTAGCCTTGCGTGCTGCGCGGTTAGCTACTGCGATGGTAGCATATCCAACGAGCTGTACGCTCTCGCCTTTCTTAACTGCTGCAACTGCCTCTTCGAGAGCTGCGTCAATAACCTTTGCTGCCAATGCTGCGGAAACTTCAGCCTTAGCTGCGGCTGCCTTAATAAGTTCTGATTTGTTCATAACATTTGTGTTTTTAGTTATTAATAATGTGAACTACATGGGTTCATGTCCCAATTTTGTGGTGCAAAGTTACAACTTTTTCTTTATATACCAAATATTTTGAGCAAAAAAATGCAAAAATATTGAAAAAATAGGCTTTTTTCTGCATTTGGCGCACTTTTTGTGCGGTTATTTCACGAAAAAATAGTACTTTTGTACCCGTAATTACATGCTATATGAGAAATATCCCTACCGTAACGCGCTATCTGCTGATAGCTAATTTCATTGTCTTTTTTCTGGCTGCTGTACTGCAGCGATACGGCATTGATCTGAACGCCCTTGGCGGGCTTCATTATGTTTCCGCTTCCTCCTTCCATTGGTGGCAGCCGTTCACGTATATGTTTCTGCATGCCAATCTCAGCCACATATTCTTCAATATGTTCGCTGTATGGATGTTTGCTCCTGTGATAGAGCAGGAATGGGGTGCAAGGCGTTTTGCGCTCTATTACCTCGTCTGCGGTCTCGGAGCGGCGGTTATCCAGGAGTTGGTATGGATGCTGATGTTGTCCAATATGAGCGGCTCATACAGTGCTGAGGCGCTGGCTTATTATGCCACGATGCTCAATACCATAGGTGCTTCCGGCGCCGTATTCGGTATCCTGTTTGCTTTCGGATGGCTTTATCCCGATGTACCGATGTACATCCTCTTTATACCGATTCCTATACGTGCACGCACGTTCGTTATTATATACGCGCTGATAGAGCTTTTCGCGGGATTAGGCTCCGTAGCCGGTCTTTCGGCGGATAACGTAGCCCATTTCGCACACTTGGGAGGGATGTTGTTCGGATGGCTTCTCATCCTCTATTGGAGACATATCAACTGGCGCGAGCCGTTCACGGGCGATTTCTGGTACCG
>JAFUUZ010000059.1 GCA_017471285.1 Paludibacteraceae bacterium | reverse complement strand
TACTCATGGTCATATTTCTTGGCGGTTGCCATTTCATCACCTCTGCTATATTTTCTTTTCCTTGCGTATAAGGTGTCAACTATTTTTATACCACATCAGTAAACGTACCAGTACCAGTCTCGGTCACGATGCCGTCAAGCCGAACCGGGTCTTTCTTGTTAATCATTCATATCACTCCTTATACGTTCGACGGAGCAATCTCGCGGATTGCCTCAACCAATGTTGGGTTCTCCCCGAATGCCTCCGTGATTTCTTGGTATGTGTCTTTGTCAACCCTTGCACGAACGATGTCCATGATGAGTTGCATCGCCCTACCTACGACCTCGTAGCGATAAATTTTTTCTTGGATTTGCCCGATGTCCTGTGTAAGCGACTGTTGACGTATCGCGAGTTTATCAAGGGAAACGATGAGGTCTTTCAGGTCTGTGGTTTTCACAGTGCCGTCGCGGACGTTCTTGTTCATTTCGTCAAGTTGCACAGACACAACGTCGATAGCGGTATTGATAAGTCCCAGCATCTCGCAGTTACGCCGATAAATATTGACTGCCTTGCGGTCTGTTTCCTCTGTCATGTCACCGCCGAGGTCATTTTGGGCGCACCATCTGGCAATAGCTCCGTAGCCAATTTTGTAGCCATTCGGTATGAGCTTATTGTTGTTCACATAATCGGCAATGTCTCTATAGCTCGTCCCTTTGTACCGAAGTTCCCTGATGATACCTCCAATACCGTAACGTTCTACAAGGTTTGCATGGAACGCTCTCGGCTTTGTCCGTTCCAGTTTCCCGCCTTTCGGGTTCGGTACGCCCCTCCTAGCTACTCTCTTTTTACCAGCCATGTTTTTCTGTCCTTTCGTTGAGATTAAAAAAGCATACCCACGAAAGGGTATGCAGTGTATATAGACCCCGAAGGGTAAGATATGCGCGTCCCGCTTGAAACTCTACCGCCGCAAATAGAGAACTCCACGGGAAAGTTTTTTGATGACAAAAGAAAGGAGGTCTGGGCTTGGAAAGCCCATAGAAACACGCCGTATAGGTATGAGTGGTTTAATACTGATACTCAAACTTCCCACATGCAAAACAGCCCAACGCCCACGAAAAATATCAGCCACAGGGCAAAAAAAACACTACGCAGCCAAGCGCGGCTGGAGACTACGCCGCAAATGTTCCGGCAACTTTCCCAGGAAACGCTCCAGCAACACATCCACCTGCGTATCCGTCAACCGGAACATATCCTTTACGGCATCCATCATGGCAGAAACAATCAGCAGCATGGATTCCTGGAAACTGAGATCGGCCACCTCGCTGACCATCAGACAGAACAGCTCCCCCAGTGTCCTTTCATCCTCGTTTTCGCGTTTGGCAACCGCAAGGAGCATGTACCGGGCGAAGACGATGGAAACGTGCGCCGTCAAGGCGTCATAGGACAATCCGTGGTATCCCTTCGTGAGCAGGAGCGCGCTCTTGCACACCTTGAAGAACACCTCGATGTCCCATCGTTTTCCGTAGATGCGGATGATGTCCTCTTCGCTGAGCTTCACATCCGTCGTGATGAGCGCGATCCAGTCCTTCCGGTTGTTCCGGTTGCGCACGCAGACAATCCGGGCATCCACAGGGGATTCATCGGAAACGCATATCTGCACGGGCAGGGAAAGAAGATACTTCGACCGTCCGC
>JAFUUZ010000018.1 GCA_017471285.1 Paludibacteraceae bacterium | reverse complement strand
CAATTCTCAATTCTCAATTCTCAATTCTCCTCTCCCGTCTGGTTCCTTTCTCCTTCCCCCTATCGGAAGGTCGGGTGGGGCATTCTACTCAAAAACGCTACAAAAGTACTAATATTTTTTTACATATGCAAGACCTCATTCCTTTTTTGTCTATTTTTTTTCATTTTGTTTTATTTTTTCCCTTTTGTCATCTCTCCTTTCCTATGAATTATTCCTTTTTGATGTATTTTTTTGCCTTATTCCGTCTCTCTCCTCCCAACTCTCTCCCTCTCCCCCTTTAGGGAGCCGGGGGGCTTCCTCTCCCCCTTCATGGGGCCGGGGGGCTTCCTTTCTTTGTTCATTGCGTCCAAATCGAATTTGGAACGGCTCTGCCCGATTGAGCGTCCGGTGGACGGTAATAGAACCTTTTGGGGTGGGGGCTAATTCGAAATAAGGTCGGAATAGACTCATTACCAAAGGATAACCCAAGGATTCCCCAAGGATAACCCAAGGATAAACACTGTATTTTGTACAAAATGCACTCTTTCTATATATATACATAGTATATATATACTATTTTATAGTGCATCCATCCTGAAATGAACGAAAAATTCCATGTTTTTATGCCGGTTTCCGAAGGCTTTTTGAGCATGATTTCATGGATACCTTTGACTAAAATGGCACCATTCTATCGAAAGATTTCGATATGTTTCGATTGAAAAATATGAAAAAATACAAAAAAATGCAAAAAAATGCAAAAAACTCTTGCATGTTTCAAAAAAATGTAGTAATTTTGTGCCCGATTTGTAAAGTATATATAGCAAATGCTATAGACTTTGAACGATAAATCGCAATTTAGAATTAACTAATCGACCATGCAGAAACGGAATTTATCCTTCACGCAGCTCTTTAATCTGAGCTTTGGATTTTTCGGAGTACAAATCGCCTATGCGTTGCAGAGCGCTAATATATCCCGTATCTTCGCTACGCTGGGCGCAGACCCCCACACTTTGAGCTTCTTTTGGATCCTTCCTCCTTTGATGGGAATGATCGTTCAGCCTTTGGTAGGCAAGTATTCGGACAGGACATGGACGCGCCTCGGGCGTCGTAAACCTTATCTGCTCGTAGGCGCGCTCATCGCGCTCGCGGTGATGCTGCTCCTCCCGAACGCAGGTAACTTCAGCTTTGCGCAGTCTGCTTTCCTCGGGCTCAACGCAGCGATGTGGTTTGGTATCTTCAGCCTCATGTTTCTGGATACTTCTATCAATATCGCTATGCAGCCGTTTAAGATGATGGTCGGCGACATGGTCAACGAGGAGCAGAAAGGAACGGCATATGCCATCCAGTCGGCTCTCTGTAATGCAGGATCCGTGGTCGGCTACCTCTTCCCGATCTTCTTTACATGGATCGGAATAGCCAATACGGCTCCCGAGGGAGTTATACCGGATTCCGTCAAATGGTCGTTCTATGCCGGAGCGGCTATCCTGATTCTTTGTGTCCTTTATACTTTCGCTACGGTGAAGGAACTCAACCCGCAGGAGTATGCGGAGTTCCACGGCATTAAGGAGAAAGAAGACAAATCACAAACTACAAACGACAAATCGGAGGAAGGTTTCATAACCTTACTCCGCAAAGCGCCTTCCGCTTTCTGGACGGTCGGACTTGTCCAGTTCTTCTGTTGGGCGGCGTTCATGTATATGTGGACTTATTCGATCGGAGCTATTGCGGTTAACTGCTTCGGCTGGGATGAAGCCTCTACTGCCGCTTTGGAATATCAGTCTGCCGGCGATTGGGTTGGCGTGGTCTTCTGCGTTCAGGCGGTAGGATCACTCCTCTGGGCTATGGTGCTTCCGCTTCTCGAGAAATGGACGGGCAACAAAGGTGCATATGCTATCTCGCTTGTGGTAGGTGCAATCGGATTTATCTCCATCTGGTTTGTATCCAACCAATACGTCCTCTTCATCAGCTATGCTCTTATCGGAGCGGCTTGGGCTGCTATGCTGGCACTCCCGTTCACGATCGTTACCAACGCCATCAAGGGTGGTAACATGGGATATTACCTCGGGCTCTTCAACTGTACGATATGTATCCCGCAGATCATCGCTGCCCTTTGCGGAGGATTATTCCTTAAATATGTATGCGCGCACGTGCAAGCAGGCATGCTGGTTGTTGCCGGAGTGCTCCTGCTCCTCGGTGCCGCCGCTGTCTTCCTCATCAAAGAGAAAGAATAACCGAAAAAACACTAGGACCCTAGGATCCTAGGATACTAGAATACTATCACAAACAACAATAATACTTAATAAAAAACACACAAGCAAATGAAAAACAATCTTCTTTCATTCCGCGCCGTGTTGATGGCTTTCCTGTTGATGACAGGAATGACCGCCTTTGCTCAGGTAGCCGTACAGGGTACGGTTACGGATGCTGCGAACGGCGAGCCTATTATCGGCGCATCTGTGCTGGAGATCGGTACTACCAATGGTACGATCACCGATTTTGACGGTAATTTCTCCCTTACAGTCAAGCCGGGAGCTAAACTGTCTATCTCGTACATGGGTTATAAGACCCAGGAGTTGGCAGCTGCTGCTTCGATGGCTGTCCGGCTGGGCGAGGATGCCGAACTCTTGGACGAAGTAGTCGTTGTTGGCTACGGTGTCGTTAAGAAAAACGATGCTACCGGTTCGGTTACCGCTATCAAACCCGATGACATGAACAAGGGCCTCCAGACTACTGCTACCGACATGCTTTCCGGTAAGATCGCCGGTGTCTCTGTCACTTCGAATGACGGTACTCCTGGTGGTGGCGCTACGATCCGTATTCGTGGTGGATCATCTCTCTCTGCTTCCAATGACCCGTTGATCGTCATCGATGGTCTGGCTATGGATAACGATGGTGTCAAAGGTGTGGCTAACCCGTTATCGCTGGTGAACCCGAACGATATTGAGTCGTTTACCGTCCTCAAGGATGCTTCCGCTACCGCGATCTACGGTTCGCGTGCTTCCAATGGTGTCATCATCATTACTACCAAGAAAGGTACGGCTAACCAGAAACTCAAGGTTTCTTATAATGGTAATGTCTCCTTCGGTACCCTGCTCCAGACGATGAATGTAATGAATGGAGATGAACTCCGTTCCTATGCGCAGGATCTCTATAACGATCAGGTGATGAACCCCGCTACCTATCGTCCGAAAGTATTGGATTACCTCGGCTCTGATAACACGAACTGGCAGAAAGAAATCTATCGTACAGCTATTTCTACCGACCATAACGTCTCTTTGATGGGTGGTACGAAGAATATGCCGTACCGCTTCTCTATCGGTTATACCGACCAGAATGGTATTATCAAGACCTCTAACATGCAACGTGTTACTGCATCCTTGAACCTCAATCCTTCCTTCTTGGACAAGCACTTGACCTTCAACCTCAATGCGAAAGGAATGTATATCTTCAACCGTTACGCTCCTGGTGTGGTTGGAAACGCTATCTCATTTGACCCGACTACTCCTGTAATGGGTGAGGCAATAGGCTATCTCACAGGGGCTCCTGTAGGTGCTGATCAGACTGTTTTGGGCCAGATTTTCGGCGGCTATTTCGGACGTGTACAAGGCGGTGCTGCTCTCAACGACTCAGAGTGGACGTCTATGTACAACACGCAGACGATCGCAAACCCTGCCAGCTTGCTGAATTATACTAACGATCGCGCTAACTCCGGTTCGTTCGTAGGTAACTTGGAGGCTGACTACAAAATCCACGGTTTCGAGGATCTGCATATTCATGCTAACTTCGGCGCGGATTACTCTTATGGTAAGCAGGTTACGGAGATTGATCGTCTGATCCAATCTACCGATAATGGCTACTACGGCTACTACGGTTACGAGTGGGTTAAGAAATACAACCTCCAGTTCAACGCGTACGCGCAATACTATAAGGACTTCAACGAAAACCAGCATTTCGATATCATGGCGGGTGGAGAGTACCAGAAATTCCACCTGAATAGTTATCGCGAGGGCTGGAGAACGTATCCGATGACTAACAATGATGAAGCTCTTCGGGGCCAAAGGAAAGACTATAGCGATTATACCTATGGTACGCAATCCGCTCTTCTCTCTTTCTTCGGTCGTGCTAACTGGGTAGGATGGAACCAGGTAATGGCTACCGTTACTCTCCGTGCCGATGCTTCTACACGCTTCGCTCCGAATGTACGCTGGGGCCTCTTCCCGTCTGTTGCACTCGGTTGGAAGATCAAAGAGACCTTCCTCAAGGATGTCAACTGGCTCAATGACCTCAAACTCCGTCTCGGTTATGGTATCACCGGTCAGCAGAGTGTAGCTGATGCTTTCCAGTATCTGGCTGTTTATAAGCAAAATACTCCCGGACCGGGCGCTTGGTCAACTCTCGGAGAAAAAGCTTCTGATGTAGATCTCACCGGCAAAAAGGAGAACGTTGACTATATAATCGGACAAGATGGCTATGTATACTATATGACATATCGTCCGAACGAGTACAACCCCGATCTGACTTGGGAGAAAACGACTACCTATAACGCAGGTATCGACTTCGCTTTCCTCAACAACCGTATTTCCGGTAGTTTTGACTATTACTATCGTATCACCAATGACTTGATCAACCGTGTTACGATCCCGGCGGGTACCAACTTTAAAACTGAGGTCGTTAAGAATGTAGGTTCGCTTACTAACCAAGGTGTGGAGTTCGCTATCAACGCTGTGGCTATTGATATGAAGAACTTCAAATGGGATCTCGGCTACAACGTAGCTTGGAACCAGAATAAGATTGTCAGCTTGACCGGTTCTGACGCTCCGGGCTATTATGAGTATAACACAAGTTCCGGTATCGGTAACGGTAACTACGTACAGGCAAATACTGTCGGTAAGCCGATCAACTCGTTCTATGTGTATGAGTCGAAGACCAACCCGAACACCGGGCTCCTTTATCTCGTGGACCAGAACCACCCGGACGCTCTCCCGGGAGATGCTGAATATGATCTCACTGCGGAGGATAAGATATTCTATCACAGCCCCGCAGCTCCGGTTTCAATGGGATTCAATACCAAGTTCCAATTCTACGGCGTTGACCTGGGTATTACCTTCCGTGCAAACATCGGCAACTATGTATATAACTCTGTTCTGCAAGACCAGTTGCAATACGTGACATCTGCATTTGACGCAAAGTTCAACGGCTATCATAATATACTTTGGAATGCGTATAATGCATATTATGATGATGGTTGCCAACTCCGTAACGAGACCAACGGTGTGCTTTCTACCTATTTCGTTCAGAAGGCTTCGTTCCTCCGCTGCGATAATATCACGCTCGGTTACTCCTTCGCTCCGAAGAATAACAAAGTTAACGGACGTGTTTACTGCACGGTTTCCAACCCCTTCGTTGTGACTGCATACAAAGGACTTGACCCGGAAATGCCGGGAGGTATTGACAGTAATATGTATCCGCGCTGTATGACTACGGTTGTCGGCTTGTCGCTTAACTTCTAATTAAATTCGCTAATACACTACAATTATGAAAAATAATAGTATTAAAACGCTTTTTGTAGCAGCATTGGCACTCGCGTTTACTGCCTGTATGAATTTGGAGCCGATTGACCCCAATACAACGCAGATGAACAATGAGAATAGCGATCAGATCATTGACGCACTCTATGCCAAGCTGTATGTCTCCTTTGTCCAAACCGGTCAGACTGGTGGTGGCGGAGACGCAGATATCATCTCCAATGATGAGGGCTACTCGGGATTCTTCCGTACGCTGAATGTGCTTAATGAGTTCCCTACCGATGCCGGTTGGTGGACTTGGCGAAACGATGATGGTTGCTCTGATCTGTTGATGATTTCTTGGAACCCTGCTAACGGATTCGTTTCCAAGTTATACAACCGTTTGAACTACGCTGTAACGATGTCGAACCACTTCCTGGATCTGACCGAAGGTACTACGGATCCGGAAATGATTCACAAACGCGCTGAGATTCGTTTTATCCGCGCCATCAACTATTATCATTTGATGGATATGTTCGGAAACGTACCTTTCACAGCTACTGTTTCAACATCGAACCCTGAGCAGATTGATCGGGCAAGTCTCTATGAGTGGCTTATTGACGAAATCGAGAATGGTCACAACGGGAAGACTTATATCAATCATAAAACGGGTGAGCCTCTCACATCCTACAAGGTGACCGGCGATGCAGATCATGGCTTCCTGCAGGATCTTTATGCTAAGGGAGGTACTACGATCTATCGTATCACAAAACCGGCGGCTTATATGCTTCTTGCTCGTATCTACCTCAATGCAGAGGTCTATACCGGTACTCCGCAATGGGCAAAGGCAGAGGAGGCGGCTACCAAGGTAATTGAGGATTTCCCGACGCTGCACCCTGTTTATGCACAAATCTTCATGGGAGATAACGATGTTGTTGCACGCGAAGAGATGGTGCTACTCGCCGCGCAAGACGGTTATGCCATCCGTTCTTGGGCAGGTTCGCAGAGTACGATCGGTGCTACGCGTAATACGAATATGAATCACTGTGGCACTTCGGATAACAACTGGGGCTGCTGGCGTTCAAGCCCTGAACTGATAGCAAAATTCGGTAACTTCCAGGGTAAGACTCCGGCAGAAATCATTGCGCTCGGTGGTGCATACGACGAGTTCGACATGCCGGCTATCGCAGGGGATGACCGTGCTATGTTCTGCGCACAGAATGTTAACCCCAATGACGGAACATTGAATACCAAGGGCTTTGCAGGTCTTGTTCCTGACAATGGCGCCGGTTTTGACTCCTGCTGGGCTATCTGTAAATGGACCAACCTCTATTCTACTGAGTTTGATGCTACGCTCCATCCGCTTAATGATGGTCACGCAGCTCCGCAACATGACTCGAAGTTTGTAGATACCGATGTACCTATTATGCGTGCAGCCGAGGCATTCCTCACACGCGCAGAGGCTCGCTATCGTCAAGGCAAGTCTGAGGCGCTCGATGACATCAACACTGTTCGTAACCGTGCACACGCTACACCGCTGCCTGCTATCACGGATGACGAGATGCTGGATGAGTGGCTGCGTGAGTTCTATTATGAAGGACGCCGCCGTATTGACCTCATCCGCTGGGGACAGTTCGTCGGTCCTACCGCTACCCGCCATTGGGAAGGACGTGGTGCTACCGGTACCGGAAAAATGAAATCCTATACGACAAAGGATGCTTGGAATACCGATGTGGCTCCACTGGATGACCACTGGAAACTCTATCCGATTCCGGAGCAGGATGTAAATAACAACCCGAATGTCCTCCAGAACCCGGGATATTAAATTATGAAACTCATCATAAAGGATGATATTTAACAACAAATCAACATTAATTAACTTAAAATTTAGATTATGAAACTGAACAAAGTTTTTGCTGCTTTGATGGCAGTTGTAACATTGGTTGCATTCTCTGCTTGTAACAAAGAGAGTCAGGATGTTATCAAACTCAAGCTTAACAAAGCAAATCTGACGGTAGGTCAGACCTACACTGTACCGGTAGAGAAGGCTTCCGGTGACATCACTTGGACTTCCTCTAACGAGGCTGTAGCTACTGTTGACGCTCAGGGTACTATTACCGCTGTAGCAGAGGGTAGCTCCGCTGTAAAGGCTACTGTAGGTAAGGCTTCTGCTACTGTTGACGTTACTGTAACCGCAGGCGGTCAAACCGGTGGAGCTCCGGATTTGGATGCTCCGGCTGAAGGCAAACTGCTTATTGTGATTGAGATCCCTGCAGGTACTGAGTGCAACGGTATCGCTTTGAAGGGTACTTTTGACGGAAGCGCTTGGTCTGGTGAAAACACTTACCTCGGCGAGGATGGTGCACAGACTCCTGTAGATGGCAAAATCTACAAATTCGAGGCTATCAAGGACTATGCTAACTGGTACAAAGTAGAGATCCCGATGACGGAAGCTCTCGAGTTCAAGGTTTGCTTGATTTATGCGGGCGATGGTAGCTGGCAAGGACAAGGAGAAGACGTAGCTCTCCATAGCTGCAACTACTCCTCTGTAGCTCCGACGATTGATGGTGGTCAGTGCAAAGCATTCAATGCAACTACCGGTCTGCTTTACCTCTCTATCGGCAAATGGCACGATTCCGAGTGTGCAGTTAAGGTTGAGCACGATTACGTTATTAGCGTAAAAGTTCCGACTTGCTCAGAGGTAACTCCTGAACTTGTTGGTGAGTTTGACGGATGGTCTGGTACTGCTCTTACCAAAGATGGTGAGGTATGGAAAGCTAATGTCCATGCTTGGGAAGGCTGCGAGTTTAAAGTTCGTGAGGCTGGCGATACGGATTGGAAGAACCAGATCCAGTATTACGTTCCTGCTGACCTGGAGAATGATGTTCAAGCAACATGGGCTGATGCTCAGAACTCCAAACTGGGCTCAGAGGTCAATGTTACATTGGACTTCTCTGACGGTGAGCAATATCGTTGGACTGTATGTGGCGGTGGCGCAGAGTAATTCCCATCAAATAGTTAGTCTGCTGATATGTTAGATAGATAATTAACTACTCAAATAGTCAATTAAGCAATAAACAAAGCAAACTAACAAAAAAGGTAGCCCGGGCAATCGCCCGGGCTATTCTTTTCTTTGTATCCTCGAACCCTACGTACTGGTAACGATGTGGTAGATGTGGTAACGAGACCCTTAAATGACTCCTAAATGACCCTTAATTGAGTCCTAAATGACCCTTAATTGAGTCTTAAATGACCCTTTAGTAACTCTTAAGTCACTCCATTTTGAAGACTCCTTTGCTGCCTTTCTTTACAATGAATGTGCATTGGCCTGCAAAAGCGTGCATCTCCGGCTTGACGAAACTGTCCAGACACGCCGCATCGCCGTTTGCAGCGGCTACAAAACCTTCGCCTTCATACCGTATCAAATTGTCTGCAAAGGGACAGAGATGGCCTTTCTTATCTACTACTTTGACGGTATAGTAGCATAACTCCTCCGGATTCTCTTTCTCATTCGCCCATATTACCTCCAAATGATGCGGTTTACCTGCCTTAAACACGAATTGGCGTGCTACTTCATTCCCTTTCTCATCATATGCAACAATCTTAATGGACTTTTTCTTGTACGGCACATCGAACCACATCAAACGGTACCGCGGCAAAAGTTCCGGTCGTGGCGCACTGCCCCATTCGGGAACTTCAAAAGTACCTACTTTCGGCATGCGGCTGACGCCCTCTATCGTCTCGCCTTTTGCCAGACGCTCGGTCTCTTCCGCTGTAGCGAAACGCAGTTTGCCGTAACTCTTTCTTCCTACAAACAACTCTGCACTCGGATAACTGGTGTAGCAGAATACCGCTACTTTGTCGCCTTTCTTCCAGTTCCAGTGAGGCAGCAGATGCAGCGTCTCGTCTTTTTCATTCCATTGGCTGCGATAGAGCCAGTAACGGTCTTTGGGAAGCGAGGCCAGATCGATAATACCGAAGTAGGAACTATGGCTGGGCCATGCGTCGGTGTCATAAGGCGAGGGCTCGCCCAAGTAGTCAAATCCGGTCCATACGAACTGTCCGAGCGTCCAAGGGTAGTCGTCCTGCAACTGGAAATCCTGCTCCGGAAGACCCGACCATGCGCAATATTCGAGGTCGTATCCGCTGCTCTGGTTGTCTGCATACTTCGCATCCGGTTGTATTGTAGCCGGCAGTTTATACACACCCCGCGAGGAAACGGTAGAAGCCGTTTCGGAGCCAAGAATCATTTTCTGCGGCAGGTTCTCATAGCCCTCTATATAGCGGCTCGTGCGATAATTGAACCCCGGCAGTTCTACTGCCGCACCGAAACCGTTGTGGATGACATGCATCGCCTGGTCCATACCGTTGGTCACAGGGCGGGTAGGATCGAGCCGGTGGAACAAATCCTGCAACTCTTTCACAATCCCGATACCGTCCGGCAGCACTTGGTTCCATACCTCGTTGCCGCTTGACCATAGCATGACGGAAGCGTTGTTGCGGTAGTGCTTGACCATGAGGGTGATGTCCGCTTTCCACCAGTCGTTGAACTCTTTGCTGTAGTCATTCTCCGTTTTGCCGTGGTTCCATACGTCGAACGGCTCCACGCAAAGCATGATTCCCATCTCGTCGCATAGTTCCACTAACTCCGGAGCCGGCATGTTATGACTCGTACGGATAGCGTCGCAACCCATGTTCTTGAGCATTGTCAACTGGTGGCGCAGCGCATCTCTATGAACGGCGGCGCCGAGCGGACCCAGGTCGTGATGCAGACAAACGCCCTTGAACTTACGGGTCTTGCCGTTTAACTGGAACCCGTGCTCCGGCGTATAACGGATACTCCGGATACCGAAAGTGGTTGTTTTCTCGTCCAGAATCTTTTCTCCACGCATGACCAGCGTGCGTGCTTTATGCAGATGCGGAGTCTCCGGACTCCATAACTGAGGAAGGAACACTTCCGCAATACCATGTTGCCCGCGGACCGTAGCGATCACTTTGTCTTCAAAGATCAGTTCTGTCTTTACCTCCACGTTTTCTTTCTCCGCGGTGGTCTCGTCCACGCCGTTCTGCAGTTCCACATCAATCTCTATGACCGCCCGGTCCTTGTTTACGCGGGGCGTACGGATAAGGACACCGAAAGTAGGAATATGTACCGGGTCTGTCTCTACCAGATGTACATTGCGGTATAGACCGGCTCCTGGATACCAGCGGCTCTGCTGGGGCTTGTTCTCCAAAAAGACATCGATATCCACGCTGTCGCCCGTGATGAGTTGGGGGAGAATATAGCAGTCGAACGTGTTGTAGCCGTAAGGCCAATAGACCATTTCTTCGCCGTTGACATATACGTCGGTATGACTCATGGCTCCATCGAAAACAAGCGTATAGAACTTGTCCTTATTTACTTTCACGCGCGTGCGGTAGTGTCCTTTGCCCATCCAAGGCAGTCCGCCGCTTCGTCCGGTCTTCCAACTCGGTTCTTTCTCTCCGTTCTGCACTACAATCACTTCCTGCAGGTCGTTCGAACGGTCAAAAGGACCGCTGATGGCCCAGTCATGCGGGATAGTTACTTCGTGCCATACGGTATCTACACCAGGCATCTGTTCCGACGGCTCTTGCCGGAACTGCCAACTCGTCAGCAGTGTGCTGACAGCTAATAAAATACTAATCATAGAAATCTGTACTCTGTTATCTCATCCAGTTTCTCTCCGGGACGGAGAACTACATCGGGGAAATCGTCATGGTGGATGCTGTCGGGCCAGTTCTGCGCCTCCAGACAGACGGCGTGCTGCTCGTCGTACATAGTACCGCTTTTTCCTTCGTGCCGCTCAATCCAGTTGCCGGTATAAACCTGCAGCCCTTTCATCGTAGTCCAGCATTCCATGGTTCTCCCGTCCGCTTCCAGCGTGGCGGCATGGCGCAGTTCCTTTGGCGCATCGTGGTCGCAGAGACACCAGTTGTTGTCAATACCCCGCCATGTAGCGAAGAACGGATCTTTCATCTTGTCTCCCAGACTTACCGGCTGGCGGAGATCCATAGGGGTACCCGCAACAGGCTTGATCTCGCCCGTAGGACAGGTGTTTTCGTCAAAAGGCGTAAATTTCTCCGCAAAAACCTGCAGGATATGCCCGTCAATTCTTCCGCTGCCTTCGCCCGCCAGGTTGAAATAGGCGTGGTTGGTCATTGCAACGAGGGTAGGCGCGTCGGTCTTTGCCTCATAATGGATGCGGAGTGTGTTGTCTTTGGTGGCTGTATAGGTCACCCATACATCCACATTGCCGGGATAACCTTCCTCGCCGTCTTTGGAACGGTAGTGCAACTTGATCTCATAGATACTTTGCTCCACTACTTCCCATATCTTGGCATTGAATCCCTCCATACCGCCGTGCAGACTGTTCGGTCCATTGTTGACCGGCAGCGAATAGGTCTTGCCGTCCAGTTCGAACTTACCGTCTTTGATACGGTTGGCTACACGGCCGCAGATGGCATTGAAATAGGTCTCTTGTGTCCGCCATTCTTCCGCAGTACGGAAGCCAAGAACGATGTCCTTGACTTCCCCTTTGCGGTTGGCTACCAGCAGTTTCGTGATCTTTGCTCCGAGGTTGGAGATTTCAACCTTCAGTCCTCCGCTGCTCTTAATCGTATAGAATTGGATCTGTTTCACAGAAATTACGAATTAAAAAATTACGAATTATTCAAGGCGTGAGACTCCGTCGCCAATTTCCGCTACATAGAAGTCTGCCTTCAAGCCTGTTTTCTTCTCATATTCGGCTCCTACGAAGGCTTTGAATTTCTCAATCGCTTCGTCCTTGACGAGGCTGACGGTACATCCGCCGAAACCTCCTCCGGTCATACGGCTTCCGAGTACACCTTCCACCTGCCATGCGGCTTCTGCCAGTGCGTCCAACTCCGGACCTGTCACTTCATAGTCGTCGCGAAGCGATACATGGCTGGCTGTCATCAGTTCTCCGAAATAGGCAATCTCGCCTTTCTTGAGCGCCTCCACTGCTGCCGCCGTACGGGCTACTTCGCCTACCACGTGGCGGGCACGTTTCTTCGCAATCGGGTCGGTGATAGCGCTCTCCACTTCGCGCCAGTCCTCTTCGGTCAGTTCGGCGAGGAACTTGATCGGTTTCACTTTGCTGATCTGCTCTACGGCAGTATGACACTGGCGCACGCGGTCGTTATAAGCACCGCTGTCCAGATGGTGCGGGCTGTGCGTGTTGGTAATCACTACTTTGATACCTTCCAACTTGACAGGCACGTGCTCGAACTCCATAGTATCGCAGTTGAGATAAATCGCGTGGTCTTTTTTGCCCTGCGCGGAAGCAAACTGGTCCATGATGCCGCACATTACGCCGGCGTACTCATGCTCGCATGCCTGACCGATGAGCGCCAGTTCCGTGCGATAGGCTTTGTCATCCGCATCTTTCCATCCCATCTCTTCCGTGAAGGCGCGGGCCGTAACAACCTCCATAGCCGCAGAACTACTTAAACCGGCTCCAGCAGGCACATTGCCATAATAAAGCAGGTCGTAGCCACTCTTCAACTCGGCTTCAGGATGGCGGCGATGGATGATTTCAATACATCCTAATGAGTAATTGCACCATGCGCGGTCCGGCTGCGGAGCAACGGCATCAATACCAATCTCGTATTTCTGGGGCATGTTCAGCGATTGGAAACGCAGTACGCGATCGTCATTGGGACGGATCAGAAGCCATGCGCCGAAACTTAGAGCGCAAGGAAAGACACACCCTCCGTTATAGTCTGTGTGTTCTCCGATCAGGTTGACACGCCCGGGGGCAAAAAACATTTTTTCAGCCTTGTGGCCATACGCTTTCTCGAAAGCAATTTGCATTTCTTGTGTAGTCATAATGGTATTATTTATGTATAAATGATAAATTTTGCTGCAAATTTACAAAAAAATTTTGATATATGCAAAAAAAGTATTAACTTTGCCGCGAAAATGACAAAAACGAAGAAATTAACTTTAAAAGAAATACACCATGAGACTAGAAATTCTACTTTATCTATTGATTTTTGTTCTTATCGGCTTAATGCTGGTGTCGTTCTTTCTGGTATGGCATTGGTTCGATGCCCGTGACCAGTTGAAAGTGGTGCGTGAGGCTACGCGCGAGCAGACGATTCATGCCATCCGTCATGCTCATAACAAATGCCGCATTTTGCTGTATGTCAGTTTGATTCTGACCCTCTGCTATCTGCCTATTCCTTTCATGTTAGGCGACTATTACGGAACGCTTGCCTATCCGGGAGTGGTGTTTATAGCAGATATACTGATCTTGTTCGGTTTGCGCAGCCGCGCCAAATCCTACATTGCTGCCATTGATGATTATGTTACCGCCAACGAGGAACATGTCCACGAGGCGGCTATGCAACGCGAACAGCAACGCGAGCAATGGAGAAGAGAAGCGAAAGAGTTGAATCCCAAGGCCTTGGCGTATATCAAAGAGACGATGGGAGATAACTACGAAGTATGGTTCCAGCATGATATCCTTGTGAGCCGTAACGTACTGGCTAACAGGGAGGAAGGCTTGCTCTATGCGCAAGGTATCGTCCTGCCGTTCAAGGAGATAATGGAGGTGCGTATGGGACGCAAGGATTTGAAACTCGTTACGTCCAATAGCACCTATCCGTTTATCACCATTGATTTCGGCGCGCTGCCTATCAATCCGGAAACAGGTAATACCTATAAGGATGAGATAGCGGCTGAGATTGAGAAGATGATGCCTTAATAGCTCTCTTCTGCGGAAGGGAAAGAACTGTCTTTAACGGCCTCGATATAATTACCGACGGCCGTTTTTATTTCGTCTCCCAGCGATGCGAAATGGCGCAGGAACTTGGGTTTGAAGCCTTGGTTCAGTCCCAGCATGTCGTGTAGCACCAGAACCTGTCCGTCCGTTCCGTTTCCGGCACCGATACCTATAACAGGGCAAGAGACGGCTTTCGTCACTTTCTCAGCAAGGGCAGCAGGTATTTTCTCCAGTGTGATGGCAAAACATCCCGCTTCGTCCAGCAGTTTGGCGTCATGCAGCAGTTTGTCCGCTTCCGCCTCCTCTTTGGCTCGCAGGCCGTAGCCACCGAACTGGTTCACGCTTTGAGGCGTCAGTCCCAGATGGCCCATTACCGGTACACCGACCCGGATCATATGACGAATTGCCGGTACAATTTCCTCTCCGCCTTCTATCTTAACGGCATCGCAACCGCTTTCTTTCAGAATCCTGATCGCGTTACGGACTGCTTCTTCTTCGCTTACCTGATAGCTGCCGAAAGGCATGTCACATACCACCAGCGCATGGCGCGCTGCACGTACGACACCCTTGGTAAGGAAAATCATCTCATCTACGGTGATCGGCAGGGTGTACAGGTTGCCGCATACTACATTGCTGGCGCTGTCGCCCACCAAAAGCATATCTATACCCGCTTCGTCTACCAGTGAAGCAAGTGTGAAATCATAACTCGTCAACATGGCGATTTTTTCGCCGTTAACTTTCATCTGACGAATCTTAGCCGTTGTCATACGGCTGTTTTGTACATGTACTGACATATCAATTACCAATTATCAATTATCAATTGTAAATTATCTATCACCGTCCTTTGAGGACAATCCAAATTATCACCGGTGCACCGAACAACGCGGAGACGGTAGAGATAGGCAAGGGGTAAGTGAAAAGCGAACACAATACGTCGCATACCAACAGCAAGCATGCTCCTATCAGTGCGCTTGCCAGCACTGTTACCCGGTGGTTGGAGGTGCGGAAAATACCCCTCGCTATATGCGGAACTGCCACGCCGATAAAAGCTATCGGACCGCAGAAAGCCGTAACTCCTCCCGCCAGCAGCCCTGTTGCCAAGACGATATAGAGCCTCGTCCGCTCCACATGGATCCCCAGCCCGCGTGCATAGTCTTCGCCTAAAAGCAACCCATTAAGCGGTTTGAGGGCTAATAATACAAAAAGAGCACCGGTCAGCAAGATAGGTATCATCATCTGCATATCGCTCCATCCTACGCTGCTCAAACTGCCCAAAGTCCATACAATGAATAGTTTCAACGCATCCGGATTAGCAAAATTCTGCAACAGACTGACTAACGCGCCGGCGATGGAGCCGAACATCATTCCTACAATCAACAGACTCACATTGCCGGTCACTTTCCTGCTCACAGCCAGCACCAAAAGCAGAACAAGGGTGGCACCTATGCAGGCGGCGACCGGAAGGAGCATGATCATCGTAGAGGACCACATCGTCAGAAATGCCACCCCCAGACTGGCGCCGGAGGATACTCCCAATGTGTATGGTCCCGCAAGCGGGTTGCGAAAGAGCGTTTGCATGATCAAGCCCGAAACAGACAAGGCACTACCTGCAAGAATAGCGGTTACCGCCTTCGGCAGACGGATGGCATGCAATATATTCTGCTCCATGTGAGTCAGATTTCCCCACGGCCATAACCAAATACTGCCACTGCATATATCCAAACAAAACAGGACCGCCAACAGCCCCGCTAATGCAATAAATATGCCTGTGTTCCGTTTCTCCATAGCAATTCAGCCCGCAAAGTTACAACAAAAATTGCATATACGCAAAAAAAAATCACAATTTGAAGTATTTTGTCGGTAAACAAGGGTTAGTTAAGGTTTAGTCAAAGGTTAGGCAAGGGTTAGGCAGAGGTTCTGCAAGGTGTGGTCATGGGTTAGTCAGAGTGCTAATTAACCTTATTATCTCGCACTTATGACGCACTTATCTCGCACTTATCACGCACTAATCACGCACTAATTTGAGGAAAAAAGAGAGAAAAAAAGGTGTGTTCCGGACGCAGAAATGCGTTCTACAGAAACACGATGCAAAGATAATACATTTTTATGAAATATCCAAATTTTTTTGACAAAAAAATAATTTTTTTTATAAAAATTTACGAACACTTGCATGTTTGCAAAAAAAGCAGTACCTTTGCAGCGAATTGTAAATTGCGATACTATGGCTAAAGAAAAACCGTAATATGGCTATGGCAAAAGAAAAAAACTAATATAGCGAAGGGAAAAACCTAATATAGCAAATATAGCAAAAGAAAAATCCTATATAGCGAAGGAAAAAACCAATATAGCAAGTATAGCAAAAGAAAAAAACTATATGTATGGCTAAAGAAAAACCCTATTTGGATAATAACGGTCGTGCGCTGCCGTATCCATGGATTATCAATATCATGCTCTTTATTGTTGGCGGAATGCAGACAGTCCGCTTGCGATTCTGGAGCCGCAAGCCGCGGCATGCCGCCGAGAAGACCCTCCGTGATATACTCACTATCTCCCGTAATACCGTCTATGGGAAAGAACATCATTTCGACCGCATCCTGTCAGCAACAACGGCGGAGGATTTCTTCCGTCTGTACCGTCTGTATGTTCCAGTAAACGATTCGTTCGAGAGCCTCCGTCCATACGTGGAGCGTCATAAAAACGGCGAGGAGGATGTCCTTTTTCCGGGCAAACCGGACATGTATGCCACTACTTCCGGTACCACCAGCGAACCGAAATGGATACCCATGACCCATAAATATCTCAAGGACGTATATGGCAAAATGAGTCATATCTGGACTTGGAATTTTGTGAAACACCGCAACCGCATCTTCGGCGGACATATTTTTACAACAGTCGGCAAGGAATGCGAAGGCTATGCCCCGGACGGCACTTTGTACGGCTCGGTAAGCGGCGTCCTTGTACGCGACATACCGCCCATTATCAAGAAGCATTATACCGCGCCGGCGTCAGTAATGGCAATCCCTGATTACGGCACCCGCAATTACGTACTGATGCGTCTGGCTTTGCAACACCGCGACGTGACTCTTTGGGCTACCGCAAATCCTTCCACTATTCTGGAACTTCTCCGGGCACTCAACGAGAATACCGAGCAGATGATAAACGATATAGAGAAAGGAACAATCAGCGAAGATGTGGATATTCCGTTCGAGATTCGTTCCGAGCTTGATGCGTACATATCACCGAGACCGGAGCGGGCGGAGGAATTGCGACAAATCTTAGCCGAAAAGGGCCATCTGTATCCCCGGGATTTCTGGCCGTGGCTGCAATATCTGAGTACATGGAAATGCGGCAACACCAAGATTTATATGGACAAATATATGGACCAGTTCGACTGGGACAAGACTTTCTACCAAGAACTGGGGTATATAGCTACGGAGTGCCGTTTCGGTTTCTCGCTCGACGAGACGAACGAGTCTGTTCTCTTCCCGCAGTTCCATTACTACGAGTTCGTAGAAGAGAGCGAATTGGACAATCCCCGTAAACATTTTCTGCAGATAGACGAACTGGAGGTGGGAAAACGCTATTGCGCCTATGTGACCACTTATTCCGGTCTGTTCCGGTATAACATGAATGACCTGGTGGAAGTAGGCGGTAAGTTCCGCGAGACGCCGACGGTGCATATGGTATCCAAGGTGAACGGCATTGTCTCTCTGACTGGAGAGAAATTATATGAACCGCAATTTATGGACGCAGTGCACCAGGCGGAAGAAACCATGGGGATCAAAACAAAGTTCTTTGTCGGTTTTGCAGATGTGGAGGAGTCCAAATATCATTTCTATTACGAGTTTGAGGACGAGAAGATTACTCAGGCCCGTGCGGAGGAGTTCACGGCGACGGTGGACGAGAAACTGCAGCAGATAAATCTGGAATACGAATCCAAACGCCAGTCTTTCCGCCTGCATGCGCCCGAGACGCATATTCTTCTTTCCAATGCGTACGCGCGTTTTAAGGCTGCGTGCCTCAAGGACGGCTTCCGGGACGGGCAATTCAAATTCAACCTCCTCATGCAGGATGAGAAACGGCGTACGAAATTCAATCTTCTCCAACGTTTGGAGTCCGGCTTCGAACGATTCAGCGATACAGTCATTAACAGAGCAGAAAAGATAGATGAAAGACGAAAAGAGCGTGCCCAGCGCCGCAAAGCCAGAGACCGCAGGCATAGAAGCTGATATAAAAACGGTCATTTTCGACCTGGACGGAACGATGTATGACAAACGCGGTCTTGCAGCACGGATGGTAAGCCGCCTTTGGTGGTGTCTGCCGTTGTTGATGGCGGAACGTTTTGCCCGCAGAAACGCGCATTATGTCCGTTTTGCCTCGGAAGAGGAGTTCTTCGGCTTTTTCTTCACCACCATGTCCCGCGGTCATTGGTGGGGACCTCGAATAGCTGAAAAATGGTATCACTATGTGTACCTGCCTACGATGGTGCGGCTGATCCGCAAATACCACCATGTGCGGCCAGAGGCCAAAGAACTGCTGCGTATCTGCCGCGAGCGGGGATTGCAAACCGCAATCTATTCCGATTATGGCGCAGTGACGGACAAATTGGAGGCTTTGGGTATAGATCCAAAGCCGTTTGATCTGCTTGTTTCTGCTCCGCAGTTAGGTGCTCTCAAACCATCTGAACCCTGTGCACGCCGTGTGTTAGAGATATTACAGGCCGACCCCGAAACGACTCTTTTTGTGGGCGACAGAGACGATAAGGACGGCGCTTCTGCAAGAGCAGTAGGAGCAAAATTTATGTTAATCGGCAATGGAAATGAATAAGCGATACAAAGATTTGAAGGTAACGCCCGGGACGTATGTGCCTCCGGTCAGGACGGATTATCCGGAAGATGATCCGTATGTAGGGCTGTACAGACCGGTTTATGACCGTGAATATCGCGAGATAGATGCATCCTATCCGTATTTCGACGAGTCTCCTGCGAATAAGAGGCTGATGTCTCTCGGCTTCCTCTTCGTGCTGAGGCCGTTAGGCTGGATTTTGCGACTCATGTACGGTCTGCGGTGGAAAATTGAAGGAGAAAAACGCTGGCACCGCACGTCCTGTCCTGTGCGTCGCTGGCTCAAACAATTCGATTTTTCCCGCGGAGCAATCACTATTGCCAACCATTGCTACCGGCATGATTGCGCTTCTGTGCTGACCACTTTTCACGCTTCCTGTCACATGCGTGTCCCGATGTTTGCTCCTAATTTCCGGACAAAAGACCAGATATTTCTCCGCATAGTCGGTGGAGTGCCAATCCCGGCACCCGAAGCCGGATTGAGCGCGATGAAAGCATTCAATGCCGCTTTCGATAAATACAACGAGAAAGGCTATTGGTTTCATATCTTCCCGGAAGCCAAACGGTGGGACTGGTATAAACCCCTGAGACCGTTCCAGAAAGGGGCATTCACTATGGCCTATAAGTACAACAAGCCGATATTGCCTTTTGCCATTACCTATCGCCCAAGAACCGGAATATGGCGGTTGCTGGGACCGAAAGACGAACCCTTGACCCAGGTGGTTATCGGTGCTCCGATATACCCGGATGTTTCCAAACCCCGAGCAACGGAAGTCGAACGATTGTTGAATGAAACACACGCAACCATATGCCGTTTAGCAGGAATAGAACACAATTCGTGGCCGTCTCAGCTTTAGTGGTAGCAATGCTCATCTGGTCGGTGAGCGGGATTGCAATTAAACATGCGCTGGTTGTCTTACCGCCTTTCACCATGATTGTATTGCGGTTCGTGCCTTCTGTGCTGTTGATGCTCGTTATAGGTTTGGTCAGACGGAAGCATTCGCTCTTTTGCCTCCAGCGAATGGAATGGAAAGACCTGCCGCTATTCCTTATTGCGGGCTTTTGTCAGCCGTTTCTCTATTATTTGCTGGAGACATTCACTTACGATGCGCTCAACAGCCCTACGATAGCCGAGACTTTGCTCTCTACATCCCCTTTGTTGAGCCCGCTTTTTGCAGCTGTGCTGCTCAGGGAAAGAGTAACAAAATACAATATTGTAGGTATTCTGGTTTCTACATGCGGCGTTTTTGCCCTTTCACTTGCCGGAAGTTCGAACTTCTCTATCGGTAATTATTGGGGCATTCTGCTGGCTTTTGCGGCTGTTTCAGCTGCCGTAATAGACTCAATTATGATGCGCAAAGCACCGTTGAAATACAGTTCGCTTTCCTTTGTTTTTTATACCCAGTTGATCAGTCTGCTTTTCTTCCTGCCAATCTGGTTTTTGCGTGAAGGACCGGAAGCCTTGAAAGCCCTGGATTGGTCGCAAGCAACGGCATTCGGTTCCGAACTGAACACTGCTTTAATATGCGTCTCGTATCTCACGGTTTTTGCCAGCGTAACAGCATTTATCCTCTTTTGTTTTGCCCTGCGGAAAGTAGGAGTGACGCAAGCCAATGCGTTCAATAATATCCGGCCGGCTTTCACGGCTCTTTGGATGTTTCTTTTCTTCGGGGAACACCTCCCTGTAGCCAAGTGGATCGGAATAGGATTGATCATTTTGGGGCTATTTGTGTGCCAGAAGAAAGAAAAAATTGCCGATTATTAAGATTTTTTTGTCTAAATCAAATAAAAATAGTAACTTTGCGCGATTTTGTGTTTACACAAAACGGAAATGTGAAATATAACAAACAATAATATGGAAAATATTTACACAGTGGATTTCTTTTACGACCTGCTGTATATCATGTTTATCGTGGGGTTGGTCGTATTCGTATCGCTTTATTTCGTAGATGCGGGATATGGCAAGATGCGTTCGGAGAAGTGGGGACCGTCGATGAGCAACAAGGCGGGCTGGTTTTTAATGGAAGTGCCGGTATTTCTGGTGGTGCTTTATCTTTATTTCAAGTCTTTTCCGCTTTACGGAGGCATAACGAAAAATGTGCCGTACTGGATTTTCTTCCTCATCTTTGAGTTTCATTATTTCCAGCGGTCGTTTATCTTCCCCTTCCTGCTGAAAGGAAAGGGTAGAATGCCGTTTGCTATCATGATCCTTTCTGTAGTGTGGAATCTGATCAACGGTTATATCCAGGGCTTCTGGCTTTTCCATCTGGCTCCGCAATACTATCCGGAAATGTACACGTCAGCATGGGTGACTACGCCGCAATTCATCATCGGCACAATTATCTTCATCGTCGGCTGGTGCATCAATATGCATTCGGATCATGTTATCCGCCATTTGCGTCAGCCGGGCGATACGAACCATTATCTGCCGAAAAAAGGTCTGTACAAATACGTCACAAGTGCGAACTATCTGGGAGAGATCACAGAGTGGCTCGGCTTCGCTATTCTTACATGGTCGCTTGCCGGACTCCTTTTCTTCTGGTTCAGCTGCTGCAATCTCGTGCCGAGAAGCAATGCTATCTATAAGAAATACGAGGAGGAATTTCCTGATGAGTTCGACCGCAAGAAACTGAAACGTATTATTCCATTTATTTATTAAACCGGGCTAACTTGAATGTCCGGAGAGTCTCACTAACAGAAAATGAAAAATAACAAGCTCTTTACTCCCTATCAATTAGGTCCAATCACATTACGCAATCGCATCATCCGTAGTGCAGCATTCGAAAATATGGCGCGCAATAATGCGCCAACGCAGGAGTTGCAGGATTATCATGTCTCTGTCGCCCGAGGCGGAGTAGGAATGACTACCGTGGCTTACGCAGCTGTGGATTTGAGCGGCGTGTCTTTTGACGGTCAACTCTATGTACGTCCAGAGATTATTGAGGATATGAAAAAAATGACCGCAGCCATCCATGCTGAGGGTGCCAAAGCCAGTATCCAGTTGGGTCACTGCGGTAACATGACTCATTTCTATACCTGCCATTGTATGCCCGTTTCGGCTGATACATGGTTCAACCTCTATAGTCCTACTATTCACCGCCGCCTCAAAATAGAGGAGATTCATCATCTGGTGAAGAAATTCGGCGAAGCGGTTGACTGGGCGCGCGAGTGCGGCTTTGACTGCGTGGAGATACATGCCGGTCATGCCTATCTGATCTCCCAGTTCATTTCTCCCCGAACGAACCACCGTCATGACGCATACGGCGGAAGCTTTGAGAACCGCGTGCGGTTCATGAACGAAGTGCTGGACGAAGTGATGGAGCATGCCAAAGACGACATGGCGGTAGTGGTAAAAACCAATATGTGGGACGACTGCTGGCATGGGTCGGATATAGAGGAAGGCATTAAGATCGCCAAGGAAATTGCGAAACATAAGGTGCATGGTATTGTCCTTTCCGGAGGAACGGTGAGCCGTTCGCCTATGACGATTCTCGGTGGCGCTATGCCCTATAAGACGCTTGCACACTATATGAGCATGAAATCTTTCTGGTGGCTCAAGGCGGCGCTCAACATACCCGGAGTGGCTCCGATAATGATGCCTACCCAGCCCTTCAAGGAACTCTATTTTATGGACAAAGCCAAGATTTTCCAGAAAGAGATCACCGAAGTACCTCTGATCTACGTAGGAGGAGTGCAGAGCGGAGATAACTGTCAGCAGATTATGGACGAAGGATTTGAACTCTTCCAGATCGCTCACGTGCTTATCAAAGATCCCGAGTTCGTACACCACGTGCAGGAGAACACGCATTATCATGCCGGTTGCGGCAGATCGAACTACTGCGTAGGACGCATGTACACGCTGAATATGAAATGCCACGAGTGCGTTGAACGGGACGGAGAGCAGATACCCGCACGCATTAAGAAAGAGATAGCGCACTTGGAACGCAAAGCTCAGGAGTCTATTGCTGCGGCCAAATGAAATAACTAAATGGTGAATGATCAAATGGCAGGCGGCTCGATGTTAGCTTTGGTAACCGGCGCTTCGTCCGGAATAGGATTACAATACGCCACAGCATTGGCGCGGGATTATCATTGTGACCTGTTGCTGGTCAGCAATCAGGAAAAAGAACTGGAGCAGGTGGCTTCCGATTTGGCTGCTACTTATGGCGTCAGAACCATTGCCCGTTTTGCGGACCTCAGTCTTGCTGATGCAGCAGAAAAACTTCATGACTGGTGTGTCGAGAACGGCTATGTGGTAGATATCCTTATCAATAATGCGGGTGTGTTCTTTTTCAATCCGTATTGTGAGACTTCGATGAAACGTATCGACCTGATGCTGCAGTTGCATGTAGTCACAGTAGCCAAGTTGACACGGCTCTTTGCGGCGGACATGTGTGCGCGGCAACTGACAGAAGAGGAAGCCGCACAGCGTATATGCGGCCATAAACGCATGAAAGGCTACATTCTCAATATGAGTTCTATGTCCGCATGGATGGCTATGCCGGGAATTCAGACCTACAATGCGACCAAAGCGTTTATCTATAATTTCTCCAAATCTATCTGGTATGAACTCAAACCGCAGAACGTCGGTATTACCGTGATGGCTCCCGGGGCGGTGGATACCGGGCTTTTCGGTCTGGCGCCTAACCTGCGCAAACTGGCGGTGCATCTCACGGTGTCCATACCTCCTGAGAAACTCGTCAAAAGGGCATTACGGAAAATGTTCCGAAATAAGAAAGCTGACACTCCGGGGTTCATCAATTGGCTATCCACACCGATCTTGAAACATACTCCTGATTGGCTGCTATTCCTCGCTATCAAATATGTAGGGAAATACCAAAAATAATCGAGTTGTTATTATCTAAAAGGCACTATTGTTAAGAAAATCATAAAACAATGGTGCTTTTTTGTTAATATTCAATATACGATTATTATTGCAGTTAAAAAAAGTAACCTTTTTCTTAAATTCTAATTGCCTGTATTTCGAAAAAATATTGTATCTTTGCGCCGTTTTTTGGACTTTTAAGCAAAAATGAAACATTTTTACAGTTTATTGGTATTAGTTTTTATCTCTCCTGTTCTTTGGGCGGAGACGTTAACGGGTATTATCACCGACGCTTTTACGCGTGAGCCGCTAATCGGTGTGACGATTCTGAATACGGATAACAACAGCGGAACCGTTACGGATTTTGACGGAATGTATTCGCTGGAGGTTACTACATTGCCGGCGCATATCAAGTTTTCCTATGTCGGCTATCAGACCGAGGAGAAGGTTTTTAAAACCATTCCGGCGGAATATAACATGGTGATGCAGGCGGATAATGAGGTGCTTGACGAGGTAGTCGTAACAGCCGGCCGCTTTGAGCAGCGCATGACCGATGTCACGGTGTCTATTGAGGTGGTAAAACCGCAGGCGCTGCGCAGCCAGGCTCCTACAGACCTGTCCGCTACGCTCCAGACGCTTCCCGGAGTGGAGGTGATAGACAAACAACCGTCTATCCGTGGCGGCGGTGGATGGACCTATAGCGTGGGTTCGCGATGCCAGGTGCTGATGGACGGAATGACGATCCTGAATCCAAAGACCGGCGAGATCAACTGGAATAACGTGCCGTTAGAGAACGTGGCGCAGGTGGAGGTCGTAAAAGGCGCTTCGTCGGTGCTGTACGGTTCTTCCGCGCTCAACGGCGTAATCAATGTGCGCACCCAGCGTCCCGGAACGGATCCGGAGACCAAGATTTCCGGTTATGTCGGAGTGTACGACAATTATAAAAACTATGCTTACACGGGTGCACGCCTTCCTCTCTATTATGGTGCGGAAGCTTCTCATTCGCGCAGAGTAGGGGACTTTGATTTCTCGGCAGCGATCAGCGGGTTCAAAGATGAGGGTTTCCGCCAGCAGAGTTTCAATGACCGTGCGCGTCTGGGCGGAAACATGACCTATCACAAGCCTATGCCGGAAGGCAAATACATGAATATGGGCTTCAACCTCAATTATGTAGCGAACCAATTCGGTGATTTCTTTATTTGGCGCAGCCCCAAGGATCCGATTCATCCTTCTCCGCTGACCAACATGGGACGCAAGGAGCATAATTTCAATATTGATCCGTTCTTCAATTATGACGATGTAGATAAAGGCATCTCGCATAAATTGCGTGCGCGCTTCTATGTCACGGCGGATAATATCACTACTCCTTCGGCTACTCTCACGACCGAAGAACTCCTCAAATGGGGCGTGCAGTCGTTCGATTTGGACAAAGTCAAAGGATATTACGACCAAGTGAAAGGTTATATGGATGGTGGAATGGCCATTTCGGACGCACTGTTGGTTACTTTCCAGGATGTAGCTATTCCTGTGGTAAACGAGGACTGGCTGGGGGCAGTGACCAATGGTATTGACTTGGTGAAAAACGGCTTGGGCTATACCGGCACAGTAGCAGAACTGCAAGACGCAGTGGCGTACGCGATGAACCTGATGACCGATCATACCCCTACGCGTCCTGAGTTGACATACAACGGCTATGTGGATTACCAGTTCGCCAAACAATGGAAATCCGGCGTGCGTCTGACGACCGGTATTAACTGGAATCATATTACCAATACCGCCAATATCACCGGCACGCACCAGACGGATAATTTAGCAGCATACCTCCAATACGACCATCGTATAGCGAACCGTCTGTCGCTCTCTGCCGGTGTCCGTTTTGAATACTACCGCATGGATAATGACCTCAAGGAAGCAAATATCCAGATCGGCAAATGGCTTTGTCCTGTTCGTCCGGTCTTCCGTGCCGGTCTGAACTGGGAGATCTACAAAGCAGGCTTCCTTCGTGCTTCGTTCGGACAAGGATACAGAAACCCTTCTATCACCGAGAAATTTGCCCGCAAGGATATAGGTGGAGTAGGTGTTTATCCGAATCATAATATCAAACCGGAGTCCGGTTTCAATGCCGAGATCGGCTATAAGCAACTTTATAAATTCGGCCCTGTATCCGGTACGTTGGACGTAGCAGCGTTCTACACCGAGTACCAGAATATGATCGAGTACCAGTTTGGTCTGTTCCGCAACTCGGATTATACGATGATTAACTCGATGGACGATGTGATCAGCGAGGTGCAGAATATGATTAATGATATCAAGACCACCAAATCGCTCAGCAACGCGGGTATCGGTATCGGTGCGCAATTCGTGAATGTGAACCATGCGCGCATCTACGGTGCCGAGGTGAGCACGGCGGGAAAAGTGGATATACAGAAAGAAATGGATCTGCGTTATTCGATCGGTTATACCTTTACCGAGCCGGAGGATATGGACAATGACAAGCGTATCGAGGAGGAGAAAACCTATTCCGATCCGCTGCAGATGAAGAATAAATCCAATGACTCCAAGTACCTCAAATACCGCAACAAGCACTCCTTCAAGACGACCATCGACTATACCTATAAATGGCTCTCTCTCGGTGTCAACATGTCGTATCGCAGTAAGATTCTGGCGGTGGATTACATTATGGTGGACGAGCGCGTAAAAGAGCAAAAAGACTTGATGGACTACGCGCGTATGTTTATTTTCGGGTACGAAGACGGACTCTCGCTCCATGATTATTGGATGAACCATAATAATGGTATTTTCACGATGGACCTGCGCGCAGCCGTTCGTTTCAAAGAGCATGTGGAGGTGCAGTTTATGGTGAATAACCTGCTCAATACCGAGTATAGTTATCGTCCGATGGCGTTGGCAGCTCCACGAACATTCGTTTGCCGACTCAATATCACATTATAATGTTCAATGTTTAGTGAGATGAAAAAGATTTTTACTACAATTATAATTGCCTGTGTATCAGCTATTACCGCGTTGGCGGTGACGGTGAGTGACGCAACGGGCGTGTTCAAAGGAACGCTGAATATCGGCGGTGATGATTATCCGAACGAAGAGGTTTATATCCTGCCGGGCGTGGAAGCAAACGCCATCACGTTTGTGTTACCGGATTTCCGATTCAACGGAGTTTCGTTAGGCGATATCGTGCTGGTGAATATCCCTATGGACGGGGAGGGTACGCTGACGTTGGATAGCCGTCCGCTGTATATAAAGATTATCCAGACGCGTGCGGAGGTGTCGATGCTGAGCGGAAGTCAGATCAGCGGGACTAATGCCAACGTGTCGCTTTCTATCGAAGCCGGTCTTCCGGAGCCGATTCCGGTGGTTTTTGCGGGCAATAAAGTGACGAACAAGAACTATGCCCTAAATAACGGTGGATTTGAGGGATCATGGAGCAACGATGAGCCATCCGGATGGCATTCCTTCCCTTCTGCAACGGGTGGTTTTGCCGGTTTCGTGAATGGCACATCACAATTCTCGCAAAGTACAGACGTTCGTCCCGGAACCACAGGCTCCCATAGCGTGAAGATTCAGACCAAAATAACCTTAGGCGCGAAGGGTAACGGTAACTGCACGAACGGACAGATTAATGCAGGCTCTACCTCTGCGGGAGATGCCAGTGGAAACTACAACTTCTCCGATCCTTCCAATACCGGTTATAACACCGCCTTTGTGGGGCAACCGGATTCATTGGTATTTTGGGCAAAATATATTCCTGGAGGCGGAAGTGTAACGGATAACTCCAATAAAGCCCGTGCAAATGCAGTGATTACCCAAAATGCGCGTTACCAGGATCCTGAGACAGGCGACTATGGAAAAGTCAAGGTGGCAAGTGCCGCGATCAATTATTCTGCTACTTCTTCTAAGGGTTGGCAGCGTCTTTCAACGCCCTTTACCTATACCTCTTTGGATCCTTCTACAGCGGCATATATATTAGTTACGTTCTCTTCTAATGCTACACCAGGGGGCGGTAATGCAACCAAGAATAGTCCGGACGTAGTTTATCTGGACGATGCGGAGATTATTTATAACCACTCCCTCACCTCGTTTACGATGAACGGCTCTGCTGTTCACTTCACGAACGGTGCAGCCCAAACAGATGCAGAGTTCAGCGATAGCGAATATACGTTTGCGGCTACCACGAATGGCAAAGCCTCCAAATCGTTTATCGGCTATGACGCGGAGCATAATCAAGTGCATGTTTATGTAGTGCCCGATAACTTCTCGCAAGCGCGCGTGTATTCCCTATATACTTTGTCTATGGCAGAGCCGGTACCGCCAGTATTGGATACGGAATATAGTTATGCCGCTTCGACATGCGACAATACGCCTTATTCGGACGAGTTATTCCAAAACCTGACCGAAGGAGGAACGTACCAAACAACGATCCCGAATACGCAGGGAGGCGACTCGCTTATTACCCTGACGCTCACTGTCCTGCCCACATATGCTGTTGCGGAGACGGCAGAGATGAACATGGACGAGACTTATACTTGGCATGAGAAACTCTACAAGGAACTTGTACCGGGTGTACACCACGATACGCTCTCTTTGCAGACCCTCGCTGGATGTGACTCGGTTTATACCCTGACGCTGACTGTCAAACCGATCGCATATGCATATGACGATATTGTTACTGCCTGCCGCAATGAAGAGACTTCGTGGCATGGTAAGCCGCTGCCGACAGCTGAGCAGGGTACATTTGTCCTGTATGACTCGTTAAAATCTGTCTATGGCATGGATTCGGTCTATCGCTTGACGCTTACTGTGTTGCCTACATGGCGATTCGAAGAGAAGAAATATGTCAATGAGGCGGACTTGGAGTGGCGCGGACAGACGATCAAAGATCTGCCCAGAGCGACGGAGCCCTATCTCTTCTACGATAGTCTGACGGCATCTAATGGCTGTGATTCAACCTATGTTCTGGTGCTCTATGTATCCGATATCCCTGTCGCTTATGGCGCGTACGAAGCGGTTATCTGCGATGGAGAAAGTGTTACTTTTGAAGGTGTCACCTATTCCGAAGCCTTCGAGGGGGACATCCGTGTGAACGAACTGAATGTTTATGGAGGAGACTCAATCGTCCGCCTCACTGTAACCGTCCTGCCGTCCTATACTATTGAGGAATATATGACGGTGAACCAAGGCAGCAACGTAGAGTGGGAAGGCTACCGCTTGGGTAATATGGATCTGGGCGAAATGACGCTGAGTGCAACTTATTATACGGTTGACGACTGCGATTCGACTCTGGTGCTTCATCTTACCGTCCGACCAATCGCAACCGATATGGAAACAACTGCAGAAACGGATAAACGTTGTGCGCAGAAAGTATTCTACAACGGACATCTCTATATCATTCGCGAGGATGAGTCTATATATGATATCTTAGGTAAAAAAATAAAATAACTTTTAACACAAAAAAACAATGAAAAAGATTTTTACAACTCTTTTTGCCGGGCTGTTGATCTCGGCACAAGTAATGGCCATCACCGTAATGGATGTGTGTGGTCGGTATGACGGTACTTTGCTGCTTGACTCGGAAGAATATCCCGAGAGCCAAGTGTATCTCTTGCCGGGTGTAACGGATAACACGCTCACGTTTGTACTTCCGGATTTCCAGTATAGCGGAGTCAGTCTGGGTAGTATTGTACTGCCGAATATTGCTATCAGCGAGAATGGTCAGTTTACCATTGAGGAGACCACTCTCTATTTGGCAGGTATCCTGAAACTTCGCGCGACTATTAAAATCTTACCTTCCTATGAGGAAAAAGGTGTGACGTACACTTCGCTCGCAACGGACAACAAAGCAGGAATCGTACTGGAAATTGCGGAGCCTAAGACCTTGCCGGAGCCGATTATCGTATGTTTCGCCGGCAATGCCGTTCGTTCGAACAACTATGTGCTGCCGAACGGAGGTTTCGAGGGCGCATGGACCAACAAGGAGCCTGCCGGATGGCATTCTTTCGGTACAGCAACCGGCCCTTTGGCTGGTTTTGTAAAGGGCAATACAGCCCAGTTCTCTCAGTCCGCAGATGTACGCCCGGGCTCTAAAGGCAGAAACAGCGCCGTGCTGTCTTCTAAAAATATATTCAATGTGAATGCTAACGGCAACTGCACCAATGGTCAAATCTATGCAGGTTCAATGACTGCCGGAGAAGCAGCATCCAACTACAATTTCTCTGACCCGGACAGTGCGTTCAATACGCCGTTCCAAGGTCGTCCGGACTCTATCGTCTTCTGGGCGAAATACATCCCCGGTGACCGCGATGCTGCAAAAGAGGTAAATCAAGCGCGTATGAGCACAATCATTACCACCAACGCTCGTTATCAGGATCCCGAGTTGAACAACGACTCCATTAAACATGCTGATTTCCGTATGGGTGCTGCTACTCTCAACTACTCCGCTACTGCTAATCTCGGTTGGCAGCGTATAGCCGTGCCTTTTGTTTACAATCCTGAGAAACTGGATAAAGAGCCGGCATATATCCTCGCTACTTTCACCACGAATAAGATTCCCGGCGGTGGTACAGGAACGAAAGATAAACCGGACTCTGTGTATCTCGACGATGTAGAGTTGGTTTACAACAACAGTATTTCGCTCCTCGCACGTGGTGAAGATGCTCTTGAATTTAATGGTGAGGCATATCAAATTAATGAGACCTACTGCGACTCTTGCGGCGAGTTTTCTTCGATTGGAACAGGTGTTTCCACGCAGGCTTTCTATGCTTTTGATGCTATTCACAAATGCGTCTTCGTATATGTGATTGCCGATGACTATGCCCAAAGCGGCAAATACAATCTCTATCGCGTGGACTTCACTGATACAGACGCAGAGGGCACCTCTACAGACCCGAAGGAGCCGGAGCATCAGGGTATCGAAAACGTTTATTCCGGAAACGCGCGTTTTGAGAAGGTGCTGATTAACGGTCAGCTCTTTATTCGCTCCGCCGATGCATGGTACAACGCATCCGGAGTCCGCGTGAAATAATTCTTTTTTATGAAAACAAACATTTTTTCCAAGTTTACCGTATTGCTCATCGCTCTTGTAGCGATGGGCATGGGCGGTAATGTATGGGCGCAAGAGCACTTACCATTATCCGGGAAATCCTATACTATTGGTAAGGGATCGGCTACCGATTGGACTCATCAGTATGAGACCTTGTCGTTTACTGGAGTTCCAGACAAATTGTCGTTCAATTATGCCTATATTTATCAAGTAGTCGCAAATGTCGGTAACCCGACGCTGAATTACGCCAGTTTATCTGGTTTCGCTCAATTCATTTTAGGTATCGGCGGCTATAGCGATGAGCGAAAAGGTGTAGGCAACACCCACATGCTTTACATCGAAGAGAGTGCAGATGGTAACTCCTGGAGCACCATATGGACAAACGACGATGCAACAAATATGGATACCCGTTCTTCCGGAGATATCCAACTCTCCAAGGCTACGCGGTATATCCGTTTCCACCACTCCTGTAACTTCTCTAACTCCTATACCAATATCAAGGTTACAGAACTTAAGTATGTGGAGGATCCTGAACCTGCTACCCTTGATTTTGGCGCAGCGGTGATTAACTCCGGCGAGGTGACCAAGACTTCGCTCATCAACTGGTGTAATATCTCGCCGCTGACCGTTACTTGCTCGAACCCGCGTTTCACGGTTACTCCTACTTCGTTCGGAGATATAGATACCTATGGTTCGCAGACCCTGACGGTTACTTATATCCACACCAGTGAGACGGGAGTTAACGAAGGCGATATTACCATCTCCAATGGTACGAATACCAAGACAATTCATGTCTCTGCGAATACGACCAAGCGTGCGCAGGCCATTAACTGGAACGCTGATTTAGTAGCTACCGGCTATGCTATGAACACCGAGGAGCAGTACCCGGATGCGACAATAGCATCTATCGCAACGGCTACCAGCAACGGGCGGGTTACCTTCACTTCAGATAACTCCGAGGTTATAGAGGTCATCTCCGATACAGCCCTCTTGGCAAAGGCTGTCGGCACAGTCAATATCACAGCGTACCAAGCCGGCGACGCAGAGTATGACGAGGTGAGTGACACCAAACTCTTTACTGTCACAGAACTGCTCAAGCAGTCCATCGTTTGGGACCAGAACCTCTATGGCTTGCTGACCACAAGTGGATCTGTTGAGCTGACAGCTACCGCTACCAGCGGCGGACCTGTTACTTATACCTCGGCGAATACCGATGTAGTGACAGTGGAGGGAAATATCCTGACTATTGTAGGTGAAGGAGAGACGTATATCACCGCTTCGCAGGCAGGAGGTGAGATTGACGGACATGAGTATCTGCCTATCTCGCAAAACAACTATGTGATCGTTCGCAACCCGGCTTCGCAATGCAATGGAATGGCGCTCTCCCAGAGTTCGCTTACGCTTAACGGCAGCAAGAAACAACAAGATTTTAACCTTTCCGGTATTCCTGCTGTCCTGACCTTTACCGCTAAACACGGAGAGAAAAATACCAGTTCTTGGGGTAGCGCGACCTATTCTGCTCTTATTGTAGAGCAATATATCTATCGTGATGGTCTCTGGGATTGGCACGAAGTATATAATAATGTGGTAGGAACGAGCGATACGCAATCCGGTAATATCTCGCTGGATGAGTCGGCGACCAAACTGCGCTTCCGTACTTTGGAGACCGGTACCGATCATACGATTACGAATATCCGTGTCAGCCGGGCTAAGTTCCTTCGCGCTAACTCTGCACAGATCGACGAGAACGTGGAGTTCAATACTGAGTGGTCGAAGAAGATCACGGTCTCTCACTCTAATATTGACTTAATGACCCTTTCCATGACGCAAGGTGTGTTTGGACTGAGCCGGAATACAATTGGTGAGGGTTGTGGCGATTTCGGAGATGATGAGTTCACAATCAACTTCACACCTCATGAGAAGAATGTACATTTCTACGATACGATTGTCATTACCGATAATAAGGAGAATCCTTCTACGCTCCGCATTCCGGTGCATATCTTCACTACCGGTCTCAATCAGTACATCAATGGTTTTGAACTGCAGGAGGCTGCGTTGACGACCGAAGAGATCCCTGCTTTCACGGCTACAGCAACCAGCGGTTTGGAGGTGGCTTATCTCTCTTCGGATAGCACGATCGCCTATGTGGAGAACAACAAACTCGTGGTGCTCTCTGCCGGAACGGTGGACATCACGGCTTATCAAGCCGGTGACGAACGCTATGCTTCGGTTTCGCAGACGAAGACAATTGTCCTCTCTAAAACCCCGGTTGAGATCTACACGGCGCCTTCCGCTTCATGGATTGTTGCAGGAGAGACCCTTGCCGAGTCGGTCCTGACCGGCGGTGAGGCTTCTACCGAAGGTTCGTTCGCATGGTTAGACCCAACGATAGTGCCGGAGGCGGGAGAGCAAACCTATACGGTTCGCTTCACCCCTGCGAAGGAAGCACTCTATGAAACGGCTTCGGCTGAAATTACGGTTCTCGTATCGGGAGAGAACAAACATGACCAGACGATCACATGGAGTGACGAGTTGCCGCAATTCTATATGCGTGATACACTCGCTCTGACCGCCTCTGCAACATCCCGTCTGGAGGTGTATTTCACCAGCTCGGACAGCGCAGTGGCTTATGTCGATGCCGAAAACCGTCTGATTACCCTCGCTGTCGGCGAAGCGATTATTACCGCGCACCAGTCGGGTAATAACTTCTATAACCCGGCAGAGCCTGTAGAGAAGAAGGTGACGGTTATTCCTTTCCCTGCTACTTACGGCGAATATACGGCGTTAGTATGCGAGGGCGACTCGGTGGAGTACGCCGGCGTTTGGTATCGCGAGGCTGTTGTGACGGAGGTGACGCTGGCGGGAGCTAACTATCTCGGTGGCGACTCGATTGTCACGCTTACCGTCTCGCTCCATCAGCCTTATGCCTTTGAGGAGACCAAGATGATCTATGTGGCTGCGGAAGAGACATGGGAGAATATCAATCTGGCTACCCTTCCGGTAGGCGATACCACCCTTGTTGCCGAGTACCACTCGATCTATGGTTGCGACTCTGTCTATACGCTTCATCTGACAGTGATGGCGCGTCCTACTACGTATGGAGACGACACCCTCTATGTCTGCGCGGGAGAGACGGTTGAGTATGCAGGAAAGACCTATAAGCGTCCGGCGCATGACTCAGTCCGGCTGGCGGGAGTTAACTATCTCGGTGGCGACTCGATCGTTGCTCTGGTGGTGTATGTCCGTCCGGTAATGCGTATCGTCTCTCGCGACACGATAGTAGCCGGCACAGAGAAGGTATGGCAAGGATATGACCTCAGTACGGTAGGCATAGGAGACACCACAATCGTAGCCGAATATACGTCTATCTACGGCTGTGACTCGACCTATTTGCTCCATCTGACGGTGAAACCGCTCATCATCACCTACGGTGCAGACACCATCCATGCTTGCGCCGGTGAGACGGTCACCTATGGAGGAAAATCCTACAACCAGTCCGCTACGGACACTATTATCCTCTCTGGTCAGAACTATGCCGGCTGCGATTCGATTGTAGCGCTTGCTGTCATCTTCTCGCAACCTTTCACGGCGGAGTCTGACCTCACGATTACAGAGGGTGATAAAGAGACGTGGCAAGGTCTTGACCTCAGCGTTATGGGAGTAGGAGACACCATTCTCGTAGCCAAATATACGTCTATCTACGGCTGTGACTCGACCTATACGCTCCATCTGACGGTGGAACCACGCATTATCACCTATGGTTCAGACACCATCCGTGCTTGCTCGGGAGAAACCGTGGAATACGAAGGAAGAACCTACAACCAGTCCGCTACGGACACTATTGTCCTCTCCGGTCAGAACTACGCCGGCGGTGACTCAATCGTAGCGCTTGCGGTTATCTTCTCGCAGCCGTTCTTGGAGGAGTCCATCCTCACGATCACAGAGGGCGATGCCGCTACATGGCAGGGATATGACCTCAGTACGGTAGGTATAGGAGACACCACAATCGTAGCCGAATATTCGTCTATCTACGGCTGTGACTCGACCTATATGCTCCATCTGACGGTGGAACCACGCATTATCACCTACGGCGCAGATACCATCTATGCGTGCTCGGGAGAAACCGTGGAATACGAGGGTAGAACCTACAGCCGGTCTGCTACGGACACTATTGTCCTCTCCGGTCAGAACTACGCCGGCGGTGACTCGATTGTTGCGCTTGAGGTCATCTTCTCGCAACCATTCCATAGCGAGGCGTATAAGATGATTACAGAGGGCGAGAACGAGGTATGGCAGGAGATCGACTTGAGCCTCCTTCCGGTCGGCGACACGATCCTAGTAGCGGAGTATCAGACCTTGCACGGGTGTGACTCCGTCTATACGCTCTATCTAATCGTAGAACCGAAGACAGAAGCTGTTCCGTTCACGAATACGGATGAACTGAACGTACAGAAGGTGCTGATTGACAATGCGGTTTATATCCGTAAGGGAGATGAGCTATTCGACATCAGAGGTCAAAAAGTGAATCGATAACTATTCCCTCCCGTAACAAAAAAGAGCATCCGTTGAGGTGACCCCCAAAAGTTGGACGGATTATTAAATCTATTTGACTTGATTTTGAAAGTGAGTTCGGTATTGTACTGGGCTCATTTTCAATTTTAGTTTGATACGTTCGTTGTTGTAGTACCGGATATACTCTTTTAATGCAGCCTTAAAGTCATCGATACTCTCCCACCGGTTATTATAGAGCAGCTCGTTCTTCATCAGACCGAAAAAGTTCTCCATAACTGAGTTATCCAGGCAATTACCTTTACGTGACATGCTTTGCGTGATACCATGTTCCCGTAATAGATGCTGATAGTGTGTGTGCTGGTAATGCCATCCTTGATCCGAGTGCATTATCAAACCATTTGTCTGCGGATGTTTACGGAATGCTTTCTGCAACATATCCACGATCATCTTTAAATCTGGATAATCAGAGATTGCATAACTAATAATCTCTCCGTTCCACATATCCAGTATAGGCGATATGTAGCATTTCTTACCACCTATATCTACCTGTGACACATCGGTTGTCCACTTACGATTAGGCGCATCGGTAGTAAAATCGCGTTGCAAGACATTAGGTGCAATCTTGCCTACTTCTCCCTTATAAGAACGGTAACGCAACTTGGGTTTCCGAGCATATAAGCCCATTGCTGCCATTAATTTGGCTACTGTTTTGTGATTGATATCTTTGCGTTCCGCGCGTAGTTGCTGGTATACCCGCTGGTATCCGTAACGCCCCTTATTCTTATTAAATATGCGTATTATATCTTTGCGTATTTGCGCATACTTATCCTCTCTTGGACGGATATTATAATAATACGTAGTACGAGCCATCCCCTTGATTCCAAGGAGTAAATCAAGGCGGTGTTCCGGCTTTAATGTTTGGATGGCTTGCGCCCAATCTCGTGTAGACGCTTCTCCTTTTCTTCCATTAAAGCCCTCACTTTTTTTAGCAATGCAACCTCGGCACGCAGATACTCATTTTCGTAGCGCAGACGCTCTAACTCTGTCTGCGGTTCCTGTTTCTTTGGACGTCCCATACCTTTACAACCTGTTCCTCGTGGCTTTATAGCGCGCAAAGCCTCATATCCGCCTTTCCTATAGATACGCGTCCAGCGTTCAACTGCACTACGTGATACATTGTGCTCTACGCAAATCTGCTGCAAAGATACATGTTTTTCTGCATATTTGCAAACAATTTTGCATTTTTCAGCATAAGTAGCTCGTTTAGGAATCCTCCTTCGTAAACCTGCTTTGCCGTCTCGTTGGTAGCGAAGCAACCATTCCAACACATAATCTTTGTTAATACCCAGGCGATGACCTACCGACGTTACGGAATAACCTGCAAGGCATAATTTTACTGCCTGTAACCGTTCTTTGTAAGGATGTTTCTTAAGCATAAAATACCCCAAAAGTTTTTTGTTCAACTTTTGGGGTTCATTACACCGTCGGGTGCTCTTTTTTGTTGTGGCCGGTTATTCCGTTGTTTCGTTTTACCGTTATTTCAGTTCTTTCAACGCGCGTTTCAGTTCTTTATCGAACCGGATGTTATAGGCTGCCTGACCTTTCTGGTAGTAATAACGCAGTACGATTTCCGCACCTAAGAAATGCCGGATCTCCTCTTTGTTGCGGGCGATAGCCGCACGGTAATCGGGAGTGAGAATAGGGCGAAGGGTCTCGATCTGTGCGATAGTAGCAGAGTCGAGATCCTCGTGTTTTGCCATCTTCAGCATGTCGTCGAAGAACTTGCTCGTCTCCGTTTCGTATTTGAAACCTTTCTCGTCCAGGAACTGGCAGAAATCATCAATCATCTCGTCCGTTACCTCAAAGACCTCCGCCGCTGCTATACTGTCGTGCTCGCGGTGGTAGCGCGTAGCGTAGTCGAAGAAATAATGGTTGATATAGAGCGAATAGGTGATATCTACTTTCGCGCTGTCGTTCATCACGATGTCCGGCAATATACCTCCGGCTGTGTCCCGCTTGAGCGCGTGCCCTTTCTGCCGCTCGCTATAGTCTATAGCCTGAATACATCTGCCGGAAGGGAGGTAATACTTGCTCGTCGTGATTTTTATATGGCCGTCATATACCACCGGTCGGATGTTCTGCACCAGTCCTTTGCCGAACGTGCGTTGGCCTACCAGTTTGGCGCGTCCCAGGTCCTGCAGCGCGCCGGAGACGATCTCGCTTGCGGAGGCGGAGTTCTTATCTACCAGTACTACCAGCGGAAGATCTTTGTACCGCGGCGTGTTACGTGTTTTATAGACATAGTTGCTGCGGCTGGTCTTTCCTTTTGTTTCCACCACTTTGGTGTCCCGGTCAACGAAGAGGTTGACTATCTGCAACGCCTCATCCACGATACCTCCTCCGTTGCCGCGGAGGTCCATGACGAGGCCGCGTGCTCCATGAGTGTAATAGAGGTCGTCCAGAGCGTTGCTGAACGCCTGTGCGGAGTTCTCCGTGAACTCATTGAAGGAGATATATCCGATGGGGAAGGGTAGTGTGTCTGCCGTCAGGACGGTATAGTAACTAACCGGCTCCAGATGGATATCCTCGCGTACGATAGACACCTCGAACGGTTTCTCTGTCCCTTCGCGCTCTATCTTCAATACAACGGTGCTGCCCGGTTCGCCGCGAAGCATGTTGCTCACCTCACTCACGCTCAACTCGTCCGTACTCTTGCCGTCCACGCTCAGGATCCTGTCGCCTGCTTCTATACCGGCGCGCTGGGCCGGCTTGCCTTCATACGGATTTACCGCGTAGGTCTTTTTGTCCCTTTGCTGGATAATGCTGCCTATGCCGCCGTACTTGCCTGTTGTCAGCATCCGCAGTTCGTTATCCTCTTTCTTGGGGTAATAGACGGTGTAGGGATCTATCTTGCGCAGCATGGCGTTGATAGCTGTCTCCGTCAGGTCTTCGTAGTTGAGTGTGTCCACATAGTTGACATCCACCTGACGCAGCACGTCGTTGAAGATCGCGATGCACTCGTCGGCGCGTGTCGTCGCTGCCCGGTTCTGAGCTGTAACCGGAGTAAGGAATAAGGAATAAAGAATAAGGACTAAAATATTTCGTATCTGCCTATTCATTTCTGTCTATTGTCTTTTATTGTCTTTCAGCATTCAGTTTTCTGCCTTCTAACCTGTAACCCGTAACCTGTAACCCGTAACCCGTAACCCGTAACCCGTAACCCCTCTGACGGCTTACAGCCTTAGCGGTCTACCTCAACTTATTCGGCACAAAATCGCTCACATCCTTGCCGTACGCGTACAGGTCGCGGACGAGGGTGGAGGATATATGGGCGTACTCCGGCCTGGTATAGAGAATGATTGTCTCTATGCCGCCTAACTGTTTGTTTGCCTCCGCCATATTGCGCTCGTACTCGAAATCTTCTACACAGCGGATGCCGCGGAGGATGAACGCTGCCTCTTGCTCTTTCGCAAAATCTACCGTCAGGCAGTCATATATTGCTACTTTGATCCGTGGCTCGTCTGCAAAGATCTTACGGATTGCCTCTTCGCGTTCACGGATCGGAAAGGTCTCTTTCTTGGTACTGTTACGGCCTATGCCGATGATGATCTCGTCAAAAATCTCCAGACCACGTTTCACGATATCGTAGTGGCCGAGGGTGAAAGGATCAAACGATCCCGGAAATATTGCTTTTTTCATAATCTCTAAACTTTCCATACGGCTTCAGCCGATCGTTCGAGGCTTAGCCGAGATAAGAACTCTAAACTTTCAACTTTCAACTTTCAACTGCAATCCGGTAATTCTTTTCCGGATTGCTATACATCTCTACTATTTTCTCCCGCAGGAATGTCTCGTCCTTGCCGGGTATGTCTATCAGTGCCAACCGGCTCTCTATGTACGCTTCAAAATCTGTGCCACGCTCGTATATCTCATATCCTTGATGAATATGGCGGTCGATGATATCGCATACGTGCTGCAGTTGGTCGTGTATCGGTTGTTCTCTGTATTCGGGATGCGAGGCGAGCATTTCGTCTATCTCCGGATTGATGCTCGGCGTGAGGCGATAGACCACTCTGCCTTTGTATCCCTCAATACCTGTTTGCATGGAGATGACGTCGTCGCGTTTGGTCTTGCGCCATTTGGGGTTGTCCCGTTTCAGCTGCATCTCGGCGGCCTTGAGGTAGTCGCACGGGTCATACTCATACGAGATGCTGACCGGGCATATATTGAGCCCTTTGATTTTCTCGTACAGGTCTCCGTCTCCCATGGTCAGCATATGCAGCACGGATCCCTGCGTCAGGTCGTTGCTGTCTTTCGCGCGGCCCTCGCGTTGCGCCAGCCATATCGACTTGCCGCGGCTGCGCAAGAGGCGGATATAGGCGGAGAGGTGCTTGGCGTTCTCTAACTGCGCATGGGCTGCTGCACCGCGCTTCACCGCGAAACAACGCAGGAATTTCATCACGTGCTCTATCCAGGGTTTGGCAAACAGGTTGTCGCCTACACCCATATACGGACGGATGAAATAGTGTGTCCGGAGCAGGTAGGAAAGCCATGCCGCATCCATGACGATATCGCGGTGGTTGGTCATAAAGAATGCACCGTGCTTGATGTCTTTCTCTATCTGCTTGCGGTCGCCCAGATAATCCAGTTTGAGACCCTTGGTCCTCTTCCATGCCCATATCTGCAGGATAGGGAACACAATCAGAAAATCCGTTATCCAAAGGATCCATCCTACGCGGTATGCCCGTATGTCTTTAAATTCGTCTTTCATCTTTCACCTTTCACCTTTCACCTTTCAACTAAGCTTTCAAGCGCTTCCTTGCTGGCTTCCCTATACGCCACCATCAGCCCTCCGGTGCCTAACAGCGTACCGCCGAAATAGCGCACAACGACCACTAAGATGTTGTCTAATCCTCGGGCGTCAATGGATCGCAGGATAGGAGCTCCGGCGGTGCCGTGAGGCTCGCCGTCATCTTTGGTGCGCCATAGATCCGGGCCCAGACGATAGGCGTAGCATACGTGCCGCGCATCGTGGTATTTCTTCTTGTACCACGCTATGCGTGCCTTGGCTTCTGCCTCGTCCTGTATCGGTTCCGCAAACCCTAAGAACTTGCTTCCCCGGTCCTTATATATCCCTTCACCTTTCACTTTTCACCTTTCACCTTTCATCTTTCACCTTTCACCTATTCCGGAAACTCCATCAGGTACGCTTTGATGAACGCGTCTATATCGCCGTCCATGACGGCATTGACATTGCTTGTCTGGTAGTTCGTGCGGTGGTCTTTCACGCGCCGGTCGTCGAACACATACGACCGTATCTGGCTGCCCCATTCGATCTTCTTCTTCCCGGCTTCCACTTTCGCTTGCGCCTGTCTTCTCTTCTCTAACTCTAACTCATAGAGCTGACTTCTTAAATGCCGTAAGGCATTCTCGCGGTTCTTCGGCTGGTCGCGCGTCTCTGTGTTCTCTATCACTATCTCGTCCGGCTGGCCGGTGAGAGGGTTGACGAACTTGTAATGCAACCGCACGCCGGACTCCACTTTGTTCACGTTCTGACCTCCGGCGCCGGAGCTGCGGAAGGTGTCCCAACTGATACCGGCGGGATTGACCTCCACCTCGATGGTATCGTCGATCAGCGGCACCACGAAGACGGAAGCGAACGAAGTCATGCGCTTGCCCTGCGCGTTATAGGGACTCACGCGCACGAGACGGTGTACGCCGTTCTCGCTCTTGAGATAACCGTACGCCATGTCGCCTTCTATATTGAATGTCACGGTCTTGATACCCGCCTCGTCGCCTTCCTGCAGGTTGGCGATCGTCACCTTGTAGTCGTGTTTCTCGCAATACCGCTGGTACATACGCATCAGTTGCTCCGCCCAGTCCTGGGCTTCCGTTCCGCCTGCGCCGGACACAATCTTCAGAACTGCCGGCATCTGGTCCTCCTCATGGCTCAGCATGTTCTTCATCTCCAGGTCCTCCACCTCCTGAACGGCCTTGGCATAGGCGGCATCCACCTCCTCTTCCGTCACCAGCTCCTCGCGGTAGTATTCATAAGCAAGGGCTAACTCTTCCACAGCGCCGCGGACACCCTCATAGCCTTCTATCCATCGTTTGATGTTCTTCACCTTACGCATCTGCGCTTCAGCGGCTTTTGCGTCGTCCCAGAAACCCGGAGCCTGCGTATGCAGCTCCTCTTCCTCCAGTTGGATACGCTTCTCGTCGATCTGCAGATAGCTCTTCAACTTATCCGCCCGTTGTTGTACGTCTTTTAATTGTTCTATTGTTATCATAATTCACTCTTGATTCCTGACTCCTATTGCATCATCATTACTAGTAACGCCATCGGTATAACTCCGTCATAACTGAACAGAATATCACTCGTGTACGTCGATTTCCCGCGATAGACATATTCTTTGCTCACGGTATATAGGATATCGCTACTGTAGGTCGATTTCCCGCGGTAGATATATTGTCCGTCGAAGGTCAGGATGATATCGCTCGAGTAGGTTGACTTACCGTTGTATAGGTATTTCCCGTCCCATGTATATAGGATATCGCTCGTATAACTTGACTTGCCTTTATACACATACTGCCCGTTCCAACTGTATAGAATATCACTCGTGTACGTCGATTTCCCGCGGTACATATACTGTCCGTCGTACGTGTAAAGGATATCGCTGGAATAATTCGATTTCCCGCGATAGAGATAAGTCTGTGCCATACTTGCTACACTTATTAATAGGAATATAAATACTATTCTCCGTCTCATCTTTCCTGAGCCTGTTTTTTTATGCTATATTTAGCCTAATTTAATTCGGCTGCAAATTTACCACTTTTTTTTGACATGTGCAAATTTATTGCATATAAAAAATGTGCGCGACTCGTTTACGACTCATTTACGACTCGTTTACCACAAATTTCCGCCACTTTACCGACTCATTTACGACTCGTTTAGGGGATAATTAGGGAAATACTTTGATACACACTTTTAGCTGGTCATTAGCTTATCAGAAATACTCTTTTTTGTATATTCTTACTCAAAAACTTGCATATGTCAAATATTTTTTGTATCTTTGCACCATAATAATCTTTTATATACTATGGCAGGAAAAAGTTTTTACTTCAGTATTCAATCTTGGATGTTGGATGCTATGGATCTCTCTCTGAGCGAAGCGGCTGTATACGCATATATCCATGGTCTCACGCGCTCGGAAGAATTAGGTAAAAAAGGCTGGCACGGGTCTATCCGTCGGCTCGCCAAGGTGCTGCACACCAGCCCTTCTACTATGAATGATATCGTTAATCGCTTAGAGGCAAGAGGCTTCCTTCATTTTGCTAACGGATTCATTACCAGCACAATAAACCGTGATTTGGCATCTGGAACTCCCACTGATAATGCAACAGAAATACCCATTGACCGAAATCCGGACATAATTTCAGACGATAAACCGAAAGACATACCATTTTAGTGTCATTCGATGAGCGGATTTCGGATAGCACGAACGGATTTCGAGCACTTATGCGCGGAATCCGTTTATTTTTGTGCGATTCTCGGACATATATAATATAAATACAAAAAAATAACCATGATTGTATTTATATTTTCTGTTCTTTTTTGGCATGGCTGGCTGGCAGTAGCTTTTTTCTAAAATTCTTTCTGATATATTTGCATATATCAAAATTTATTCGTACCTTTGCACCGCAAAATGTAACTCGTCACTCACTGACGTTAAACAGGAGGACATAAAAGGCGTTTATTGACGTTGTTTGCGACATCTTGAAATCTTCGCAACATTTCATTAGAATAAAGTCCAGACAGCAAGATGAATGTCCCGTGGGTATGTTATACATGCCACGCCCTGCTATATGGCGGGGTGGGTTTAGCATATCGGGCGTGGAATTCGGTTGTTTTTCTACTTTATTCGGGGATTGCGAAGCCCTCAAGATGCGTGAAGAATAAACGGACTTCACGCTTTTTGTATGTACATGTGCGAACTATGAAATATGGAGAAATGCCGAAAGCCGAATAATAAAGTGGAGGCAAAACTAAATTGAATTAATGCTATGGCAACAAAAACAGGAAAGAAGTACATCATTTGTGATGTCGCATCAGGGAATCACGGAAAAACTATATTTCTAAAAGAAGTAATCAAAATTCTTACTATTCATTTAGGAGCTGGATTAGTACTTGCTACACATTTGAGAAAAGATCAATGTGTTGTATTTACGTATAAAAAAATCAACAAAACCATACTAGTACAAACTGGGGGTGATAAAGACGCATGTTTTAACCATACATTAAAATATTTAAAGACTCATGAAGTTGACATTATTCTGTGCGCCAGACATACTCAAGGTATAACAAAACAAATTGTGCAACAAATAGCAAGTCAATATAATTACGAAGAATTGGATTTTACTCACATGTATTCCCAAAATCTTAATTGGCCATCTCCGGCAGTAGGAATTTCAAATTCAATATTATCTCAAGCTATTTATGATATACTGATGTCTCTATAAAACTTTAAAAAAATAACAATTATGAAAAAACTTATCACTTTCTTCCTTGCGCTGGTAGCCAGCATAGGAACATTTGCCAACTCCTTTACGGGATTTGCAGCAGGTATGAACAACAAGATGGGTAACCAGATTTACACTCAAGGACTCATCCAAAACACGAACAACATTACGCTTATTGAAACTGACGCCACAAAGCATCAGTATAATATCAATCTGACAAATGGCGGTACAGGCACGTTTCAAATGGGAGGAGTAACTTTCTCTTATACCAATTCTGAAGCCGGGAAAACGGCATACAAGACTTATGATTATTATATTCAACCCAACGGGGTGGATAGAGAGATTACTATCCCTACGGTAAATGGCGAACAAGTAAAAATCGTTTTAATGGAGGCTTGTGCCGGAATATTGGTAAATGGAGTCTCTCGTGATTTCGTTGAGGGAGATAATATTTTAACCGCAACAGGAAATAGTATCGTTTTGAAGAACTCAAACGCAAAGCCCAAAATTAACGCAATTTTATCTTTGGGCGGAGGCTCAACTCCTACACCGGATCCAGATCCCACTTCAGGTTTCTCGGGAGTGCAAGTCGGAAACTTATATTATTCAGACTACGATGGTAATGGAATAGCAGTTGAAGTTGTAGGTCATACTCAAGATTTAAGCGGTGATGTTGTTATTCCGTCCTCTGTAACCTACGATGGGAGAGTATATCGCGTCACAAGCATTGGAGAGGGTGCTTTCTCTTATTGCAGCGGTTTGACCTCTGTGACGATTCCTAATAGCGTCATAAGCATTGGTAAAGAGGCTTTCCGTGATTGCAGAGCATTGAATACTGTTGAAATCCCCAATAGCGTTACATCCATCGGGGAGGGGGCTTTCATGCTCTGTTTAGGAATGACGGGCGAACTAATTATCCCAAACAGTGTGACGAGCATTGGACAAGACGCTTTTAATTGTTGCAATGGATTATCTTCTATAACTATTTCCAATAGCATTACAAACATTGAATCTGGAGTTTTCGGCTATTGTCATGGTTTATCTTCTATAACTATTCCCAATAGCGTCACAAGCATTGGATATGGCGCTTTTCAGGGTTGTAGCGGTTTGACCTCTGTGACTATTCCCAATAGCGTCACAAGCATTGGAAATCGTGCTTTTGAATTTTGTGAAAACCTGCAAAAAGTTAATATTACAGATATAGAAGCATGGTGTAATATCTTTTTTGATTCATCCTCATGCAACCCATTGGCTACTGCACATCATTTGTATATGAATAATACTGAAGTGACAGAATTGGTTATTCCCAATAGTGTCACAAGTATTGGGAACTATGCTTTCTCTGGTTGCACCGGTTTGACCTCCGTGACCATTCCTAATAGCGTCACAAACATTGGAGAAGGGGCTTTCTCTGGTTGCACCGGTTTGACCTCCATGACGATTCCCAATAGCGTCACAAGCATTGGGAATAATGCTTTTAATTACGTCTTCCATATCATATATAATGGCACTGCGACCGGTTCTCCTTGGGGAGCACGTCATATCAATAAATATGTAGAAGGCTGGCTAATTTACGAAGATTCGACAAAAAATACAATCTTAAAATGTATAAATACTATATTAGAATACATAGATATCCCCAATAGCGTCATAAGAATTGGAGAAGAGGCTTTCTATGGGTGCAAGGGTTTGACTTCCGTGACAATCCCCAACAGCGTCACAAGCATTGGATATTGTGCTTTCTATGAATGTAACAATCTGAAGACTGTAATCATCGGTTCGTCTGTCAAAGTGTTGGAGACAGCGGCATTTGCTTATTGCTCGTCCATTGAATCCATCACTTGTTATAGCCAGCGTCCGCCGACTGTTAATCAAGATGCACTTTATGGTTTAGATTACAGCACTATTGTTTATGTGCCTGCCGATTATTTAGAGACCTACAAGATGCATGATGCCTGGGGATTATATGATGTTCGTCCGTTAGGCGCCAAGAGCACAGAGACTACTAACCTGTCTGTGACTCCGGCAGAAACTACCGCCGATGTAGCATGGCCGCAAGTCTCCGGAGCGACTACGTACGAACTGGTCATCAAAGACAAGTCCGGCAATGTGATTTGCACGCTTGTATTCAATTCCAACGGTCAGTTGACGCAGATTGCCTTCAATGCTCCGGCGCGTAATAACGCCCCGCAACAGACACAAGCTGCAGGCTTCTCCTTCACGGTTACGGGTTTGGAGAGCGGCACAAGTTATGATTTGACGATTACCTCAAAGGATAATAATGGCGGTACTCTTGATACAAAGACTGTCTCGTTCACCACTACCGGCGAGCCGCAAGGCATCGAAGAAGTATCCTCTTCCCTTCAGGGAGGAGACAGAGGTAGGCTTATCCTCCATGACGGCCAGATCTACATTCTCCGCGGGGAGAAGATATATACCGTAACAGGACAGGAGGTCAAGTAAAGTGACTAAGGGACTAAGTACCAAGTACGAAGTACAATACACAAAGTGAGCAGGCGGGCAATAGTGTCCGCCTGCTTGATTGTTTAGAAGTATTCCTTTACTGCAAATTCGTATTGATCAATGAAGATTTGCTTAAAGGCATGCAAGTTGTTTTGCTCGTAAAAGATCAGCATAGCCTTCTTATAATCAATCGAATCCACCGTTCGGAATGATAGCGGACAATAACCATTCGCAATCAGCAAAGCATTGCTCGTAATACGCGCGGTGCGTTTGTTGCCATCCATAAACGGCTGAATATAACTCAGCAATAACAAAGCCAACAAGGCTTTCTCAAACACATTATTCCGGCTGTTAATCAAATCACAAGTATCCCGCATTGCTTCGCGGATTTGAAACTCATTGTCGAGCGGCCTGTATTGCGTGCCAGTTATACCCACACGGCGATGACGTAAACCCGTATCTACGGAAAGCTCTTTGGTCAGCAGTTGATGAATATCCTCAATATGGCTAATGGTTAGCGTTTGTAAATAATCAGGATTGTCCAATACAAACCGCAATGCATCCTTATGGTTTAGAAGCATTACTGCCTCTTCTTTGGTCTTTCCATCTGCCGTTTTGCTCTCCCGCAACAAACGCTCGGTCTCCAAAAGTGAATAGGTATTACCTTCTATTTGCGAGGATTTCCAACTCAAATCTATTCCCAAACGCTCCATCTCTTTGCGATATTCACTTTCGCTCATATCCTCCAAATGTGTGCGAAACTCGGCTTGCAAATCATTCAGATGCGCTAATTCCTCCTCTGTAAACAAAGATACTTGCGGAAGCTGCTCAGTGATAAGCGCAAAATTGAACCCCGTCTGCACATGCCGCTCGTCGGTCTCCTGCGCAAAATAAGTGTCTAAATCCATCGGCATCAGTAAAAGCGCGCGATTAGATAAGGAATAACGCGTCGCGCGCGCCTTCCCTTCTACCACTATATCTCCATTTTCCACTCCGCCACCAATAAGTCGTTTGAGTGTCGCATCACTCTCTTGAAAGCCGATTCCTCCGCGGATTTCTTCCCGCGAAGATGAGGGATGATAGTGCAAAAAATGCAGTATGTCACGAGTCGTTTCCATAAGTGAAATGATAAAATCGGTGCAAAATTACAAAAAATATTTGAATTATCGGCTCACTTTGAACTAAAAAATACAAAAAAAATTACTTTTTTGAGCCGATTCGCTTAAAATCACCCATTTATAAGTTCCTTTGTGGCAGGTGCAAACGATTTTTTCCGCTAAAATCTTGCACATGTCGTATTTTTTTTGTAATTTTGTACCCGATTTTGTAAAATGGAGGAGAAGGAGCTCATATTCAGGTGCTTTGCCAGCGGTAGCAGCGGAAACTGCTACTATCTCGGTACGCGTCGTCAGGGAATACTGATCGATGCCGGAATCTCTGCACGCTCGATCCAGAAATACCTGCGGGAGATGGGGCTCGATTTCCAAAATATCATGGGCGTGCTTGTCACGCATGACCATGCGGATCACATACGTGCGGTAGGCACCCTCGGTGAACGCGTGCATCTGCCGATCTATTCGACCGCGCTGATACACGAAGGCATAGACCGTAACTACGGCGTGAGGGAGAAACTGCGTACCAGCCGGCGCTATTTCGAGAAAGGCAAAGAGTGGGAACTCTTCGGCATGCGGATCAATACCTTCAGCATCGAGCACGACTCGACCGAATGCGTGGGATACTGCATCGATTACCTTGGCCAGCGCTTTGTGATCATGACCGACTGCGGCAGCGTGAACGACGAGATGGAGGCGTATATCCGTACGGCGAACCATTTGGTCATCGAGGCGAATCATGACGAGCATATGCTCCTCAACGGACCTTATCCCACCTATCTGAAAGAGCGGATCCTTTCGCCGCGCGGACACCAGAGTAATGATACCTGCGGCGAACTGCTGGAACGAAACTGGCACCCCGATCTGAGAAATGTATGGCTGTGCCATCTCTCCCTGGAGAACAATGACCCGCAGGTGGCGTACAACACCGTCGCTTCCTATCTGGAGGAACTGGACATCCTGCCCGGTACGGACATCTTCCTCAAAGCACTTGAACGGACAACGCCCAGCCCGGTATATGTCCTGAATGACCATGTCATCGCGGATAATTCATAACTCGTAATGTGTAATTCGTACTATATGGAAAGACTTGTTATTATCCCTACTTACAACGAAAAGGAAAACATCGAAGCCATCATCACGGCTGTGATGGAGTTGCCGATAGAATTCAATGTCTTGGTTATCGACGACGGCTCACCCGACGGAACGGCAGACATCGTGAAACGACTTATGTCCGGCAAATACAAGGGCCGTGTGGATATCGTCGAGCGTTCCGGCAAACTGGGATTGGGAACGGCATACATATGCGGATTCAAATGGGCTATCGAGCATAAGGCGGAGTATATCTTTGAGATGGATGCCGATTTCAGCCACAACCCGCAGGATCTGCTCAAACTCTATGACGCTTGTGCTAACCGGGGCGCCGATCTGGCGATCGGTAGCCGTTACGTGACCGGCGTCAATGTGGTCAACTGGCCTATGGGACGCGTGCTGATGAGCTATTTCGCATCCAAATATGTGCGTTTCGTGCTGGGAGTGGATATACATGACACCACCGCAGGATTTGTGGCATACCGCCGCCATACCCTGGAGACAATAGAACTGGACAAGATTCGTTTCAAAGGATATGCCTTCCAGATCGAGATGAAATTCACCGCCTCTAAATGCGGCGCGAAGATCATCGAGGTGCCTATCATCTTCGTAAACCGGGTGCTCGGTACTTCCAAGATGAGCGGTGGTATCTTCTCCGAAGCTTTGCTCGGCGTCATACGGCTGAAAATATCCTCTTGGTTCCGCAAATACCCCCAGATTTAGACCGCTTCGCTTAAAGAATAAAGATCGCACCTCCGGTGCTTAAAGATAAAAGATATAGAATGAATAGTTTAGAACAGCAAATAACTTCTCTTGCGAAATCGGCAGTCAAGGCGCTGTATGGCGTTGAAGCCGAGGATTCGCAGATACAATTACAGAAAACCCGTCCGGAGTTTGAAGGAAACATCACGCTGGTGGTCTTTCCTTTCGTGAAGACGGCGCGCAAAGCCCCGCAGGCGGTAGCGCAGGAGATAGGTGAATGGATAATAAATAACCAAATGGTAAATAACCCAATGGTAAATGGCTTTAATGCCGTACAGGGCTTCCTCAACCTTACTATCTCTGATTCTTTCTGGGTGGAACAACTCAAAGCCATCAATGCCGACGAGCACTTCGGACGCTTCAAACACCCGAATGGTAAATGTCCAAATGGTAAATGTGAAAATGACCAAATGTTGATGATGGTGGAATATTCGTCCCCCAACACCAATAAACCGCTCCACCTCGGGCATGTCCGTAATAACCTGCTCGGCTATTCGATTGCACAGATCCAGGAGGCGAACGGATGGAAAGTGGTGAAAACCAATATCGTCAACGACCGCGGAATACATATCTGCAAATCGATGCTGGCTTGGCTGAAGTTCGGTAACGGCGAGACACCGGAGTCGTCCGGCAAGAAAGGGGACCACCTCATCGGAGACTACTACGTCCGTTTTGACAAGGAATACAAGAAGCAGATCGCCGAACTGACGGCGGGCGGCATGGATGAAGAAACGGCTAAACGCGAGGCTCCGCTTATGCTGGAGGCGCAGGAAATGCTCCGTAAATGGGAGGCAAACGACCCGGAAGTACGCGCACTATGGGCGAAAATGAACGAATGGGTATATGCCGGATTTGACGAGACATACCGCCGTATGGGCGTTTCGTTCGATAAGATATATTACGAATCCAACACCTATCTGGAGGGAAAAAGCGAGGTGGAGAAAGGGCTGGCTTCCGGCGCTTTCTATCGCCGTGAGGACGGATCGGTATGGGCGGATCTGACCAAAGACGGACTGGACGAGAAACTGTTGCTCCGTTCGGATGGTACTTCGGTCTATATGACTCAGGATATCGGTACCGCCAAACTGCGTTTCCAGGACTATCCTATCGATAAGATGGTCTATGTGGTAGGAAACGAACAGGAGTACCACTTCAAGGTGCTTTCGATACTCCTTGACCGCCTTGGTTTCCCGTTCGGCAAAGAGCTGGTTCATTTCTCCTACGGGATGGTGGAACTTCCAAACGGCAAGATGAAAAGCCGCGAAGGAACCGTAGTGGATGCTGACGACCTGATGGATAAGATGGTCGCGGATGCACGTGAGATATCGAAGGACAAAGTAAACACCCTGCAAGGTATCACCGAGGAGGAAGCCAACGAAATTGCCCGTATGGTCGGACTCGGAGCTCTCAAGTACTTTATTCTCAAGGTAGATCCGCGAAAGAACATGCTTTTCAACCCGGCAGAGTCTATCGATTTCAACGGCAATACAGGTCCGTTTATCCAATATACCTACGCCCGTATTCAGTCGGTGCTGCGCAAAGCAGAGAGTCTTCAGCCTTCAGCTGTCAGCAGTCAGCTTGATCCCAAGGAGTTGAATTTGATTCAGCGACTCTGCGAGTATCCCTCTGTCGTGCGCACTGCCGGAGAAGAGTTCTCACCCGCGGTCATTTGTAATTACGCGTACGCACTCGCCTGCGATTTCAACTCTTTCTATCATGATCTGAGCATCCTCAACGAGCCGGACGGACAGAAGAAAGCGCTGCGTCTGCTGCTTGCGGCGAACGTAGCAAAAGTGCTTCGTTCTGCCATGGCGCTCCTGGGTATAGAAATGCCCGAGAGAATGTAAAGGGAGGTACGAAGGGACAATGTACGAAGTACGAAGTAGTAAAAAATAAGCGGCTCGCAAGAGTCGCTTATTTCATTTCAGACGGTTGGTGCTTATTCAGCATCGTCGTCTTTTTTGGCTTTCTTGGCCTTCTTGGCAGCAGCGGGTTTCTCCTCTGCTTCCATCGTAGCTTTCAAGTCAGCCAGAACACCGAGGTCACCGAGTGTGGTCTTCTCTACCTTCGGCAGGTCGAGAGCGGGTTTTGGGAGGTGCGAAACGAGGATACGCTTAGCGTCGCGGTTGAAGATTTCTCGCCGCTTGCTTGGAAATAATCAGCCCTTTGGGATGACCTATTTCCCCAGGGGGCAGGAAATAATCGACAGAAATAATCGTGCCCTTGGGCTAAGAGACTCACCTTTGAACGGCATATATAAACAGGCAGAATATAAAAAAAGTGACCCACTCCGAAAAGTGAGTCACATTGATTGTACGATCAGGATTTACTTGACCTCTGCGCCTTGGAGGTTGAAGAGTTTGCCGTCGCGAACGATGTAGATTACACCGTCCACGAGGACTTTGTGTGCTTTGTTGTCCGGTGTGTTGGCAATCACTTCCTCGATGCCTTGTGCCATTGCCTTAATCTCCACTTTGGTGTTGGCAGCGATAGGCTGGTAGTTGACACAGAATTGGCCGTTGAAGTAATCCACGTCAGCCGGTGATACGAACTCAGCGCGCTCCAGCGTGAAGTTAGTTATGAGGTTCAGTGCGCCTACCTGTCCGGACTGGATAGATACGTTGGAATTGTCAATCAAAACATCCAAGGGGAATTCCTGATAGGATGAACCCAAACTCAACGCTATTCCGGAAATAGCATAGGATTGAGTAGTGATGTTGACTGTGGTATTGCGTATAACGAGGCTGGGACCCGGTTTTACGATTGCAGCTTTGTCTGCCTGCTGTGTAATGAGTGTAACAGATCCGGGACCGGTAATGGTCAACGAATCGCCCGCTGCACCAACAGTCGGGTTCTCTGTTGTAGCATTGGCAAAGATCTGGTTATTACCTTCCAGATAGAGGGTACCATTGGTGAACGCGAATACCACCGAAGCCAGTTTGGCGTTCCGCAGCGTCATGGTCTTTGTCGGACGGTCATAGGCTACCGTACCATCGCCCAGCACGTCGGAAGCGTTCTCGCTGTTGATTTCATGTGACACGCCGTCCTGCGTTACTACGTAGTCAAGATATGTTGTTACCTCACGCGCATAGATATATTTCTTGTTTGCTGCGGTAGTACCTTCGTCTATTACATAACCATAAGGAACAGAGACATTCGCTTTTTCAATCCATATGGACGTACCCTCGGCGTAGAACGAACCGCTGTTGAGTACCACATGGCTTACCTCTCCAGACAGCATCCCTCCCATTGTAGATCCGGTTGCTACATTGCGGAAATGGACATTATTGAGGGTCATAACAGATCTTAGAGTGACTTCGCCGTTGATGTTCAGTTGGGCATTCTCGTTGTCACCGTTCATGGTAATATTCACAAATGTTACATTGTTCTGTACAGTGTTGGTGCCTGCCAGTTCAAGCGTTACATTTGAACTTGCGACAATCTCGCCCGTGATAGTGGCA